>CAZOHB010000009.1:0-29945 GCA_964579345.1 uncultured Parasporobacterium sp.
ATTCGACTATTCCTCCGTCCATGCAGCACAGACGATCAAGCGCTGCGGCTACGAAGCGATCATTATCATCAACAACTCGGAAACGGTTTCCACAGACTATACAACTGCGGATAAACTTTACTTTGAGCCGCTGACGACCGAAGATGTTATGGCGATCATCGATTTCGAGCAGCCGCAGGGTGTTATCGCAACGCTCGGCGGACAGACCGCCATCAACCTGGCACAGCCGCTGATGGACAGAGGCGTAAAACTGATCGGCACCAGCTGCGAAGCGATCGAGCGCGCAGAAGACCGTGACATCTTTGAGAAAGTACTCGAAGAGCTCCATATTCCGCAGCCGAAAGGCCAGGCGATCACCCGTATCGAAGACGGCGTAAAAGTTGCAGAAGAAATCGGCTATCCGGTTCTTGTACGCCCGTCCTTCGTATTAGGCGGCCGTGCGATGCAGATCGTTTCCAACGAAGAACAGCTTCGTCACTACCTGAAGACCGCTGTTGAGATCGATGCAGACAAACCGGTCCTCGTTGATAAATACATCCGCGGAAAAGAGCTTGAAGTTGACGGTATCTGTGACGGAACCGACGTCTTTATCCCGGGTATCATGGAACTCGTTGAGCGTACCGGTATCCACTCAGGTGACTCCATCAGCGTTTACCCGACCTTCAGTGTTTCCGATAAAGTAAAGGGAATCATCCTTCAGTACGCGAAAGCACTCGGACTCGGTATCGGCATCATCGGACTCTTCAACATCCAGTTCATCGTCGATAAAGATGAGAACGTTTATATCATTGAAGTAAACCCGAGATCCTCCCGTACCGTACCGTTCCTTTCAAAAGCAACCGGCTACTCGCTGGCAGATATCGCGACTGAAGTCATCCTTGGAAAATCCCTGAAAGAACAGGGCATCTTCCAGTTATATCCGGAAGAGAAAAAGCGCTTCTATGTAAAGGTACCGGTATTCTCCTTCAACAAGCTGAAAGGTCTGGACTACTATCTGTCACCGGAAATGAAGTCCACCGGCGAAGCGATCGGATACGATGACAAGCTGAACCGCGCGCTTTATAAGGCACTTCAGGCAGCCGGCATTCGTCTGAGAAATTACGGAACCGTCTTCGCAACGATTGCCAACGATGACAAAGATGAAGCCCTGCCGCTGATCCGCCGTTTCTATAACCTCGGCTTCAATATCCAGGCAACCGCCGGAACCGCTGCCTTCCTGAAGGAAAACGGAATCCGCACCCATGTTCTGGAGAAGATCAGCGACGGAAGCAATGATATTCCGGAAGCGATCCGTCAGGGACATCTGGCATACGTAATCAACACACGTGCTGCCGGAGATATGTCCAATGACAGCGACGGCGGACAGATCCGTCAGATGACAACCGAAAACAATGTCACTCTCTTCACTTCCCTGGATACCGTACGCGTACTCCTGGATGTTCTGGAAGAGACGACCCTTACGATCTCCACGATCGACATGTAATTTTCAGGCTGCGGCAGCCGGCAGTCTCTCTGCCGGCCTGCCGTTTTTATTTAGAAAAAGTGAGGGATCATGCAGGATTTAATACTGACAGTCAGAAAAAATACGCAATTAACAGGAAAGATGTGGGAGATGGTCCTGGAGCATCCGGATCTGGATGTCCAATTACCGGGACAGTTTATCAACCTGAAGATCGACGGCTTTTATCTCCGGCGTCCGATCTCCGTCTGCGACTACAGGGCCGGAGCCGTGGTTATCGTCTATGCAGTCGTGGGCAAGGGAACAAAAGTCCTTTCTGAAATGAAGCCGGGAGATCAGGTGCAGGCACTGACCGGACTCGGAAACGGCTATGACACATCCGTCTCCGGAGACAAACCGCTTCTGATCGGCGGCGGTGCAGGCATTCCGCCGATGTATCTTCTTGCGAAACGTCTTCGTTTCGAGCAGAAACAGGTCACAGTCATCCTCGGAATAAATACAGCCTCCGAGATTTTTTATCCGGTCAACTTTCAGTCGCTCGGCTGCCGGGTAATCGTGACAACCGTTGACGGAAGCCTTGGTAAAAAGGGCTTTGTGACCGACGCAATGCCGGAAGACTACAGCTATGTTTACACCTGCGGTCCGGAACCGATGCTGAAAGCGGTTTATTCCAAGGCAGCGACTTCCGGCCAGTTCAGTTTTGAAGAGCGAATGGGCTGCGGCTTCGGTGCATGCATGGGATGCAGCTGCAAGACCATCACCGGATACAAGCGAATCTGCAAAGACGGTCCTGTTCTCAGAAAGGAGGAGATCTTATGGGAAGATTAAGCGTAGACCTTTGTGGAATTACTCTGGACAACCCGGTCATTCCCGCCTCCGGAACCTTCGGCTTCGGATACGAATTTGCCGATATTTATGACATTAACTGTCTGGGCACCTTTTCCTTTAAGGGAACGACAAAAGATCCGCGTTTCGGAAATCCTACTCCGCGTATCGCGGAATGCAGCAGCGGCATGCTGAACGCCGTCGGTCTGCAGAATCCGGGCGTGGAAAAAGTCATTTCCGAAGAACTGCCGAAACTGAAAGAAAAATTCCACAAACCGGTCATGGCAAATATCAGCGGTTTTTCCGTGGAAGATTATGTATATACCAGTGAGCTTCTGGACAAAGAGGAACAGGTCGGCTGGCTTGAGATCAATATCAGCTGCCCGAACGTCCACGGAGGCGGCATGAGTTTCGGAACCGATCCGGCCGCTGCCGCAAGTGTGACCCGTGCAGTGAAAGAAGTAACGCACAAACCGGTGATCGTAAAGCTGACGCCGAATGTGACCGATATCGTATCCATGGCAAAAGCCTGCGAAGATGCCGGCGCTGACGGAGTCAGTCTGATCAACACGATGCTCGGCATGCGGATCAATCTGAAAACACAGCGGCCCCTGCTTGCAAATACGACCGGCGGACTTTCCGGACCGGCGATTTTCCCGGTCGCAGTGCGCATGGTTTATCAGGTCAGCAAGGCCGTCAATATTCCGGTTGTCGGCATGGGCGGTGTTTCTACAGCGGAAGATGTGCTGGAAATGATGATGGCTGGCGCAACGGCCGTACAGGTCGGAGCTGCAAACCTCGTAAATCCGACAGCCTGCCCGGATATCATAAATGCATTGCCTGATGTCCTGGATTTATATAGAATAGAAAATATCAAAGATATCATAGGAGTGGCTTAAATATGGGAAAAGATGTAATCGTTGCCTGTGATTTTCCGTCCGCGGAAGAAACACTGGCGTTTCTGGATCGTTTTACAGATAAAAAACCGTTTGTAAAGATCGGAATGGAGCTCTTTTACGGCGCAGGCCCGGATATCGTCCGACAGATCAAGCAGCGCGGACACAAGATCTTCCTGGATCTGAAGCTGCACGACATTCCGAATACTGTAAAGAAAGCGATGGCGGTACTCTCCGCTTTGGATGTTGATATCTGCAACCTCCATGCCGGCGGAACGATCGCCATGATGGAGGCTGCCCTGGAGGGACTGACCCGTCCGGACGGAACCCGTCCGCTGCTGATCGCGGTCACACAGTTGACATCCACCGACCAGGCGGCGCTCGAGAACGATCTTCTGATCAAAGAACCGATCGATAAAGTCGTCATCCACTATGCAAAGAATGCAAAAGCAGCAGGCCTTGACGGCGTTGTCTGCTCCCCGCAGGAAGCAGGAAAAGTGCATGAAGCCTGCGGCGCGGAGTTCCTGACGGTAACGCCGGGTGTACGCTTTGCTGACAGTGCAGCGGATGACCAGAAGCGGATCATGACACCGGAGCAGGCACGGCTGAACGGTTCCGACTACATTGTCGTCGGCCGTCCGATCACCGCAGCAGCAGATCCTGTTGCAGCTTACGAAAGATGCTGCAGAGAGTTTATCGGATAATTGAATAAAAGCAGGTATCTCGCGCATACCTGCTTTTTAATACATGAACACTATTAAAGGAGCTTGCATTATGGAATTAAATAAACTGATAGCAACCGACTTATTAAAGATCCAGGCTGTCTTTCTTCGTCCGGAAGAGCCGTTCACCTGGGCAAGGGGGATCAAAAGCCCGATCTACTGTGACAACCGCCTGACGCTGACAGCACCGGAAGTCCGCACCCACGTGGAAAAAGGTCTGATGGAGCTGATTCAGACACACTATCCGGAAGCGGAAGTCCTGATGGGAACTGCAACCGCAGGTATTGCACATGCTGCAATCACCGCACACATCCTCGGCCTTCCGATGGGCTATGTCCGCAGCGGATCGAAAGACCACGGCCGTCAGAACCAGATCGAAGGAAAGCTCGAGCCGGGCCAGAAAGTCGTTGTTGTGGAAGATCTGATCTCCACCGGCGGCAGCGCGATCGACGCGGTAACCGCACTTCGCGAAGCAGGCGCGGATGTTCTTGGCATCGTTTCCATCTTTACCTACGGCATGCAGAAAGGTCTGGACCGTATGGCAGAAGCAAACGTTACCAACTACTCCCTGACCAATTTTGACTGCATCGTTGAAACCGCTGCAGAAAACGGCTATATCAAACCGGAAGACAAGGAACGCCTGATCGCATTCCGCAACAACCCATCAGATGAAAGCTGGATAAAATCATGAGAAGTGTAATTGATATTTTAGATCTTTCGCTCAGCGAGATCGATGAACTGATCGCGACCGCGCAGGATATCATCGCCTCACCGGAGCGCTACAGCCATGTGTGTGAAGGTAAAAAACTGGCGACTTTATTTTTCGAACCTTCGACCCGAACGAGACTGAGTTTTGAAGCCGCAATGTACGAGCTCGGCGGACATGTCATTTCCATGTCGGATGCCGGATCCTCCTCCGCAGCAAAAGGAGAAAGCGTTGCTGATACGATCAAAGTTGTCAGCTGCTATGCGGATATCATCGCGATGCGCCATCCAAAAGAAGGCGCGGCACTTGTCGCTTCCAACAATACCGGTGTTCCGATCATCAATGCCGTCGACGGCGGCCACTGCCATCCGACGCAGACCATGGCCGACCTGCTGACCATCTACCGTGAAAAAGGCGGTTTTGACGGACTGACCATCGGCCTTTGCGGCGACCTGAAATTCGGCCGCACGGTTCATTCCCTGATCAACGCCATGTCCCGCTACGAGGACATCCGTTTCGTCCTGATCTCCCCGAATGAACTGAAGCTTCCGAGCTATGTAAAGAACGACGTGTTAAAGAGAAACAACATTCCGTATAAGCAGACCTTCGACCTGGAAGAGGCGATGCCGGAACTCGATGTGCTCTACATGACACGCGTACAGAGAGAAAGTTTCTTCAACGAGGAAGATTATCTCCGTCTGAAAGACAGTTATATCCTGACCCCGTCAAAACTGCGTGAAGCAAAACGTGATCTGGTTATCATGCACCCGCTGCCGCGTGTCAATGAGATCAGCGTGGCCGTCGATGACGACCCGAGAGCCTGCTACTTCAAACAGGTATTAAACGGCAAATATATGCGGATGGCTCTGATCTTAATGTTATTAAAGGAGGCAGGAACACTATGAATGTAGATTCGATTCAAAACGGAATTGTTATTGACCATATTTCTGCAGGCAAAGGCATGATGCTTTACGAGCTGCTGGGTCTGGATCAGTTAGATGCCTCCATCGCGATCATCAAAAACGTGCACAGCAAAAAGCTGGGGAAAAAGGATATCATCAAGATCGATGCCGACATCCCGGTTGATCTGGATCTGATCGGATATGTGGATCCGGATGCCACCGTGAATATTATTAAAAACGGCATCCTGGTAGAAAAAAGGACCCCGGAACTTCCGGAAATCCTGACCGATGTCATCAAATGTAAGAACCCGCGCTGCATCACTTCTGTGGAGCAGGAGCTGAAGCACGTCTTCCGCCTGACAGATAAAGAAAAGCGGGTCTACCGCTGCATCTACTGCGAGACGAAAGCGAACTAGTTACAAATTCAAGGAGTCAGAAGTATTCTCTGCTGCCAGCTATATCCGGACAGATGTTTCCCTCGTTGGCGCTGACACGCGCACTCGGGAAAATCTGCTCCGGCGCAGGCCGCAGTAAAGAAAATACTTCTGACTCTTTTTTATTATTATCTTATAGCTTTCGACAGCGCTGTGATCAGCGCATCCTGCGTTGCTTCCGGCAGTCCCTGTGTATCCGGGTGATTGCTCATCACTGCGTAGATCCAGTCCTTGCCGGCACCGCCGCAGTTATAGACACCTTTCAGCGCAGCGCTGTGTCTCCACCAGCCTTTTTTATAATAGTCTCTCAGTTTATGATTGCTGTCTGTGTGTCTCAGAAGATTCTTTTTAAACAGATCGACATTCTCATCATTGCTTGAAATGTACGCCTTCATCGCGCACCAGAGTCTTGCCAGATCTCTGGGCGAGTAACTGGTATACGGCACGTCCGCAAAAGAGATTCTAACTCCGACTTCATTTCCGAAATTGATCACAGGCGTCAGGCCGTAGGTTTTCACCAGCGCCTCGTAGTGTGCGTTGCTGGAAAACATCAGTGTCTGATAAATATCATTCTTCCTGCCTGCAATTCCTTTTGCGTGATATTTGCAAAGGGCGGCGACGTAGGGAGCCTTGATCGTCGATGCCGAAGAATAAATCTGATCCGGATTATAAGAGATCACCAGACCCGTTTCCGTATTGATTGCAACGAAACCGAAGGATGTTGTTTTCTTGCGATATCCTTCCATCGCAGCTTCCAGCTGCTTTCTCTGTGCGTCCGAAATCTTTCCGCCTTTGATCTCCAGTTTCGCGGCGCTGCCGACAGAGTTCAAAAAGGTGAGCCAGTCCGCCGTTTTAAAATTTTCCACCAGCTGATTCCGGCTGTATTTTCTTCCACGGTACATACCGGTAAACAGTTTCTTACTTTTGATCTTTTTCCCGTTTTTAAAATATACGATGGTTTTATAATTGTTGATCGCGGTCGTGTAACCGGAGGTCTTTGTATAAATGCCCTTCCTGACATAAAACCATTTTCCATCAGATATGCGCTGTCCCAGGCCGGTTGCTTTTTTGAATACTCCGTTCTTTACGTAGTACCATTTTTTGTCCGTGAGATGTTTTGCAAGGCCGGTCGCTTTTTTGAAAATCCCGTTTTTGACATACACGATCTTTCCATCGTAAAAGCGCGTAGCCAGGCCGGTTGCCTTTCGGAAAAATCCGTTCAAGACATAGACAAACGTTCCGTCGGAGATGCGCTTTGCAACACCGGTTTTCTGTGTGAAGATCCCGTTTTTGACATATACCTGTTTTCCGTTGGAAATGCAGATCGCGACGCCGGACTTTTTCGAGAAAACGCCGTCTTCATAATATTGATAGACTCCGTCCACTTTATATACGCCGGTCGCATAAGCCGGTTCTGCCGGAGTTTCCTCAGCTGCGGACGCAAACGTAGGAACGGTCTGCGAAGAAACCGCCAGTGTCAGAATCAGTAATAATATTCCAAATTTCCGGGACATTTTGAATCCTTTCCGGCTGCCGGAAGCAGCCGAAGAGCTGTTAATGAATCACTTCAGAGAGCGCGCTGATCAGAACCTCCTGCCCTTCCTGCGGAAGACCGAACATGTCCGGATGATTGCTCATCACCGCGTAGATCCAGTCATCGCCGCTGCCTGCGCAGTTATAAACGCCGGCCAGCGTAGGGGTCTGCTCCCACCATCCTTTTTTATAATAGTCGCGGAACGTTTTTCCGTCCGCCGCTGTATGGATCAGCAGATTATCTTTCAGCAGGCTGACATTTTTTCCGTCACTGTCAAGATACTCTTTCATCGGAGCCCAGAGTTTCGCAAGATCCTTCACCATCATACTGGTATATCCGAATTCATCCAGAACGAACGCGGAATCCGCTTCTTTCGCAAAGGTATAGATCGGTTCGGTGCCATACGTCAGGAACAGACCGCCATATGCAATATTGTCGGAAAACTGCAGTGCACGGTAGATGTCCCCTTCACGGGTTTTCACCGCATCCAGGTCATACTTGCAGATTGCAGCGATGTAAGGAGCTTTGATCGTGGACGCGCTCGCATAGATCACATCCGAATTATAAGAAACGGTCAGACCGGTTTTTGTATTCAGCGCGACAAATCCGTAAGATGTCGTAACATCCTGATATACTTTCATCGCTTCGCGAAGTGTTTTCCATTTTTCTTTTGAAAGCGTTCCGTTCCGTACCTGCACGCGATCTGCTGCATATGCCTCATCCATCAGGCGGATCCAGTCCTGCGTCTGAAACTCCTCCACAAGAACACTGTTGCTGTATTTCTTTCCGTTCAGAACTCCGGTAAATGTTCTTTTCACAGGGATTTCTTCGCCGTTTTTACAATAGACCAGTTTCTCTTCTTTGCCGATTTCAGTCGTGTAGCCGGTATATCTTTGAACAACGCCGTTCTCAACATAAAGCTTTGCCTTATCTGAAAGGCGCTCTGCGATTCCGGTTGCCTCACGAAAAACGCCGTTTTCTACATAGACCTCGATTCCGTCTAAAAGGCGGGGTACGATTCCTGTCACGTTAGAAAGATATCCATTTTCCACATAAAACTGTTTGCCGTTATCGATGCTCCGGACAACGCCGGTCACCTGGCGGAAGATACCGTCTTCTACATAAATCCAACGGCCGTTTGAAATGCATTTGGCAAGCCCGGTTTTATTTTCCAAAGCCCCTTTGCCCAGACGGGTGTCGGTTCCGTCCGCGATATAAACATTTTCCGTAAAGACTCCGGTCGGGACATCCGTGACGACCTCCGGATCTGTTTCGTCCGTTTCAGAAACAGAGCCGCTTTTTTCCGCCGCCTCGTCAGTCTCGCGATATGTATTTGTTTTCACACCGCCGTTCTCAACAAGAACTCCCTCTCTGCCTTCTGTCCTTTCCGCAAAGATTCCAAAACTCACGGAAGAGAAGAAAGAGATCAGGAGTATCAGTACGCTCAACACGATCACGGCATGTGTTCTCGCTCTTTTTTCCATTACCAGTTATTGTATCATCCCGCTTTCTGTTTGACACCTGTTTTTTCCTCGTTATTTTGTTTTTTCAGATGAATTCCGTAAACATAATCCTTTGGATGACTTCCCGACGGAGCTCAAAATATTTCTGAACGATATCCTTTCTGTTCTTTAACCCGACTGCATTCCGCACGGAAAGAAATAACTGCTCGATGCCTCGAAAATCTCTGATCTGCTCAGCGGTAACGCTGATGACTTTATATCCGGAGAAGGTAAGCGCAGTGCTTCTTTTCTTATCATAAAAATGCTGATCAATATCAAGATGGCTCAGATTACTGTCATACTCCAGAACCACTTTTTCTTCTTTCCATACCATATCACAGCAGCAGGACGTTCTTCCTAAGTGCTCTGCCCCCTTCGGTGTCATTCTCACAAAATAATTGAGCAAAGTGTTTTTCAGTCCGTATCCGCCATAACGAAACGGCAGAGCTGCCAGAACTGCAAGCCTTGCTTCAATTGGCGAATTTGCTCTTTCCAGAATATATTGTGCCGCACGTTTTGCATTCTTCACCCCTTTGATGTCTTTTGCTCCATCCAGAAATTTATTAAGGGATTTTTTTGTCATTAACATATCTCTTCTGCTTTGATTATAGGGGCTGTACGGGTCACGTTTATAAATTGCACACAACTCATTACCCAGAAGCACCAGCTCATGAAGTGACAGGTCCCGGGCAGCCTGAAGAAAACACAATTCAGGCGAACAAACATATACGCCGGCTGCCACTTCAACAAAACTGTTATCCGGTAAATGTTCCGAAAGCAGATGCATCTTCAGTGAATCCGTTTCCTCCCGCATCGCGCTTTTCGGAACGCCGAGATGAAGAGGCAGGCAAAACGAAAACTGGTCCGGTGCATAAAGCTGATCCTGTCTGCTGAATGTTTCAGCAAACACGCTTTTCGTTTTCACGCGCGCATCCAAGGCATGCCGGTAAAAGGGAACTCTTATTCCCTTTTCAAGCAGCCAGTACTCTATTGCAGATGGATACGTAATAATAATTGCCATAGCTATCTAAGTCAGGTGTCAAAAATTAACGATTGTGTATAGACGTTTTTATATTGTTTTATTTGGTTATTAAATATTTTTATATTCCCCTTTGTATACATGCCAAAAATGGTAGTATTTTTCGCCAATTATTTTATTTATTTTTTTGCATATATAGTTTCCGTAAATTTCAGCGAAAAATAACGCCTGTAAACTTTGTTTACAGCGGATTTTCTATACACAAACGTTAAATTTTTACACTTGGAATGAATAAAGGTTCTATCAGAGATCTCAAATGTGCCGGCAGCTTTTGCTGCCGATTCATCTGTTTACTTTTATTCGTTTTTTTGAAGTTTGAATGCAAGATATCATGCGTTTCTTTCCCCTGTCAAGGTTTACTTTTTTACTGCAGATGCGAAGAAAAGTTCTGACGCGCTTACCTCAAAAAACACCTGGACGCAAAATGGATTATCGTTTCTTGCGAAGAAAATCGCTGGCATGTATACCTCTAAAACGATCAAAAACAAATCTGCAAATTGCGTTTTTTATAATGAGCCCATCAAGAACAAAACAGAAATTTCCAAGGAGGATAAAAACATGACTACGAAATTAACAGGAATCAAAAAAATTGCAGGTCTGCTCTTAGGACTGCTCATGTCACTGACAACCCTGGCAGGAATCGCCCAGCCGACGATGGCCGCCACAAACCCGTCGATCACCTCGATCAGCGCGAGCAACATTTCCGTATCGCAGGCACGTGTCGACTTTTCGACATCTAACCCGAGTAAGCTTTACGTCGCACAGTGTGGTATTCAGATCCGAAAGAAAGGTGCCGCGAAATGGACAACCAAGACAGATAACGTTTCCAAATCCTACGGCGTCAGCAAAACACTTAAGAGCTATTACATCATCGGCTCCGGCAAGGAAGTAAACTTCAAGCTGGAAGCAAACGCAACGTATGAATACCGTGGATTCTGCAAGGTGCAGAACGGCTCCCCGATCTACTCCGGAACAAAGACCTTTAAAGTAACCGGACGCACGATCTACGGAAACGGAACGGGCGGCATCAGCATTGATATCAACAAAGCACCGTACTCTACGAAGAACTCTAACATTGCATACTCCGACGTCGGATGCACCTGGTTCGCAGCATGCCGCGTGCAGCAGCTTACCGGAAAGTCAGTCGCGATCTACGGACCGCAGCAGTGGTACAAGAGCGCATACGCAACTGTCAAATTCAAACGAGGACAGACGATCCGCGGACGAGCCCTCGCATGCTATGCAAACCACGTACTGGTCATTGAAAAAGTCAGCGGAAACACTGTATACATCAGCGAAGGCGGATGCAAAGGATGGGGCTGCGGCGCAGCAAACGGATACTGCCGGATCGCAAAGGTCAGCAAATCCGATATCACCGGAAAACTTACACAATACAACGGAAAGTTCCTCGGATATGTATACCTGCCGTAAATTCTTTGAAGCGAAGACAGCAAGATGACAAATAAAGTATACAAAACAGAAAAGGCGTACAAAAAGGACACAGTCAGAAGTCATATCAGAACCGCGAGGGCAGGGGCGTAAGCTCCTGCCCTCGCCTTGACCATGTTTCTTTCTTTTAGTATATTTATTTTAATGTGAAAAGTTATGCTTTTTAAATACAGGTAATGTTTTAGCTCTCTACGAATAACGACAGACCATTATGAACGGAAAGACTTATATTCTTGAAAACGGAACCATACTCGACGACCGCTACGCGATCCGGGAAGTGATCGGCGAAGGCGGCTTCGGGATCACATATGCCGGTGAAAATGAACGGATCGGACTGAAAGTCGCGATCAAAGAATTTTTCTGCCGGGACTATATGGGCCGTAATACCAAGGATTCCAATGAGATTTTTCTGACCGACGAATCCGCGGAAGAACGGTTTGAAAAAGAAAAACAGAAATTTTTAAAAGAAGCCCGCATCTTAAGCGACTTCTCTTCTGAAAACGGTATCGTTCACGTCAACGACTATTTCGAAGATAACGGAACCGCCTATATCGTCATGTCATTTCTGACAGGCACGACCCTGAAAGACTATGTAAAGAAAAACGGTCCGATGGACGCGGAAACGCTGTTTGCCCGCATCAAACCGCTGATGCAGACACTCGGCCGCGTGCACAAAGCCGGCCTGGTTCACCGGGATATCAGCCCGGATAACATCATGATGTTGGAAGACGGCTCTTTCTGTCTGATCGATTTCGGCGCGGCGATGTCCTATAACGCGGCGGAAAAAAGTTTTACCATGATCTGCAAGCGCAGCTATGCCGCGCCGGAGATGTATAACCTCAAGGGCGAGCTTGACCCGCGGGCGGATGTCTATTCCCTTTCCGCAACCCTCTACTACTGTCTGACCGGAAAAGATCCGGAGGATTCCCTCCAGCGGATCCTGATGGACGAGCTCGAGCCGGTCAGCCGGCTGAACCCGGAGGTTCCTGCAGAAACGGAAAAGCTGATCACAAAAGGTCTTTCCCTTTCAGCGGGCGAACGGTATGCAGATACCGAAGAGTACCTTGCCTCGATTGAGGCGGTTTATCCGGAAAAGAGAGATGAGCCAAAGAAAAAGCTCAGCAAAAAAGCAATCGTCCTGATCGTAATCGCTGCCGTCCTTGTCGCTGCCATCGCTGCCGGTCTGCTCTACTATCTGCCGCGCCGGACGGAGCTTCGTTTCAAAAATATCGACACCGACGTTGTCTGGCTGTATATGGACGAAGGGCTGAGTGCACAGGATTACAATTATTCGAAAGAAGTGATTAGAGAACGTCTGGAGATATTCGCCGGCAAAAATAATTATTTATGGGAAGAACAGGATGATAAGATCCGGATGGAATTTCCGGTCGAAGTGCTTGCCGGTCACGATCCCGCCAGAGCAACAAGAGCCTATCTGTCCCGGGCTTATGATCTGTATCTGGTAAAGGAAAACAATAGTCTTGAACAGGTACAGACAGACGCCGTTGCTGTTGCCAGAGAGGATCTTGCTAGTGTTGAACTGTTAAACGGACAGATCGAGGGTCTGGAACGGGAGAAATATAATCTTCCGGAAAACGGTGACTATCGGTATTTCAAGATTGCATTATCCGAAAATGCAGCAAAAACGTTCAACGAACAATACGATAAGATTCTGTTCCGCAGCGGTGAAGATTTTCTT
Organism: uncultured Parasporobacterium sp.; assembly: GCA_964579345.1. GTDB lineage: Bacteria > Bacillota > Clostridia > Lachnospirales > Lachnospiraceae > RGIG5612. Next base: position 13,168 of record CAZOHB010000009.1, read on the forward strand.
GTGTTTTACGATCTTTTTGCCGAAAACGTGAACCAGTATTTCTATGATTTCTGTGTCAGCTGCGGAGACGGACGGTCCTTCTATCTGATCAATTGTGATCTGGAGGGAAATTATCTGGATGTACTGAACTATACCCTGACGCATCCGGCCTCGGTTTCCGGTTTCAACGTTGCTGCGGAGCCCGTGGTTGACTGGGAGCAGAAGGAATCCAGCTGGATCTTTGGCGAAAATCAGGTGAACGAAACAGAGATCAGGGAGCAGTATTATCTGCTGCAGTACTCTTTCTACAACGCCACCAAAGAAACAAAGGGTGCCTGGGCACACAATATGATCGCTTTCAAAGAGCGTCTGGATGCGCTTCAGATTCCTTATGCTTTTGGCCTGATGGAATACGACGATTCCACTTTCGTTTTGAAACTCAGAAAAGAGGATGTGTTCCGGGAGACCGCAGAGCTCCTCTGCGCTTATGGGTCTGCACCTTTTGCGATCAAGACAAAATGGGAAAACCTGTACAGCCCTATCGACACAGATTTATTCTCCTGGAATCCGGATTCCAGTACACTATCTACAGCTATTTACAAATTCAACGTTCCCGATGTGAAAGAATTAGCCTCGACTGCGATTTCGAATGGCGATACCTATGCATATCTTACCTTTGAAAATCATCCGATCGCCAGAATCCCTCTGGAGACATTAACCCGGCTAAGCGAGTCCGGCGAGATTGAGATTCGTGACTTCCTGTTTGACACAAAAACACCGTTCATGGATTTTCTGATCATCTCTATGCGTGAAAAACTCGACAGCAACGGAACACTGGATGCAATTTATCTGAAAGACGAAAACGAGGATTCTTTCACCAGTCTGGATGCCGTTGCTCTGCCGACAATGTTCGAATCCATCTACCCGGATGACGAGCAGATCAAAACCGACATGAAAAAATTTGCCGAAGAAAACGGTGGCAAGGCTACTTTTGAAGAAAACAGTACCGGTGTGAGTGCGAAATTCTGGTTCTTCGATGTCAATAAAAAGACCATTATAGATGATCACATACAATTCGAAGAAAAACTTTTCAGTCAATTCGAAAAACCTCTGTCAGACGGAGATATTTATTCTATATTGATCTATTTTGATATTAATGAAGATGGGAACACAGATCGTGAGCGTCTTGGTATTTCCTTTGCAAAATCAACATCTGCACGGGCGATAAAGTTTACAATGATTTATAATCAGAATCTCGGGCTGAACGATGAAAAAGTATTGGAAACTTTCAAGAACGCTTACCGGAACAGCCCCGTATTAAGCAAGATCGATATTACTGAGACCAGTGTATTCAAATAACCAAAGGAAGGCCTGATAATGGAAAAACATACCGTTTTTGATACGATGATCGATGAGATCCTGTCGGATGCAACCGGCGCGCAGATGCTCGAGGAGAGCATGAGTTTTGATGTCAGCCGGGTGAAAAACGTGCCGATCCGCTACCGGATCATCGCGCTCGGATTTGTGCGCGGATATTCGCTGGATGAGCTGAATGCAAAACTGCAGGAAGCCGGCTGCGCGCGTCTTTATGCGCGAAGTCTCTGGGAGGCCGGCCTGATCTACGCGTTCTCCAATCATCTTTCCTATGAGGAATGGCTGAAACTTCAGGATATCTGCTCGCTCTTCCGCGATCAGGTGGATTCTGAAAATACGTTCTTTAAAGGTTCGACGATCTCCATGCCGGAGCTCGCCCGCTATATTCAGGAAGGCTCCGAAGACGAAGACGGTGCGATGGAAACGAAGCACCTCACACGGCTTGTGGAACAGAAGATCATCAATATCATCCGCGGCGAAGCGGCCTTTTCCGATTTTCTTTATGCGAATGTTGAGGCGTTCAGCCCCGTCCGCGAAAAGACGCGTTATTATTTCTGCAAATATCTCTATTACATGCTGCTCTCTCGCATCGGACAATACACCGGTGCATTAAAAGAAGGGATTGCTGTGGAAGACGCTTTTTCGGAGCTCGTCGTTTTTAAAGGCATTTCCCAGCTGAAGCGAAAGAAACATACAGCGGAAGAAGCGAAAGCGTTTCTTCTGCAGGCGGATCTTTCCTGCGGTGAGATCTTTGATGCCTTCAATTATTTTTATTTCGAATATGTTTCCTTGGACTGGATGCAGGTCCTGCTTGAATACTACGGCAATCCTTCCGCACTTCCGGATTCTGCAAAACACACGCTGGCCGATTATCTGCGCCGGTACGATCCAAAAACCTATCAGTCAGATGATGATGCAGCGCTGATCGCACAGCTGGAAGAAAAGCTGGAAGAAGATGAAGAAGCAATGGACGAGATCTACTCCCTGAGCGGTTCCGGAAGGGGCTATCAGAGAAACCGTTCCGGCGAAAACACGCTGCGCAAATATATCAAGGGCACGCTTGATATCGACCGCACAACACTCCTTTGCTTCCTTTTATTCTTTGCGTCAGAAGCGGACCTCACGCCGGAAAACGAGATTACCGTTGCACGGCTGAACGAGATCCTCTTCGAATGCGGCTTCCCGACCCTGCGCGAAGAAGATGACTTTGACTTCTTTGTCCTGCAGTATCTGGCTTCGGACGACCCGGTCGGCTATCTGATGGAAGAAGTGACAAGCTATGCGCTGTCGGAAGAAAACTTCTATCTCTACCGTGTCTATCAGTCTTCCTCGAGTTACAGCGAAGATTTCGAAAAGCTCACAAAATAAGCTGCTTGCGGCTGGGATTTTCTGTTTCAGCTGTCGCAGCTCGCAACCCGTATCACCGCCTCCGGATGCTCCGGAGGCTTTTTTATTGTGCAGCTCGCTGTCCGTTTTCGCACAATGAGATCGCTTTGCGAAACAAATCTGCAGAACCGATTGTTTACAATACAGTCAACAGTTAAACAACAAACAAAAAACAAATCACGAAAGAGAGGAAAATAAAATGATGAACACTGAATACTACGGAGCAACAAGAGAACAGACTTTAAACGAACTTCAGAATATGTACGCATACTTTTCACAGAAGAAAGCAGCTTACGATGAATTTGACCGGCTTGATAACCTTGTTGCAGTCAACAGCAGACCGATCAGCAAAGCAGGTAAAACCTGGGGAATCATCTTTCTGGTCATCGGAGGTCTTCTGGGAATCATCGGAGTAAATACAGGAGGCGCTTCCCTCTTCATTGCAGTTGCGCTGATTGTGATCGGTCTTTGTATGGTCCTGAGCCACTCAAGCAAAGTTGATAATGCAAAAAAAACAGTTGATGAGTCTGTAAAACGAATGGAAGAGATCGGACAGGAACTTGCAGCACATTACAACAACTACGGCTACTGCCCGGTCGGCCTCGAATACACATTCCCGAGAACACTCGAACAGATCTACGAGGTCGTTCGTCAGGGCCGTGCAGATACGATCAAAGAAGCTATGAACCAGATCGTATATGACGAGCACAACGCTGAGATGGAACGTCTCCAGAGATCTACAGCTGCGGCTGCATGGCGGACATGCGCAGCTTCCACAGTAACAGCAGGTTTCACAGCTGCAAACTACTTCCAGAATCGTCAGTAATGACTGCGCCAGATTTTAAACCGGATGGTTCGGATTTCACCAAAAAATACAGTAAAAACACGGGCCGGCTCGTGATGAGCCGGCTCCCATGGAGGCGCAGACAATGAACGGTATAGAAACACTTGGGAGAGATATTCGCGCGCTTGCTTTAGATATGCTCGATGACGCGGAAGCCGCTCTGAAAGAAATTGGAATTTATAATTATGCTTATGATCGGACGGCTTGCAAAATCGTTGTCTTCTCCGGCACGCCCAGAGACAGACATCTTTTGTTTTCCATTCATGCATTCCCCTTCTCCGGGCAGCTGGCAGTCTATTATCTGCGCGGGCGATGCCGGAAGCAGGCTCCCGATTCCGCACAGGACATGGAATCCGGTACGGCTTTCCCGGAAATGCCGGAGCGCGTCCCTAAATTCACAGAATATGTGCCCGTCTACCGCTTTCGCTGGAGAAAGCCCTGCCGAAGGCATCTTTCCATGGCCCTTCGAAAACTGCAAAGCCACTCTCCAACCTTATAAATATACGCTTCTGATTGCCAGTAGAAATGATCATGTCCGCTTTCTACACGAAAGTTTCGGATTTCCTCTCTTATAATGAAACAAAGCAAAAGCGGAGCCGGCTCGCAATGAGCCGGCTCCGCTTTCGCTTTATTTATTTTTTCTTTTTCTTACGGTTTCTGCTGTATCTTTACACGCATAAAATGCTTTCGCAGTAATGTTCGCTTTCCGCAGCAATAATGGCGTTTCTACTGTATCTCCGTATACATAAAGTATTTGCCGCCATACGGAGTGGTGAAGAATCCGCTGACATTATCAGAGATCATGTATATATCTGTGTAATAATAGATCGGGCAGACTGCTCCGGTCGACATCAGCAGGTCTTCCGCCTTATGCAGCAGCTGGCTGCGGGTCTGCGGATCCCTCTCCATCCGGATCAGGGAGATCAGATAATCATACGTCCCTGCCCAGGTGCCGTTTTCAATGCTTTGATCCGCATACCGCGGAACATCCGAAAGATCCAGACTGTAGATTTTTTCTGCCGCATGCGCTCCTTTGCCGAGCTGCGCATCATTATTTCCGGAGCTCGAAACGAAAGTCTCCAGGAAATTAAGCGCATCATTATAGTCTGCAAGCCAGCCGCCGCGTGCCATAGAGAATTCACCGCTTGCTATCTGATTCAGATATGCGCTCCATTCGTAGATATATAAATCCATTGTAATACCGGCATATTTCAGATTCGTCTGAATGATCTCTGCAATCAGCTCATGACCCTGGCTTTTATTTGTAATATAAGTAAGTTCCGGGAAGTCCGTCACCTTTCCATTTTCAACCGTATAGTATTTTGCAAGGATCTGCATTGCTTCTTCCCGATTAGAAGCAGCGCTTTGTGAATCAACATTATAATACCCATCATAGGCAGTGCTGTGACCTGCATTTTGATAGAACTGGCTGCCGTCCGGATCTGTAATCCCCATAGCGACAAAGGAAGAGGCAGGAACCTGTCCGCCGTCCAAAATTGTCACAATCATATTCCGGTCAATCAGCAGACTGAGAGCTCTTCGCACCTCTGCCTGTTCCGCCGATGTCAGGGTTTTTCCTTCCGGAGAGAGATCTTCATTCACATTCCAGAAAGAATAGTATGTACCGAGAGAGCCATCAATATGCAATGCGTTCGGATATTCTTTTTTCAGGGATGAAAGATCTTCATCAACCTCATCGATCAGCTGCAGGCTGCCATCTCTGAATTTTGCAAGGGCGCTCTCCCCGCTTTCATTCAGATAAAAGCGGATCTCCGGCATTGTTACATTTGCTGCATCCGGATGTGCCGGATTCTTTTTCAAGACGATTACATTATTATGTTCCCAGCTTTCCAGTGTATATCTTCCGTTCGAAACATACGTTGCGGCCTCGTTTGCCCATTCAGCATTTGCAACGACATCCTCCCGCAGCGGGAAAAATACAGGCATCGTCAGCAGGTCATTCCAATATGGATAATAACCGGTCGTCACGACCTGAAGTGTATGGTCGTCGATAGCCTTGACATTCAGCTGATTGTCAGCAAACGTCACTGCCTCATCGTATCCGTCAACAACCTCAAACAGATATGCGTAGTCTGCAAGCGGATAATCGGTGCCTTCAGCTGCGGAAGTAGCCCGCTTCCATGCATACACAAAATCCGCCGCTGTCACCGGCTTTCCGTCGGACCATGCTGTCTCTTTCAGTTTATAAGTATACGTATAAGTTCCATCGCTGTTGGCCACCGGCTCGGAAAGTTCTTCCGCCAGATCCGGGACAGCTTTGACTGTTCCGTCCGCCGCCTGCGCAAACGTTGCAAGACCTGAGAAAAGATGCGTCAGCATTGTATTGCCGTCAACCGTCGAATTCAAAGCCGGATCCATCGAATACGGCTCAGTTGCAAGGAAGACCGAAATCGCGCCATCTGTCACAGGAGGTATCGGTTTGGGATTCACCGTCACTTTACAGGTCAGTTTTATGCCGCTTGCAAGCGCGGTGATCGTTGCTGTGCCTGCTCCTTTTCCGGTTACGACGCCCTTGCTGCTTACCGTTGCAACGGCGGTATTGCTGGAAGACCATTTCACGGTTCCCACCGCGTTCGATACTTTCAGAGTTAAGGTCTTTCCGAAATCAATCGTTGCCGAGGTCTTTGAGATCGTCGGGTTCTTTACCGTAACTTTGCATTTATATTTTTTGCCGCCGACTTTTGCAGTGATCGTTGCCGTTCCTTTTTTGACAGCAGTAATCTTTCCTGTTTTGCTGACTTTCGCAACTTTTTTATTTGAGGAAGACCAGGTTACCTTTTTCTTGGTTCCTTTGACCTTCAGCGTTGCTGTCTTTTTGACATAAAGCGTCAGCTTTGTTTTGCTGAGTTTGATCTTTGTCGCTGCCTGTACTTCGACAGCAGACGGATTGACAATTGGCGTGACCGCGATATCCGCAAGCACAAAGGTCAGTGCAACAAGTACACATACCAGCAGCCGTGCCAGTCCTTTCTTTTTCATTTCCCTCTCCTTTCAAGATCTTGTCGGATTTCCTGATTCCTGTGACATACCCCCATCACTCAGACTTTCGCCTTGAAGCGGGAGTTTCTCCATAAAATATCCATGTTTCATTTTAAATGACCCATACTTTATTTTCAATCAGCTGTATAATATTTACGTTCTATGTTATAGTCATGGAAATTGAGATTTTACTGCTGATAAAGGAAAAACGAGGCATGGCAAAAGAACATACGGAGACAGGCAAAACCGAATATCTGATGGACGACATCCGTAAATGGAAAGCGATCTACCGGCTTTTGGATCAGGTGGAGACCGAGGTCTATGACTGCGGCACCCTTTGCGGCAGCGCCTGCTGTGTCTGCAAAGGCAGCACGGAAGAAATGGGCATCTACCTTTATCCCGGCGAGCATCTTCTGCTTCGGGAATCTGAAAAAGAAGAAGACTGGCTGTCCTGGGAAACACAGGACCCCGCTGAAATCGATTTTCCGAAATCCTGGACCGGACCGGTTTATTTCGTAAACTGTCTGACCCCTCCGAAATGTCCGCGGAAATGGCGGCCGCTACAGTGCCGGACGTTTCCTCTGAAACCGGTGATCAGCGACACCGGAGTTTTGGAGATGATCTGGGATGATGATGAACTGCCCTATACCTGTCCGATCATCGAGCAGAATCTTCCGATCCACGACTCATTTTATAAGGCCACCTATACGGTCTGGACGCACCTTCTGAAAGATCCGCGGATCATGGATCTGGTCCTCAGCTGGAGCTAAGGCTCCGGCTTTTTATTTAAGTTCTGCTGCTCCCCATGGTAAAGATCACGCTTGACAAAGCACATTTCCGGAGATATGATTAGTTATACAAATCATATTTGTTGTAAAAAACTGTTTTTTTAACCCAAGCAGTTTCATAACAAAAAAGGAGTTCTTTATGAGTGCACCCAAAGGGAAATATATGTGGACAGCAACTGTGGGAGAAAAGGGCCAGATTGTGATTCCAAAACAGGCCCGGGAGGTCTTCGATATCAAACCGGGGGATACGCTGATCATCCTCGGTGATGAATACCAGGGAATGGCAATCCCTCCAAAAGGAGCATTTACAGAACTGTTTAAGAATGCCTTCAACGGCAATAAAGAATCCTGAAAGGAGACACACATGCTCAAGATTGAACATTTAACCAAACGATATGGAGACTATGCGGCGGTAAACGATTTATCGCTCCATATTCAGCCCGGCGAGATCTATGGTTTCATCGGACACAACGGTGCCGGAAAAACAACGACACTGAAATGTGTGGCGGGTATTCTCGGCTATGACGAAGGCGAAATACAGATTGGCGGTTTCGACATCCGCAGTCATTCTCTGGATGCGAAAAAGATCACGGCCTACATTCCGGACAATCCGGATATTTATGATTATATGACGGCAATCCAGTATCTGAATTTTATAGCCGATATTTTCGAGGTGCCGCAGGCCGAACGCGAGGCGCGGATCAAAAAATACGGAGATATGTTCGACCTGACTGACAAACTGGCCCAGCCGGTCAACGCTTACTCCCACGGTATGAAGCAGAAGCTTGCTGTCATGGGCGCTCTGGTTCATGATCCGAAACTGATCCTGATGGACGAGCCCTTTGTTGGCCTCGATCCGACAGCCTCATTCCTTTTAAAACAGACGATGCGTGAGATCTGCGACAACGGCGGAGCGATCTTCTTCTCTACCCACGTCCTCGAAGTGGCGGAAAAACTGTGCGATAAAGTCGCGATTATCAAAGGCGGCAAGCTGATCCGTTCCGGTACGATGGACGAGGTAAAAGGCGACGAGTCACTCGAAGAAGTTTTCCTGGAGCTGCAAAACGGTGCAAAGCCCGAGGCTGTGAAGGATGCGTCGCTGAATATCGAGATCCCGACCTTTGGACGCAAGGGAAAATAAATCAAAACCCGGCAAATAACATCGAAGATAATGATAGGTACGTTTTTATGTTAAAAGCACTTTTTCATAAACAAATGCTCGAAGTACGGCGGGCGTACTTCTACAATAAGAAAAAAGGAACGATGGTCAGCGGCAAGTCCGGAACGACCGGCCGTACGATCCTTTTTATTATTCTTTACCTGATAATTGCAGGCAGCATGTTCGCGCTCTCCTTCTTAGTGGGAGACGGGCTGATCCAGTCCGGCGGCGCCTGGATCTACTTTATGGTTATGACCATTTTGGCCTTTTTGATTGGAATCATCGGGAGTGTCATGACGACTGCTGCCGCCCTGTTTCAGGCAAAAGATAACGAATTTCTGCTGGCGATGCCGATCCCGCCTTCGAAGATCCTGATTGCGCGAATGATCAGCGTCTATATTATGGGACTGATCTACGAATCCGTTGTCATGCTCCCTGCGATCATCGTCTATTTTATTTTAGGCAGGCCGACGGTTCTCAGCGTGATTTTCTGTATTCTCAGCATCTTCGTTTTGGGATTTCTTGTGCTGACGTTTTCCTGTTTCTTCGGATGGCTGATTGCGCTGCTCTCCTCGAAGCTGAAAAACAAGTCCTTCCTGACCGTCATCATTTCAGTGATCTTTATCGGACTGTTTGTTTATCTGCGCTTCCGTGCCAACGAATTTTTCCGATACATTTCCACACACGGCAAAGAAATCGGTGAAGCGGTGCAAGGCTGGGGCTATCCCCTCTATTCACTCGGTCTCGGAATGAGCGGCGACATCCTTGCCTTTCTTGTATTTACCGTAATTACGGCGGCACTTTTCGCTCTCACCTGTTTCCTTCTGAGCAAAAGTTTCCGGCGTATTGTCACCGTTAATAATGAGGCAACCGGCAAAGCATTTTCCGACAGCCAGATCCGCACACGAAGCATTGCGGCTGCTTTACGGAAAAAGGAATTCAAGCGCTTTACTTCCAGTCCGAACTATATGCTGAACAACGCGCTCGGCGTTTTGTTCCTGATCGCGGGTGCTGTCATCGCGCTGATCAAGATGCAGGACGTGCGCGCACTGCTTGATCTGATAATCAAACAGTCACCGTTCATGGCCAATATGATTCCGGTATTTGGCGCATTTGCCGTCTGCCTTCTTACACCGCTCTGTGACGTTGCGGCGCCGGCGATTTCTCTGGAGGGCAAGAGCATCTGGGTTCTGCAGGCACTTCCTGTGGATCCGTATGAAGTCTTCAAAGCAAAAATGTTTGTGCATATTGCGGTCGCCTGGATCCCGTCTATGATATGCGGAATCGTCCTGATCATTGTTCTGAAGGTCGGTGTGCTTGCGGCAATCTGTATGCTGCTCTGCATAACAGGATATGTGGTCCTCGGTGCCGAAGCGATGCTGGCGCTGGATCTGAAGCGGCCGATGATGGACTGGACCAATGAGACTCAGCCGATCAAGCAGAGTATCAACATCCTGATCGACTGGATGGGCGGGCTGCTGCTTGCGCTTGTGCTCGGCGGCCTTGCAAGCCTCCTTTCGATTGTTACCGGAGCAGAGATCGCGCTTCTTTTCTGCACGGCATTGTTTGTCCTCTTTATCCTGCTCCTTCGGAAATGGTTCCGCGGCAAAGGCCGGCAGCTGTTTGCAGAATTGTAGGCTGAAGCGCGGCTTAGCTGGAGCGCGGCTTAATCGACCGCAGTCCGGCTTTATTGGCTGCAGCGCTTCTCGCGAATGCGAAAACATAGTCCTTTTTCCCCACACAGCGAGAACCCCTCATTCTGTGTATAAGCAAAATCGTCACAGTTTGGGGGATCCCCGCTCTGTGACGATTTTTACAAACATATTATATAAATATTTGAATATGAGTGGTATACTCCCGCAGCATCTTAGCGGCATACCTGCTCAGTCCTGCAGCCTCCCGAAATCCTTTGTTCAGACCTTAATATTTCCCGCGAGGATCTCCTTGTAATCCGCAAGGTTTTTCCGAAGCAGGTTCGGGATATCCAGTTCGTACGGACATCTTTCCTTGCATGCGCCGCACTCGACGCAGTCTTCGATCTTCATCATTTCCGCCTGCCACTTTTCTGAAAGCCAGGTTGCAGACGGCGCTCTCCGGATCAGCTGTGCCATACGCGCACAGGTATTGATCTGGATATCAACCGTGCACGGAGAACAATAACCGCAGCCACGGCAGAAATCGCCGAGCAGCTCGCCTCGATCCTTTTTGATAAATTCCTCAACCTCCGGGGTCAGCGCAGCTTCCTTTTGGAAGAAGGAAAGCCACTGATCCAGCTCGCTTTCTCTCTGGATTCCCCAGATCGGGAGTACTGGGTACTGACTCATAAATGCCATGCAGGCTTCGGCATTTGTAAGGAGTCCGCCCGAAAGTCCTTTCATCGCAATGAATCCCATATTCGCTTCTTCACATTTTTTCACAAGAGCAATATCCCGGTCTGTGGACAGATAGGAGAACGGGAACTGCAGCGTTTCATAAAGTCCGCTTTCCACGATCTCTTCCGCTACGCCGATCTTGTGTGCGGTGATGCCGATATGAAGAACCTTTCCCTGTTCCTTCGCTTCGACAAGTGCTTCGTAAAGTCCGGTTCCGTCATCCGGCCGGTAACACTGCGGCACGCAATGGAGCTGATAAAGATCGAGGTGGTCGGTCTTCAAAAGCTTCAGCGTCGTATCCAAATGCTCTTTCAGTTCCGCTCCGGTTTTTGCATGCGTTTTTGACGCGATGAAGACCTGGTCCCGCATGCCTTCAAAGGCAGCGCCGACTTTTTCTTCGCTGTCGGTATAGGCACGGGCCGTATCAAAGAATGTCATGCCTCCGTCAAATGCTTTCCGAAGAAGCTTTACTGCATCTTCTTTTGAAATACGCTGGATCGGCAGTGCGCCGAACGCGTTCTGCGGGGTTGTGATCCCTGTTTTTCCAAGTGTGATATTTTTCATGCTATTCCTGCTGCTCCTTTTTTCTTCTTTGAATTGATACTGAAATACTAATGCCGCCTTATTTCCAGTCATCAATGTTCAGACAGTTGCCTTCGTTCTTCTTTGAATTGATACTGAACTATTTATGCCAGCGTATTGACCGTTTTGACCGGCGACCATTTGGAATAATACGTCTTCTTATCAACGGTCGAATACGTACGGATGCGGACAAAGTATTTCTTTCCGCCCTTCAGTTTTTTCACCATCTGTGCCGCTTTCTGATATCCCTCAACCTTGACCTTCTTTACGTTTTTCGTAAATTTTTTATTGGTCGCAAGCTGGATCTGATAACCGGTGACCCGCTTTTTGGACATCTTTTTCGCCTGACGGTTCCAGTTGATGATCGCTGATTTTCTCAGCGAAACGGTCGCCTTGATCGTCGTTCCCTTCGGGTTAATCTTAAAGGTTTTGGTGATCGTTCCGGAATATTTGCCTGTTCCCTCTACGACGACCGTTGCCGTTCCGACGTTCTTGTTGTTCTTATAAGAAACTTTATAGTCTTTATCTTTTTTCAGCGTCTTTTTGCCGATTTTCACGACCGGCTCCGGTTTGATCGCCTTACCGGTATACTCTTTTTTCGAGATAGAAGAAATAACGGCCTTTTCCTCGAATTCACTTTTGGCCGGTTCCTCGCTTACAGGCTCTTCTTCATCCCCCGGCTGAATCTCTGTGGAATCGCCGTCCTCAGATAAAGCCCGGACAGCAGTCAGCGTATTTGTATCCGCCATCGCTTTTTGCGGACAGACCATCGGCAGCATCGTAAGGAAAATGACAGCTGCCAGAACCATAACGACCAGATTTTTTGCTTTTGTTTTCATAGGCTTCCTTTCTCCTGTATACAGGTAACGCGTAACGAGGAGCATAAAATTCAATGCGGGCTATATCGTCCGCTGAATCATACTACCATATCATTTTAACATAATGCGGCAAGAAATCCCACTCCCTCTGCAAGTCGTGTGAGCCTGTCACCAGTTGTGAGATTATTGCTCTTCCCTGGCTTCGGGAAAGTAGTATAATCAAAGCATAAAAAAGCGAAGGAGGTCCCCATGAAGAAGACAAAACTCGCCCCGAAATTCTGGGCTGCGCTTGTAATTTTCAGTCTGGTCGGCCAGATCGCCTGGGTCGTTGAGAACATGTATTTTAACGTCTTCATCTACAAGATGTTCCGGGCAAGCGCTGCAGACATCTCTCTGATGGTTGCGGCAAGCGCCGTCATTGCGACGCTGACAACGATCTTTATCGGCGCCCTTTCCGACAAGCTCGGAAAGCGGAAGATCTTTATCTGCGGCGGATATATGATCTGGGGAATCACGATCATCTCCTTTGCCTTTATCCGTACCGATGTCATCCAATCCCTTTTTGCCGTCACGGCTTCCGCCGCTTCGATTGGGATCACCCTTGTCATCATCATGGACTGCGTGATGACTTTCTTCGGATCGACGGCGAACGACGCCTGCTTTAACGCGTGGCTGACGGATTCGACGGATGCCACAAACCGCGGAAGCGCGGAAGGTATCAACGCCATGATGCCGCTCGTCGCGATCCTCGTTGTCTTCGGCGGCTTTATGGGATTCAATCTGGATCTTCCGGAAAGCTGGACCACGATCTTCCTGATCATCGGCATCTCAGTTTCGGTGATCGGATTTCTTGGTATTTTCATCGTCAAAGAACCGGTCATCGACAGATCCGGAAACAAAGGCTATTTTGCCAATATCATCTACGGCTTCCGGCCATCGGTTATGCGCAGCAATCCGGTTTTGTATGTTTCGCTGCTGGCCTTCGCCGTTTTTAATATTTCCATTCAGATCTTTATGCCGTACCTGATCCTCTACTACGAGGTCTCGCTGGGCATGGAAAACTATGTCATGATCATGGCTCCGGCGATCATCGTTGCCGCCGTGGTCACTTTGTTCTACGGAAAATTTTATGATAAAGTGCATTTCCGCGTCGCAGTCATTCCCGCGCTGATCATGCTTGCGCTCGGGTATCTGCTCCTCTTCCTGTTCCGCGGAACCGCTCTCGTCTTCATCGGATCCCTTCTGATGATGAGCGGTTATCTGGCTGGTATGGCGGTCTTCGGCGCAATGATCCGTGACCATACACCGGAGAACCGGGCGGGAATGTTCCAGGGACTCCGTATCGTCTGTCAGGTCCTGATCCCGGGCATCATCGGCCCGGCCATCGGCGCTGCGGTTCTCAAAAATGCGGAAGTGATCGAAAACTCTGACGGTACGACATCCTTTATCCCGAATGCCAATATTTTCATCACGGCGCTGATCGCAGCCTGCTGCATCATCCCGTTTTTGATCCTAATCTTCCATCTCATAAAAAAACAGCGGACGGAAGCATGAGTACTTTTATTCGGACACATCCACGTGAGCCGGAGCAGGATTGGTGACACAAAAAAGTACAGTTTGAGGAGCTCTGCTTTGAAGCCAGAATTAAAACAGTTAAAAACATACGGACATGAATCCCCGCCGGAAGCGGCCTGGGATGAACATCCGCGCCCGCAGTTTCGGCGTGCGCGTTTTCTGAGCCTGAACGGATGCTGGGAGTTTGCCGCTGGCGCAGCAGGATCCGATTCCTTCCCCGAAGAATTTTCAAAAACCATCCGGGTCCCGTTTCCGGTTGAAGCATCCCTCTCCGGAATCGGGAAGCACTTCCCTGAAGGAACGCCGCTTTGGTACCGGCGTCAGCTGCCGGAAGTCTCCGTTCAGGAAGGAGAATCCGTCCTGCTGCATATCGACGCCGTCGATCAGGAAGCGAACGTCTTTGTCAATGATACTTTCGCCGCTCATATTCATACCTTCCAGGGGCGCAATGGGATCGATATCACACCATACCTGACGGACGCAAACGCGCTCACGATCCGTGTCACGGACGACCTTTCGCGAAAAGCATTTCCATATGGCAAGCAGACTCTGAAAAGAGGCGGCATGTGGTACACCCCGTTTTCCGGAATCTGGCAGAGCGTCTGGCTCGAGGTTGTCCCGAGAGATCCGATCCGCGGGGTCCGCATCCACACTTCCCTTACGGAAGCGGTGGTTGAAGTGGAAGGTCCGGAAAGCGGTACGGTTCTTTTTGAAGACCACGAGATTCCTTATCAAAACGGCAGCGTAGTCCTTCGCCCGAAAGACCCTGTCTGCTGGACGCCGGACACCCCGCAGCTTTATTCCTTTACCATCCGCGCAGGAAAAGATGAGGTGCAGTCCTACTTTGCCCTGCGCACGCTCTCCGTGCAAACGGAATCCGGAGTCCCCCGGCTCTTCCTGAATGGAAAGCCCTTCTTTTTCCACGGACTTCTGGATCAGGGCTATTGGCCTGACGGAATCTGCACACCGCCGGACCCCGCCTGCTTCAACGAGGATATTCAGGCAATGAAAGAACTCGGTTTCAACACGCTCCGAAAGCATATCAAACTAGAGCCGGAGCGCTTCTATTACGACTGCGACCGGCTCGGCATGATCGTCTTTCAGGACATGGTCAACAACGGATCCTATTCCTTCTTCCGGGACACGTTTCTTCCGACCGTCGGAATCAAAAAACTATCGGACCACGGGATCAATCGGGATCCGGCCTGCAGAAATATGTTCCTCGACTGCATGGAACAGACCGTTTCCCTGCTTTACAACCACCCTTCGATCTGCTGCTGGACGATCTTCAATGAAGGCTGGGGACAGTTTGACGCCGATGAGGCACATGATAAGTTAAAAGCGCTGGATGACAGCCGGATCATCGATACCGCTTCCGGCTGGTTTGTCCCGAAGAACAGCGATGTTTCCAGTCTGCACGTTTATTTTAAACCATTCCGTCTGCCGGCTTCCGACAAGCCGGTACTGCTTTCGGAATTCGGCGGGTATTCCTGCAAAATCCCCGCCCACAGTTTTAACCTCAGCAAAACCTACGGCTACCGTTTTTTCAAGGATCCCGCTCTTTTCATGGACGCCTTGGAGAAGCTGTATCTCGGGGAGATCCTTCCCGCCGCGAAAGCCGGCCTTTCCGGCGCGATCTATACGCAGGTTTCGGATGTGGAAGATGAAACGAACGGCCTGCTGACCTACGACCGGGCGCTCTGCAAGGTCGACCGCCCGCGAATGAGAGCCATTTCCGAAAAAATTTTGTTTGAGTTTGCAGGACCTAAGGTGTAGAATAGTCTTCGCACGGGGTATTAGCTCAGCTGGGAGAGCGCCAGGTTCGCAATCTGGAGGCCAGGGGTTCGATCCCCCTATGCTCCACCAAACGAAAGCGGGACGGTTTTAGCCGTCCCGTTTGCGTTATCGTAGAATCGTATATAGGTGTTCACTCCTGTTTCTCGAACACTATCTCGGTGCCGAGGACTTTGGTCTTGATGCGGTCGCCGTCGTCGGTGAACTTGACTTTCATCTCGCCGCTGGCCTTGAAGCCGCTCGAAGTCGGCTCCCAGGTAAACGCGGAGGGCGCCTGTCCTTCCACGTCGAGCGTTCCCGTCCCGTCTTCGTTAATGATCAAAAACCACTCGCCGTCGGGCTCCTGCTGAACCCCTGCGACCGACAAAGAGACCGCCTTCCAGGTCCCGACATATTTGCTTGCGGTGTCTTCCCCGTTCGCGCCGCCGTTATTTCCGCCGCCTCCGCCTGAGCCTCCGCAGGCCGTAAGCGTGAGCATCAGCAGGATCATCATAGCCGCGACAACTGTCCATATAGTCTTCTTCATTTTTTATGCCCTCCGGATCAGTCTATGTCAGATCGAAGCTATATCGGGTACTTCGCGGCGTATTCGTCCATCATGCGCGTGAAGGATTCGTCGCGCTTCGCCTCAGCCGCGAGGTGGTATTCATGCTTGTTCATGTCCTCGCCGCATTCCAGGATGTCTACCGCGATATTGCTGCAGTGGTCAGCGATCCTCTCGTAATCCGTCAGGATATCGTTGAACACGAAGCCGTTCTCGAGTGTGCATTCTTTGCGGCTGACCCTGGCGATATGCCTGGTCTTCATCTCGTCGCAGAGAAGGTCGATGACCTCCTCGAGCGGGTCGACCAGAAGCGCCTCTTCCTTGCTGTCATCCAGGAAGGCTTTGATCGCGAGCTCAGTGATCTCGGTCACCGCGTTCTCGAGCACACGAAGTTCCTTTTCGGCGCTCTGGGAGAATTTGATCTTCTTCTCGGCGATCTCCTCCACCGCCTCGCCGACGTTCTGGGCATGGTCCGAGATGCGCTCAAAATCCGTTAGGACTTTCAGGTATTTGCTCGTCTCCGCGACCTGGCCCTCGTCGAGATCCGCGGACGTGACCTTGGC
>CAZOHB010000010.1:0-29621 GCA_964579345.1 uncultured Parasporobacterium sp.
TTCTGAAGATACCGTTTTAGATCTTGCAAACCTGTTTGATACCCCGAGCAAGGGCAAAGAAGCTATCGACGCTACGCTGGATCAGCTTGCTGCGATGGAAGAAGCAAATGAAGGAAAATACATTTCCCTGTATTATATGATGGATCCTGTTATCAATGTCAATGAGGCTGGTGACAAAGCAGAAGGCTGGTTCTGGTCTCAGACATTTGAATTCAAAGGAAAAGCTTTCGAAAACACGAACGAGAAGATCCCGCTTGTAAGAAACGTTTGCCAGATCCATTGCGATTACAGCAAGGTTGACGGCGAATGGATGATCAATTCCTTCGTTGTGACTCCGCTTGTTTCACTTCCGGAAATTGCGTACAAATCAGTAGCAGGACCATTAGGCGGAGACCGTTTGTCATCAGGCCTTGAGAACTGGTTTGAACCGCTGGATGAGAAAGGCGCTAACAACGGCGCATATGCTGCGGATGAACTTGTGATCGAAAACATGATGACCGGTTGGGTTAGTGCTTTGAAACGCGCTGATATTATGACCTTTTATGAGCAGTGCATGAAACCGAATCCGGATTTCTATATGTCCTTTAAAACGACTGGGTTTAATGCGCCGGATCTGACGACGGATGATAAGATTATTCCGAAACTTCAGAGCTTTGATAACGGAGTGAAGGGTGCAGAAAAACTGCCGTCATTCCATACAGTTACAACACCTTGCGTGGAATTCAGTGAGGATGGATTATCGGCAAAGGCTGTCTGGGCGGAGCATACATATACCAATGTATCTCTGGTATTACAGCAGTATCCGAGCTGGGCAGTTGAAGAGATTCCGGAAGGAGAAAGTGCATATTTCAATGCCTGCGGTAAGTATTTCTGGGAGCTTGAAAAGAAAGATGGAACTTGGCTTGTAAAACACTGGTACTTTGAGCCGGTTGTTGCATTAACGCAGTTAAATACATCTCCGGAAATTTCTCGTGGATTTACTAAGGGAGATCGTTATGACTTCTACCCGAAGCCATTTACAACTCTCGATACAAAGCTGCTGAATCTTGGATCTGCAAAGACAGATAAGGCTGCTTATACATATACGGGTAAAGACGTGAAGCCGGTTGTTACTGTTTATGACGCAGATGGCAATGTGGTTGCACCGGAAAACTACACCGTATCCTACAGCAAAAATAAAGCTGTCGGCACTGCAGAGGTCGTTATCAAGGCTGCAGAAGGAAATCAGAACTTTGCAGGACAGCTCTCCACATCGTTCACGATCAACAAGGCTGCGAATAAGATCACGAAGTACTCTCCGGCAAGCAAAACGTTCAAAGTTAAGAAGCTGAAAAAGAAAGGCCTGAGCTTTACGGTTAAGGCAACTGCAAAGGAAAAAGCCAAAACGACGTTTAAACTTGCTTCTGTAACGAAGAAAGCGAAGAAATACATAAAAGTTTCTTCCAAAGGAAAGGTTACGATTAAAAAAGGACTTCCGAAAGGTAAGTATAATTTGAAAATAAAAATCACGACTGCAGCAACGGCCAATTATAAGAAGACAGTGATCACAAAAACGATCAAGATTACCGTGAAATAGACTTTGACGGATAATATAGTTGGTGTACAACAAACCAGCAGAAACAACGAGAAAAGAGCGGAAGAATACTTCCGCTCTTTGAATTATAGCAAAGGGTATTTTTGAAAGCAACGAAGTGCCCAGCCTTTGAATTCACAAAAACAGATGGTACGAATGAATCCGGCTTTGGTATAATATCTACACAAAAAATTATTTGACTGGAGAAGAACATGAAAAAGCGACTTATCTTTATTTTGGCAGCGATCCTGGCAGCAGGAGTTGTCTTTACCGGCTGCGGAAATTCTTCCGCCCCGCAGGGATCCGCATCCCAGGATCAGGCCGCGCAGGGATCGGCTGCGCAGGATCCGTCCACTCCGGCCCCGGAAGATCAGGATCCTTCCAAGCCAAAGCATCAATATGTCCTCAAAGATTCCCATCAGGTAAACGGCAGACAGGGCGTCTGCGTCGAAGGGGATTACTATTGGGTAAGCGGTTCCAAAACGCTGACCAAATATGACAAAGACTGGAATGTCGTGAGCGAAAACACAGACCCGTTCAAAGGGTACGATCTGGAAGTAAACCATATCGGCGACATTGACGTCTATAACAACGAACTCTATCTCGGGGTGGAATACTTCATGGATGGAGAAAGCAAGAACATTCAGGTAGCCGTATATGACGGCGATACGCTGGAACTCAAAAAGGTCTTTCCGTTCCGCTCGGATACCGGGCAGATCGAATGCAGCGGAATCGCTGTGGATCCGGAAGGCCGGACAGTCTACATGACCTCATGGGCAGACGACACATCAAGCAACTATCTGTATATGTATAATCTTGATACGGGAGACTATGAGGGAAAACTGGAAATGCAGCCTGCACCGAAGTGGCTCCAGGGCGTTGCGTATTACGAAGGCAATTTATATGTGACCGCCGATGACGGCGATGCGGATAAAGACGAGCCGGACAACATGTATCGGATCGATATCGCCGAATCAAAGGAAAGCGGAGTCGTTGTTTTGGAAAAAGCATTTGATGATGTGACGCGGCAGGGCGAGATCGAAGGCCTGTCATTCGATAAAGCAAACAAAGAATTCCTTTTGCTTTACAACCGCGGTGCGAGGATCGTCGCCGGCATGCCAAGCGGTTTTTATGATGGCTACACAGAAGAAATTCACGAAGTCTTCGTCTACGATATTCAGTAATTTACATACGATATTCAGAAATAAATGGAGGGATCTCTTCATCAATGATGGGGAGATCCCTCTGTCGTTCGATAATTCTTCGTATCAATCGTGATGGGAAGATCCCTCCGCCATCCGATAGTTCTCTGTGTCAACATGAACACAGTATTTATTAATAAAAGGCTCGCCAGGCTTAAGCTCCGGCCGTTCAAGCTTCCAGATCTTCGGCGTATTGCCTTCCATGGCTTTCGTCCGGTGCAGCTTTACTCCGTTATCTGAAAGAATTTTCTGCAGCTTCTTCACATCCACTTCCTGAACGGAACAGCCGTCTTTTACAGCGATCGCGGCAGCAGTTCCGGCCGCTTCGCCCGTCAGAACGCAGGCCGGGATGAAGCGCATGATCGCCCATCCGCGTCCGGAGGCAGAGACCATCCTGCCTGCTGCAAACACATTGGACAGTTTGTCCGTGATCAGACCCTCGTACGGATACTCGTACACTGTCGCCGGTTTGTCCAACGAAGCGATCACGCAGCCAATCGAAGAATCGATCGTATATTCCGCGTCATATTTCAACTCGTCTGTCCCGATCAGCCGGCGTGTCATGCGAAACTGCGGCGTGAACGGAAGCGAGATCATGGCAAAATCCTCACGCCGGTTTGCCTTCAGATAGTCAAGTGCCAAGCCTCTGGAAAGGCGGATATATTCATTCACTCCCTCGGACGTCGTGCCGTCGCAGGTGAGATCTTCTTTTTCGTCTCCTGCACCGCCGCTCGGAACAAGACCGAGCCAGCGCATCGGAACCGCACGCAGCATATCGCCCTCTTCAATTCCCCGCTTCATAATGTCGAAATCGAGCTCGTGGAACCAATGGGAAACGATCGTTTTCAGCGTCTCCGTATCCGCACCGGCGCGGGAGACCAGATCGGCATCTCCGGAGGCATCAATAAACATCTTCGCCATATATGCCGTGCGCCCGGATTTGCTTTCCACGATGATGCCTTTGACGGTATTGCCTTCCATGATCGGCTCGCTGAAGACGGCATCAAACACAACATCCACGCCTTCCTTTTCTGTAAACTCATCCAGAGAGAGCACAGCCGCCGGAATGTTGAAGTTGGTCATATAGCGCTCGCTGTCAGGCGGCGCAGTATCCGGTTTCGATCTCCAAACCTCGGGAAGGTTGTCCTGACTATAGCGGATGCAGATGTGCAAAAGCTCTTCGGCCAGCCCGCCGTAAACCTTATTGCCATTGCCGTCGTCGATCGGCAGATACACACAAACGTGGCCGGACGTTGCAAGCCCGCCTAACACAATGCTTTTTTCAATCAGCGTGACTTTGACACCCTGTCGAGCCGCGGCGACCGCAGCCGCTATACCGGCAACACCGCCTCCGATGACAATGACGTCCGTTTCTTTGACGATTGGAACTTCTTTTTGGGGAACCCTGATAAACGTATCCATTCTTTTATCCTCATTGACCGAATAATCGTACTATAATAATCCAAGTATATTTTAGCACAAACCCGGCGCGCGAAATGCCGGCGGAGGAAATTTCGTTATTGAAAAAATAGAAGAGACGATATAAAAAATAGATGAGGATGTGCAGAAGCGGTTGAAAAACAGGACGTAAAAATGCACATAGGAGGATTATGAAACGAGTAGAAGAACTGATCAAAGAATATGATGCCATTGTTTCTGCGGGACGGGATGACGAGACGGAGAAGTGGATCGTCTCAACCTGCGAAGCATATGACAGGGAGTGCCCGGACGATATCGCCGGGAGATGTGCGCTGTATAATGAGGCCGGAAGTTTTTACCGGCATCGGGACAGGGCGCAGGAGAGCATTGCCTGGTTTCTCCGGGCGAAAGAGCTGATGGAAACCCCGGTCTGTGAAGTGCAGAGCGGCTGCAAAACCTGCTACTATATCGCGAATATTCCGGACGAGTACTTTGGGTACAAAGAAACTGTGTTGGACCGGACCGTGAATTATGCCAATACGATCAACAATCTTGCGGGGGCGTACCGTCTGACCGGGCAGTTTGAAGAGGCGAAGGCGCACTTCGAAAAAGCGATTGAAATCTATGAGCAGAACCCGGATATTCCGGAGGCAGTTTTGTGCAGCGGATATAACAATCTTGCGCTGGTTTATCTGGACCTTGCGAACGATGAGGAGGCGGTTTTACAATTCCGGAAATCGCTTTCTGTGCTGGAGAAAACAGCGAACAACTATTATGAAAAAGCAACGACCTATGCTAATATGTCAGTGGCGTATTACCGCATGGGAAAGCGTGAAGAGTCTGTGGACTGTCTGCGGAAGGCGGACGAATTATATCTTGCCGGAGGGCTCGGAAACAGCGCGGAATATCAGGCATTTTTGAAATTTCGAAACCTGATCGAAAGTAAGGGGTCGTGACCGATGAAAAATTTAGAGATCTCTGAGAAACTGTTTCGGGAATACTTTTTGCCTGTGATCTCAAAGGAATTGCCTGAGGCAATTCCTTATTTTGCTGCGGGATTAGCGGGGGAAGGTTCGGATTGTTTTGGCTATGATGATGAAATCAGTCAGGATCATGACTGCGATGTCCGTCTCTGCATCTGGATGGAGGCTGCAGCAATCGAAACATATGGAAACGCTATCCGAGAGATCCTTCAGAAAATGCCGCAGGAGCTGTGTGGAAGAAAAACAGATTTTGCAAGTGAAGGAAAGAGCGGACTGATCGGGACGGAAGATTTTTACGGCCGCCTGCTTGGAACGCATAACGGGCCTCAGACAAAACAGGAATGGCTGGATGCGGAGGAGGTCATGCTCGCGGCGGCAGTTAACGGAAAAGTATTCACGGATGCGCCCGTTCTTTTTACCTCTGTAAGAGAGCAGCTTCTGCAGTATTATCCGGAAGATGTCCGCCTGATCCGGCTGGCAAAGGCGATCGGGCTTGCAGCGCAGTCGGGACAATACAATTACCTGCGGATCCTGAAGCGAGATGACGCAGCCGCTGCGGAAATGGCGAAAAGTATTTTTATTGAATCTGCGGTTCAGGCGGTGTTTTTGCTTGAGAAAACATACCGTCCGTTTTATAAATGGGCTTTCCGGAGGATGCGGGAACTCGGCGAATTCGGCGAGAGCATGGCAGATCGCCTGGGCCGGCTTTATGAACTGAAAGGCCTCGAAGCGTTTGATTTGATCGAAGAAATCAGCGCAGACATTATTGACAGGATGCATCTTCAGGGACTGTCCGAAGGCCAAAGTGATTTTCTGATGGATCATATTCCCGAACTTGCAAAACGGGTGGAAGATAAAAATCTTTTAGCGGAAGGAATTAAACTGGTTCGATAACAAAGAACTGTTGAGGGACAGATCATGAAAGAAACTTTAGTAGAAGAAATCGTTGAACTGGAATGGGAGATGTTTCAGAAAACGCAGAATGTCGGCGGAAGAGCCTGGTGTCAGGACGACCGCCTTCAGTTTGACAGCAACCGGAAAGGACAGTTCCTTCAGTGGGACGAAAAGACGCTGCAATCCTATCTGAAAGATCTGAAAGCGGCGCAGGCTGAGGGCCGGAATCTTGTATCCTTAAAATATGCATATATGATGGAGAGCACCTGGCCGGAGGAGTTCCTGCAGATCAAAGATCAGCTGCCGGAGATCAGCGAAGAAAAGCGCAGTCTGATTCAGAAGATGGCGGAAAAGATGCTCGCATGGTGCGCAGACTTCGAATCGAAGTATCCGAATCTGTCAAAGCATTCCAGACCGATCGACCAATCAAGCGACAGAAACGGCGTGACATCGGTGGAAACCTATTTTAAGGGAGAGCTTTCGACCTACAGTCTTGAGACGCTTAATTGTCTGCTCTCTGTTTTTGACTCGTTCGAAACAGACAAAGTCAATCTTTACGAAAAATCGGTTGAGGTCCAGATCGGAATGACCACGGGAAAGACCCTGCAGGAAGTGGAAGAGCTTATGAAGTAGCGGATGCTCTCTGCTGACAGGGGCCCTTGTTCTGCATATGATAAATCCTGCAAAAAAATAAAATCCTGAAATCATTGGAAGCAATGAATTCAGGATTCTTTTTTTACCGGAAGGCACTTAGAAAGAGGGTAGAACGGGAAGCCTTCCGTCGGTTGTGTATAGTAAACAGCGATTATTTGCTGTGTTTCTTTCCTGCACGGCGGGAAAAGATGCTGCGTTTTGAGGAATTGCCACTGACCTCGTTACGTTCGCAGTAATCGTATCTTTCCTGACGATACCATGAAGGAACAACCGGTTTTAAGTCTTTTACATTAACGTAATCGTTCAGCATAATTGACATGTTTTTTTCCTCCTTTTATAATCAGTCTCGATGATGTCTCTTTGTTTTACGTGTACATAATAACAAAGAATTTATTTAATTCCATATACTGCAAGCAAGAAAATAAACGAATTATTTGTGCTCGCATCACAAAAATCAAGGTTGTCTGAAAATAAGGAGGATGGACAGCATGGGTTTTACGATCGAAGATATGCGGACGATTTCGGAAGACAGATATAAGATGAAGCTGATTGCCGGAGAAGGCGGCTGGTCCAACTCTATCAGCTGGCTGATGATGCTCGAGGACCTGACGATCATCCAGAATTTCAAAGGCAAAGAGCTTGCCGTCACAACGGGCCTCGGCTTTCAGACGCCCGCCAGTCTGAAAAAGCTTGTCAAAGCGCTGGCTGAGATGGGCGCGTCGGGCCTGATCATCAACACCGGAAAATATATCAAGGACATACCGGAGCCGGTCATCCGTTTCTGCAATGAAAACGACTTCCCTCTGCTGACTGTGCCCTGGGAAATTTACCTCGCGGATATGATCAAGGACTTAAGTATGCAGGTCTTCCTGCAGTCGATCGCGGACGAGCAGATCTCGAATGCCTTTATTCACGCGATCGAATCGCCGCAGACGGCGGAGGAGTACAGCAAAGACCTCCGTGCGTATTTTGATCTCGACGGTACCTTCCAGATCGCGCTGATCACGTCCGGCGACCTTGACCGCATGGATACCGTCGAGCGCCGGCGGATCTCCTACCGGATGCAGATCCTGCTCACGAACCTGACCCACAACGGCCATTTCTTCTATTATGATTCCTGCTTTGTCGTCATCATGAATGCGATCAGCGAGAAGCAAGCCGCTCAGATTCTCGATCCTTTTGCAAAGAGGCTGAAAGAGCGGATTCCGAACAAGAAGCTCCGGATCGGAATCAGTTCGCAGGTGAACGGCATCGGCAATTTGCACACCGCGTATAAGCGTGCGCTGGCCGCCGTCCGGATGGCGCAGTCCGGAGATAAAAGAATCGTCTATTTCGACCGGATGGGAATGGACCGCCTGCTTTACTCTGTGGAGGACAAAGCATTGCTGTACGAATTATCGGACAGTGTTCTCCGGCCTCTGATCGAGTATGATGAGCAGCACAACGCGGACTATGTGGAGACGCTGGAATGCTTCCTGAACAACGGCGGCTCGATCAAAGCAGTGTCCGAAAAAATGTACATCCACCGCAACACGATCCTGTACCGGATGGCGAATATCCGGACGATGCTGGATTGCCAGCTCGAGACAGCGGAGGACCGGATGAAATATCTGATCGCCTGCCGGATCCTGAAGATGAAGGTGGAAGAGAGCGCTGAATGATCCGCAAGTATGGATCGCCGCAGGAGGTGGATGACCATTTTTTTAGCGATCCGATCCCGTATCTGACCTGAAAGAACGGGGACTCCGGAGATACAGAAAACTCATTTTAAAGGGCTGCTTCGCGAGGGAAGCAGCCCTTTCGGTAAGAAAACTTATCTTAATTTTTCATTTGCCTAATACCATCCGGTACAGTTACCGTTTTACAGACTTCGCAGCGCTCCATACACTATAGTATTTCTTGCCGCTGACTGTCTTGTAAGCACGTACCGTAATCTTATAAGTCTTGCCTTTCTTCAGCTTCTTCAGTACTGTGGAGACTTTCTTTGCACCTTTGACGGTGACTGTCTTTGTCTTCTTGCCGGTTACATAACGTACCTGATATCCGGAAGCTTTCTTGTTCTTCTTGTACGTTACCTTGATCGCGTTTGCGCCCTGCTTCTTCGCCTTGACGCCGGTGATCTTGGTCAGCCGTACCATAACAACTTCCTTGGAATCTTTTGTCGTTCCGTCGGATGCAACAGCGGCAACCTTGTAAGTGTACTTCGTGCCGTTTGTGGTCTTCGCATCAAGGAAGGAAACCTTGGATGCAGCAACCTTTGCATACTCCGTCCACTTCGTCGCTTTGCCGGCCTTGCGGTAAACAACATAGCCGTCCGCATTCGCAACTTTCTTCCAGCTGAGGCTGATGCCCTTATCTTTCTGAGCTGCTTTCACAACCGGTGCAGCAAGAACTGCAGGCTCAGCGGATTTCGTAACCGTGATCTCGCAGGAAGCAGATGCATCCGTCATTGCAGATTTTGCAGTGATCGTTGCAGTACCTTCCTTGACCGCAGTCACAACGCCTTTTGCGTCAACTGTTGCAACAGCCGGGTCAGAACTTGTCCATACAACATTCTTATTCAGAACATTTTCCGGAGCAACCGCAGCTTCCAGAGTCAGCGTCTCGCCAACACCGATGCTTGCGGATTCCTTATCCAGCGTTACTTTATTAACAACATTGCTCTCGTATTTTTCCTTCGGGAACGGGAACTTCTGGGTGGAACCGGAAGCAGCCCAGCCCTTGGAAGTCGTCGGGTCAAACTGCCAGATCGGCAGGGACATCATCGGCTCCCAGTTGAAGCTGGTGACGAACCATTCGCCGTTGATCTTTGTGAACTCATGGAAGTATTTTCCTGTGAAGATCATGTAGTTCGGCTTGCCTTCTTCAGACTGCGGGATTCCCGGAATCTGTGCCTGGCCAAGGTTTGTCAGGCTGTGCTCCATCCATGTAGCCGTAGCCTTTTTGCCGTCAGCGCTGATTTCAACGATCGGCGTTGTTGCTGTATGGTAGCTCGGCTGGGAAGTAACCAGACCTGCGTCCATACCGGTTACCTGATTGACCAGAGCTTCCGCCTCAGTGATTGGCGTCCGCTGCGGATTGCTGCGCAGGAAGAAGGAGAACGGAACACCCTCTCCGTGGATCGGGAAGTGCTTCTGTACAAAGTTGTGCAGCTCGCCTCTGCGCAGGCAGTAGATCCACTCGTTTACCAGGTTTTCAATATCGAAGGAATCCTTCGGATAGTCGCCCGGAAGCGGTGCGTTGTCGAAGGACCAGTTCGGATCTTCGCCGGATTTATCCCAGAAGATCATGTGTGTGGAATAATCAGAATCCGGCAGGGTCAGGATGACATCCATGTCAAAGTTCTGGATCTTCCATGCGCCGTCCTCGGTCTTCACATAATCTGCCTTCAGTTCGGAGATGTGGCGGACCAGCGTGTACGGTTCTTCTGTGTCGCCGTAGTTCGCGCCCTTGATCTCGAATGTCTGAACCAGATAATCGCCTGTTGCAGTCTTTCCGTCAGCTGCGACAGCGATGACCGGAGTCGTGCAAAGTCCCATCGCAAGGTACATGCCTTTATTTGCAGTCTCCGCAGCCTTCAGGTCTGCAAGCTTCTGGGAGATTGCAGCTTTTCCGGTCACGGTCTCATCAAACAGATTGCCCATTGCGAAGGTTGCATCTTCGGAATCCGCGAACAGGTCATCGACCTCGTTCATGTTGTTCTCAAAGAAATAGTTCTGCAGTTTCTGGATCTTCAGGAAGTCGCTGGATCCGGTGTTGGCCGTATCATAATCGGTGCCTTCCGCGATCTTCAGCGCATCAAGCTGAGCTGCGACTTCTTCAAACTGCTCGTCCGTGTAATTCCACGGAACCCAGGACTGCATGATGTGCCAATCCATGGTGTCGATCTTCATCTCGCCATCGACAGGAACGAAGGTGACGTCGAAGTGCGTCATCTCGATCTCGCAGGTCTTGGCATCCTTGTCAACCGTGTAGGTGTAGGTATCCCATGTCGCCAGACCGGATGTCAGATCGTCGTTTACTTCATAATACGGGGTTGCAAGAAGGTGTACTTCTTTTGCAGGGGAAGCCGCTCTTTCTTCCTGCCATTTCAGGAGCGCTTCCTTGATCGCCTTGGTTCCGGTGAGCTTCAGGTTCTTGTCCGGAAGAACAAGGCTGGTGTTTTCGGAATCTGCGAACAGTTCATCAGCAATCTTGCCAAGCTCGTTGTTGGTGTAGTAACGGACGAACTTGCCTTCCGTCTCTTCCATCTGGATCTTGAGAGCTGCTTCGTCGCCGACTCTGACTTTCAGATCCGCAGAAACGTCTTCGACCGATGCAGTGATCGTTGCATGTCCGTTTGCGACAGCCGTAACTTTTCCGTTTGCATCAACCGTTGCAACGGTTTCGTCGGAGGAAGTCCATGTGATCTCCTGCGGTCTTGCGTTGAACGGATAAACGGAAGCTTCTGCTTCAAAGGTCTCGCCCTGATTCAGATTCACATCGTCTTTGTTCAGCTTGACTTTGTAGACGCCGGTGATCGCTGAGAAGTAGTCATCCGCAGTGTCGTCGTCGATCAGGTCGAATGCTGTCGGATAAGCGAGGTCCATGTCGGTTTCAGTGAAAGCGCCGAGTCCGAGGCTTCCCCAGCCGCGGCAGCTCTTCCATTCCAGTGTCCATTTCGGGATCTCGATCAGAGGCTCGAAACCGAAGCCGAGCATCTTCCACTCGCCGTTTTCTTTGATGAATTCGTGGCGGTAACGGTTGACGTTCAGCATGAAGCTGATGGTGTCATCGGTTACCGGTGTGCCGAAGATCTGCGCAAGGTTTGTCCAGCTGTGGTCGATCCAGAAACCGATTGCATGCTCGGTGCCTTCGGAATCGGTGTAGGTGTAGATCAGCGGCGTCGTTCCGCTGTGTCCGATGGAAAGGGTCTCGTTCCAGTTCTGCGTCTGGCGGAACATGAATTTATAAACTCCTTCATATCCGATCGTCGGGTTTGCGGAGCTGTTTTTCATGAATGTATAAAGACGCGGGTTCGTGCTCGGCATCAGGTTGTCGAGGAAGAACACGGTCTCGCGGCGCTTGTTCACGTTTGCCCAGCGGGAGATGAATCCCTGAAGCTCCATCGTATCCTGCGCGTTCGCCAGCTGATAATCATAGTCGTCATCAACGGTATCCCATTCATCATCGAGTTTGATGTACGGGAAGGAAGTTTCCGCGTTGGAATTCTGCATTGCGTGATGGCCGAAGCCCGCGATGTTGCTCCATCTGTACTCGTCAACCGGGAGCGTCATCAGCGGCTCAACGTTATAAGTCTTGATCTTCCATGTGCCGTCCTGCTTTACAAAGTTCTGCCGCGCAAGGCAGATGCTGCGGACGACCGGGATCATAGCGTTTTCGTCTTTGGTCTTGTTTTCCACGTCAGAATACAGAGAGTTGTAATCGCAGCCATAGTAGGTTGCCTTGACGTCAACGGTCTGTACCATCCACATGCCGACTGCTTCGGTGCCGTCTTCGTTGACTGCGATGTACGGCGTCGTCGTTACCGGAACGGAAATGAAGTCGTAGCCGTTCTCTTTTTCAGCGGCCGCCATCTCCTCGAGTTTCGCTGCGATGTTGTCATATCCGGTCACCGGCTGTTTGTTTCCGAACAGGTCGGTCGTCAGATAAGACAGGTTTCCGAGGTACAGGGAAACGTTGTCATCGCCTTTTGCGAACAGGTTGATCGCGTCTTTTCTGTTGTTCTGGGTGAACATGTTCATGGTCTGCTCGATCGCAGTGTAGTCTGCGCCGGCAGGGGTCTTGTAGCCTTCAAGCCCGGTGAAAAGATCCTGCGCATCTCCCAGCTGTCTGAAATAGGAGTCATAATCCGCAGTATACTTCTTTGCCTGGAAGGAAAGCATCTCAAGCCATGTCAGCTTGCTGATCTTCCAGCTTCCCTCGCTGTCCTGCTTGAATTCCGCCTCGAACCTTGTGGTGTAGAACTCCGTAGAATAAGGATCGATTGCGTCTACGTCATAATGCATCTGATAGGAATATGTGTCCCAGGAACCGTAAGCGGTCGTGCCGTCTTCGCTTACTTCAAAAATCGGGGATACCAGCATGTGGATATCACGAAGGCTTGCTTCTTCCTTTCGTCTTTCCTGGACGGTTTCCAGAACATCGCATACTTCCGTGTAACCGGTTACGTTCTCTTCTTCTGCGGACCAGGTAAGCCGGGTCTCGTCAGAATCGAGGAACAGTTTCGCCGCATCTTCCAGCTGGCATGTATTGTAGTCATACATGAACCGGTCAGCGACATTTTCGATCTGCGCCGTGATGTCAGCATCAGCGGCCGTATCGATCGGCGTACCGATCAGCGCGTGCGAGCTCGTTTGCGGGCTCTCATCCGCCATGACCGGCACATAGGCACTGAGGATCAGGATAAAAGCGAGTCCCAGTGCTGTTGCACGTTTCAAAAAGGTCATTTCTTCTCCTCCTTTTTGGTCTTTCTTGACCAATTTTTATTGCCGGTGGCATATGCCGCCAAAAAGGGCAAGGCAGACAGCCCCTCGCCACGAAGAAGTTTAGCACTTTTGCGTTGAGAGTGATATATGAAATAATGTATAAGAATCCGGGCCGGGATTTGTACATGATTCTGTTATTGCTTTTGATTTCCCGGGAAAGCGTTATATGTTATATTACAAAATAAGAGGTTCATGTTAACAGGAAGGGTAATATACCGGACAGGCAAACTCAACCGGGGATACCCCGCCACCATAAACGGTGGGCAAGAAAGAATTGAAAGATGCAAACAGAAGATTCCTGCAAAACCAAATACCCGATCGTGCTGATCCATGGCGCCGGCTTCCGGGACCTGAAATGGCCGGTCTATTGGGGGCGCATCCCGTCGGTGCTTGAGAAGGAAGGCGCTGCGATTTACTATGGCCTTCAGGATTGCTGGGCCAGCGTGGAAACCAATGCGGAGGTAATCGCCGTCCGCATTGATGAGATCCTCCGTGAAACCGGATGCGAAAAGGTAAATATCATCGGGCACTCAAAAGGCGGTCTCGATGCAAGACACGCGGCGTGTGCGTTTGAGTGCGGCGATCGAATCGCCAGCCTCACCACGATCGCAACCCCGCACCACGGTTCAAAGACTGTCGATAAACTCTTCCGCATTCCGCGGACCGTGTGGAATATTGCCGCGTTCGCGGTCAACAACTGGATCCGCGTCGTCGGAGACAAAAAGCCCGACTTTCTGAAGCTGTGCGAGGACCTGACGACGGAACGCATGCGCGCGTTCAATGCGCAGAATCCGGATGTGCCGGGAATCTATTACCAGAGCTTTGCCTGCGTCATGAGCCACCCCTTCTCAGACATCAACCTGTCCACCGCGAACGCCGTTGTAAAGCGGATCGAGGGCGACAATGACGGCCTGGTATCTGTGGAGTCTGCGAAATGGGGTTCGGATTTCCATATCCTGCGGTCGAATTCTTCCCGCGGGATCTCTCATCTGGATGCGATCGATCTTCGAAGAAGCCGGCTGACCGGAAAAACCGGCCCCGGCGTCAGCGATATCTGCGATGTCTATGTAGACATCGTCCGCGGCCTGAAGGCGAAAGGCTTTTAGGTACTATCGAATTTTAGTTGTCTTTATTTATCCGTAGCTGGCTGGTCGACCTATCACAAACTGGTTAAGGTTTTCGAGTGGGTTCTGCGATTCGATCTGTTTAACTGAAAAAGGCACTCTTATACAATATTCAAATATAAGCGGGTAAAATCAAAATATTTTTGAAAAAAGTGCCAAAATTGGGAGAAGTGTATTCAACTGTATTTTTTCAGATTGCCATTTTCGACTCCGTTTGAGACATTGTCCCCTGTATACGGCTGATATCGAGATGTATACATTTAGAATCGACTTGCTCCATCGGTTTTTAAGCGGTTTTTTGATGCTTTGAACTGATTGGCCAATACACATCTGCTGATTTTGGCCCTTTTTTTCAACTTTTTTTCGTTCCAATACACATCTCTAATATTTGGCCCGCTAAAAACTCTTAAGCACAAAAGAGACTTGGCTGGTTCTGAATCAGTCAGGAAGTAAGATACATACATTATCATCCGAAGAATCCGGTAATATGATATAATATCCCCACAACTTTAGAAGGAGAAATGAGAATGAGTAAAACGAAGAAAATAGTTGCAGCAGGAATCGCATTCCTTCTGATGCTGACGGTGCTTGGCACGGCGCTGCCGGTGAAAGCACAGGCGGCGACGATCCGCCTGAACAAAAAGACGGTAACGCTGCAGGTCGGAAAAAGCGTGACCCTGAAGATCAAAGGGACGAGCAAAAAAGTAACCTGGAGCAGCACGAATAAAAAAGTTGCGACAGTAACGAAAAAAGGAAAGGTGACCGCGAAGAAGGCGGGCAAAGCCACCATCGTTGCGAAGGTCGGCGGCAAAAAATATAAATGCAAGCTGACGGTCAAGGCTCTGCCGCTTTCCAAGTACTGGTCGGCGGATTCGGCCGCGGCCAAGAGCCTGCGCAAATATGTGGCGAAGGTCACGAACGCGAAGGACAAGGCGAACTTCATTCCGGTCAAAGACCGGATCGCGGTCTTCGACATGGACGGAACGCTGACATGCGAAACCTACTTTACATATTATGACACCATGATGTTCATCGAATACTGCCTGAAAGACCACCCGGACAAGGTGTCGGATGAGCTGAAGGCGGCGGCGCAGGAGATCAAGCCGGGCTACACGGCGGGCGAGGAGCTCGCGAGAAACTTCGCCAAAGCGTACGCCGGCATGACGATCCAGGAGCTGTACGACTACGCGGTAGAGTTCGGAAAGAAAAAGACCGCAAGCTTCAACAACATGCGCTACATCGACGGCTTCTATCTGCCGATGGTCGAGCTGGTGAAATATCTGTATGACAACGACTTTACGATCTATGTGGTCAGCGGCACGGAGCGCACGACGACGCGCGCGATCGTCGCAAATTCGCCAATCAAAAACTATGTGACGCCGAACCACGTGATTGGCACCGAGTTCGAAGTGAAGCAAAAAGGCTATGAGGACGTCTCCTCCAATATGGACTACAAGTACGTGGACGGGGACGAGCTCGTGATCACCGGCGGCTTCATTCAGAAAAATCTGAATTCTAATAAGGTAATTTATATCGAGCGCGAGATCGGGCAGCGTCCGGTCCTGGCGTTCGGCAACAGCGGCAGCGACACAAGCATGATGAACTACGCGATCGACCACCGCAATCCGTATCCGGCACAGGCGTACATGGTGATCGCGGACGACGGCGTGCGCGAGTGGGGCAAGCAGGACACCGCGGAAAAATCCGCAGCTTACAAAGCACAGGGATATGTGCCGATCTCGATGAAGAATGAGTTCGCGCAGATCTATCCGAAGACGATCACAAGAGCGGACGTGCAGTATGTGGAGAGCACAGCACTCTGGCGCAACAACGCCATCCGCCTGCTGCGGCCGTTTGGACTGGAGCAGGAGCTGGCGGCGTAACAAGCTGTGCGAATGCCATCCGCCTGCTGCGGCCGTTTGGACTGGAGCAGGAGCTGGCAGCGTAATAACTGCAATTGCGCGCGGGCCGGGAAAAGAGCCCGCGCAAAAAAGCCTGCTTGGGAGGCTACAACCAAGAACTTCATTTTCTGCCGCTGCATAGTGCACTAAAATAGTAGAAATCAACGGTAGAACAGAAAGGAATTTTCATGGGCGTTAGAGGAATTTACACATCAGTAAACGATATACGAAAACGGGTCTTTGCGGAGATCGCACGGCTTTCTTATGAATATGAGGACGGCAATCTTTCGGAGCTGGCGATGCTGCCTTACGAGATCATTCCGGGCGAAGTGTCCACCTACAGGGAGAGTATCTTCCTTGAGCGGGCGATCGTCGAGGAGCGGCTGCGCCTGGCTCTCGGCCTGAACCTGCGGCCGGTGACGGAGCATGCGCCGGTGACGGTCGGCGCGGAGGAATGCATCAAGCCGGAAAAATATTATGAGCCGCCGCTGATCAATGTGATCAAATTTGCCTGCCATTCCTGCCCGGACAATGTTGTCCGAGTATCGGACCAGTGTCAGGGCTGCCTCGCGCACCCCTGCAAGGAAGTGTGCCCGAAAGGCGCGGTCCGTTTTGAGCATGGCAAATCGATCATCGATCAGGACCTTTGTGTCAAGTGCGGAAAGTGCATCGACGCCTGCTCGTACGGCGCGATCATCCGCCTCGAGCGTCCGTGCGCGAAAGCCTGCGGGCTGAAAGCGATCAGCTCGGATGAATTAGGCCGCGCGGAAATTGATTATGAAAAATGCGTCAGCTGCGGCATGTGCTTAGCCAACTGCCCGTTCGGCGCGATTGCGGATAAGGCGCAGATCTTCCAGGTCATTCAGGCGATCCGCAGCGATACGCCGGTGTATGCGGCAATCGCTCCGGCGATCGTCGGTCAGTTCGGCATGGATCTGACCATGGGAAAGGTGCGCAACGCGTTTAAGGCTCTCGGCTTCCAGGATGCGATTGAAGTCGCGATCGGCGCGGACTTGTGCGCGCTCGAAGAGGCGGAAGATTTTGTTAACGAAGTGCCGGAGAAGCTCCCGTTTATGGGAACTTCCTGCTGTCCGTCCTGGTCGTCGATGGCGAAAAAGACGCTGCCGGAATATGCGAACTGCATCTCCATGGCGCTGACCCCGATGGTCCTGACCGGCCGTCTGATCAAACAGCAGCATCCGGGCTGCAAGGTCGCATTCATCGGCCCCTGCGCCGCGAAAAAACTCGAGGCCAGCCGGAAAAGTATCCGCAGCGATGTGGATTTCGTCCTGACTTTTGAGGAAGTCCGTGGAATGTTTGAGGCGAAGGGCGTCGATTTTGAAAAGGTAGAAGGCCACAATTCCATGCATGGCGCAAGCGGCGACGGACGCGGATTCGCTGCCGGCGGCGGTGTTGCGGATGCGGTCGTGAACGTGATCAAAGAGCGCTACCCGGACCGCGAGGTCAAGGTCGAATGCGCGGAAGGCCTGGACAACTGCAAGAAGATGCTGCTCCTCGCGAAGGCCGGAAAATACAACGGCTATCTGCTCGAGGGCATGGCCTGCCCGGGCGGATGTATCGGCGGCGCCGGCACAGTCCAGCCGATTTCCGAGTCGAGAAAAGCGGTGCAGAAAAACAAACAGCGGTCCACACACCCGCACGCTTCCACCAACGCATATCAGGATTTGCTGTCGATTCTGGAAGAATAGTGTGCGATAATAAAGGGACACTTGAGGATAAATATCCCCACCTCGATAAGCGGGGGTAAATGAAATAAAATTCAGCAGAAAATATTCCCGCTCCGAAAGGCGGCGGACAAATAAAATCAAACTTACTGGAAGACAGTCCCCCGATAGGCGGCTGACAAGACTAGAAACAGGAGAAGAAAAAATGCAGAAAACAACGAAGGACAGACTGGCGAAGGTTTCCACACGGTTGCTTTGCGCGGCGGCACTCGTGCTTTGCATGGTGCTGAGCTTGCTGATCGTAAAGGGCACAAAAGCCGCGGAAGATGGAACGATCGATTGGCTTTATGTCGGCCTCGATTCGCTTTATGAAGACGGCGAGCTCACCGGTGAAACGGTCGAAGGTGCAACTTACGATCCGGAGACCAACGTGCTGACACTCGAGAACATGACCTTGCCGTACGACGAAGAAGATACCGGCGGGATTTATTATAGCGGCTCCAAAGATCTGACGATTCAGATCAAGGGAACGGTTACGTTCCCGGTTGGCTCGGGCATCGTGTATGACGGCGATGTTGACACGACCGGTGCGACGATCCGTATCGTCGGCGACGGCCGCGAAAATTCAAAGATCGTGCAGGAGAACCTGGAAGACGGGGAACACACCACACTGATTGACTTCTGCATGGTTGATGAAGAAGATCCGATTGAGATGACGCCCTCCGAGCTTGTTATCAGCGGAGTTTCGATGCAGACATCCGGCGGAATCGATTCCGACTACGGTAACGTGACGGTCAAAGACTGCGATTGGATCATGGAGTGCGAAGACGCACCGATCCGCCTGGGACGCAAAGCAGGATGCGGAAATCTGACCGTCGAGAACTCGTTCATTCAGATCAAGAAGTTTAAGAAAACAGCAGATTATCCGTACGCGATCACCTGCCGTTCCCTGACGCTTGAAGGCTGCAAGCTGTTCGGCGGCGCAAGCCTGACAAGACTGCAGGAAGAACTTGATCCTGCCGGCAGCAACTGCTCCTGGAACAAATACGCATCGTACCAGATCAGCGAGACAGCGGACCTTTGGTACAAACTCACCTTTGACGGCAACAGCGGAAAAGCGGCCAAGACTTCCATGTGGGTCGCGGCGGGAAGCGCCTGCGGCACACTTCCGAAGGCAACGAAAGAGCATTACAAACTTGCCGGCTGGTACACGAAAGCTTCGGGCGGAACGAAAGTCACAGCTTCGACGGTACCGACAAAAGACCAGACCCTGTATGCTCACTGGAAAATCACAGGCAAAAAAACGAAGGTCAAACTCGTTACGTCGTTCACCTGCAGGGGCACGACATACAAGGTTACCTATTTTAAAAACGGCATGATCAAGAGTCTTGTCGGTTTTGGTCAGAGGAACTATTTTACATATGATGACCAGCTGAATTACAAGACCTCAGTGTTTTACGGCTCGCATTATAAAAACGGGAAAAAGCCAATCAGCTCGCAGACCTATGACTTTGAAAAGAAAAAGATCAAGATCAAGAGCAACTGGTTGGGCGATACCTTTACGGCGAGATTCAAGACAAATAAAAAGGGTCTGATTACCAAGTTCTGGATTTCGGATCTCGGCGAGGTGTCCACTTATACGTACAATTCAAAAGGATATCTGATTAAAGAGACTTTCAAAGAAAACGGCAAGCTCACTGAAAAGACAACATATAAGCGCAACAACAAGGGCCTGATCACATCGGCGGATTCCTGGTCAAAGCTGGAAGGACGCTGTCTCTACAGATTCCGGTACACGATGAACGGCGAAGTGCCGAAGAGCTTTAAAGCGCATGTTGGCATTTATGATGATGACGCTTCCTTCAAGTACACGACGAAGACCGTCAGAAAATGGCAGAAGGAGATCATCATGCGCCAGCAGAGAATGCTGTACAGCTTTGACTATTACATGGGCGATGCAATGATCGATATTTTCTAATAATTGAGGAGATATTTATGGAGATTAAAGCAGTTAAATTCAGAGAGCATGGAAGGCTGGGCTGAAAAGCTGCCGTATTATAACTCAGCGGAAGATATCCCCCACTGAGTTATACGCTCTGCGAGGATGCGCAGGAGCGAGATTTGAATTCAGACACCAAAAGCGGGAGCTCGCAAGGGCTCCCGTTAAAACGGATACAGCAAGGGCATCCGACACAACAACACTATGAAACAACTTGCGACGAAAGCGCTTCAATTTTTTAAAAAAGAAACCGTTCTGACGATCGCCTGGATTGGGGCGATCGTCTCTGCGTTCTTTGTTCCCCCGAGCGCCGCGTACATTCACTATATCGATTTCCGATCCCTCGGAATCCTCTGGAGCCTGATGGTTGTCATGGAGGGGCTCAAGGAGATCGGTCTCTTTAACCACATCGGAAACCAGCTGCTCAAGCGGACCCGCAAAGTCTGGCAGCTTGCCGCCGTCCTGGTTTTCTTGTGCTTCTTTCTGAGCATGCTGATCACGAACGACGTGGCGCTGATCACGTTCGTTCCGTTTACAATTTATATCCTGACGCAGATCGAGATGCCGGAGCTTTTGATCCCGGTCATCGTCCTGCAGACGCTGGCCGCAAACCTCGGCAGCATGATGACGCCGGTGGGCAACCCGCAGAACCTGTACCTGTTCGGCCTGTCGGGGATGTCGATCGTTTCATTCGTCGCACTGATGGCGCCGTATACCGGAGCGACCCTGATCCTTCTCGTTCTCGCGATCTGCTTTCTGAAAAACAAAAGCAAAACGATCCCGCAAGGCCTCGCGGAACCGCCGGTCGAATCGGCGAAAAATAAGAAGGCGGGCATCTGGCTTTACGGCGTGCTGTTTCTTGCCGCGCTCCTTGTCGTACTGCGGCTGATCCCGTTCTGGACGGTGTGCGCTGCCGTCCTGATCGCCGTCTTTATTTTTGATAAGAAAGTTCTGATCTCGATTGATTACGCGCTGCTGTTTACGTTCATCGGATTTTTTATTCTGACCGGAAACCTCGGGAACATCCCGGCGATCAGCCGTTTCCTGACGGAGATGATCGCGGGCCGGGAAGTCCTGACCGGTGTCGTCGCCAGCCAGTTCATCAGCAACGTGCCGGCCGCGCTTCTGCTGTCGGAATTCACGACCAACTACAGCAGCCTGATCATCGGCGTCAACCTCGGCGGCCTAGGAACGCTGATCGCCTCCATGGCCAGCCTGATCTCCTACAAAGCCCTCGCCCACGCATACAATGAAAAAAAGGGCCGTTACTTCCTGGTGTTTACGCTGATGAACTTCCTGTTCCTCGCGATCCTGCTCGGGGTGTGGCTGTTGCTGCGGTGACCGTCGCAATAAGGTTTTATGCCGCCCCGGAATATGATATGATACTTCTACCAACGAAAGGGGGAAGGCGAGAAGATCCTTGAGCTGATCTTTACGCAGGGCAAGATCGAGGAATGGAAAGCGCAGTATACGGCCGCAGACGAAGGACCGGAAACTGAGCTGAACTGGACGATCGATGTGGACGACTTAGAAGATAAGGATATGCTCCTGCTGTCCGGGAACTGGGCGGCTTTGCGCAAAAAAGCAACCTATGTATATATCAGTAGAACGCCTCTGCGCAAAAAAGCAACTTATGTATATATTGCTCTTCGAATGAGGCAGTTTTCACAAAAAGTGAAAACAACACAATGTTGAATAAAACGGGAAAAGGTATCCATAATCGGTATTTTTGCGCAACGGATTTTTTGAAGTCTTTCGCTTTTTCTGCGGCACATATACATGAGTTGCATTTTTGGGCACGGCGGTTTTTTTAACATATACATAACCTGCAATTTTGTGCAAAAATATTTTGGTATATATCTGCGGAAAGCTTCTGCGCAAAAAATCGACTTCGGTATATATGAATGGAAAGCCTCTGCGCAAAAAATCGACTTTGGTATATGTGGCCTTTCGAGCGAACGTTTTTTAGTGAAAAAACAAAACAACATATTGTTGAATAAGTCGGGAAAAGCTATACCAAACTGGGATTTTTGCGCAGACGGATTTTTGCGGGCCTTCTGGTTTCGAGCCATTTTTCCGAAGCACATATACCAAAGCTGGATTTTTGCGCACGGCGGTTTAACTGACATATACCAAACCGCAATTTTTGCGCTAGGGGCGTCCGACAGGAAGAAAATCCGCGTTTCCAAGAGAGGTAATCCGGGACTAAGCCCCGCGGCATACAACGAAACATACAATACTAATTCAACAGGGAGAAACATATGGATTGTAAAGAAGTCAGAGTTGACATGAGAGAAATGACAGCGGAAGAGTTTGCGGAGGCGGGCCGGATGTCGCGCCTGATTTACGAGTTGAATCACACGCCGCCGATGACGGAAGAGTATACGAACATCCTGAAAGAACTCTTTGGGGATCGCCTTGGAGAAGGCAGCTATATCGCCGCGCCGACATCCGGCGCCGCCTTCGATAAAATCCGGATCGGCAAAAATGTTTACGTAAACAGCAACGTGCTGATGATGGCGCGCGGCGGCATCACGCTGGAAGATAATGTAATGATCGCGGCCAACGCCCAGATTATTTCGAACAACCATGACCCGTACGATCTGCAGATCCTTACCTGCAAACCGGTCGTGATCGCGGAAAGCGCGTGGATTGGTGCTGGCGCAACGATCCTTCCGGGCGTGAGAGTCGGAAAGCATGCAATCGTTGGAGCGATGTCGGTCGTCACAAAAGACGTGCCGGATTACGGGGTCGTCGTCGGCAGCCCGGCCAAAGTCGTCAAAATGCTCGACGAGACGAGATTTCAATAAACAGCAATTACTTTTAGAAGATGCTATAGGAAAAAGAAG
The DNA here is from genome assembly GCA_964579345.1 of uncultured Parasporobacterium sp. GTDB lineage: Bacteria > Bacillota > Clostridia > Lachnospirales > Lachnospiraceae > RGIG5612. Next base: position 22,772 of record CAZOHB010000010.1, read on the forward strand.
GAGGCATTTACGTCCGCCGGAGCAAAAACAAAAGTGCTGCGGCGGCGCGTATCATAAAAAAGGGGGAGAAAGTATGTGCGAATTTGAGGGACTTTGTATTTACGAAGACTGTGATGAATGCGACAAGAGCAATCCGACGCAATGCCCGTACTGGATCATTCTTGCCGGTGAGGTAATGGAGTGATCGGCGGAGCAATAAAAAAAGAGGTAACAGAATAATGACCGAAAAAGAAAAACAAATGCGCGGAGAAGAGTTTTGGAATCGGGACCAGGAAATCTCGGACGCGAAGCTCAGCGCACGGCAGCTGTGCCAGAAACTGAACGGCATCCCGGTGGAGGATGTGGAAGAGATCAACCGGGTCGCGGCGGAGCTGTTCGCGGAATGCGGCAGCGAGCTGGTTTTGAAACCGCCGTTTTACTGCGACTTCGGGTATAATATCCACGTCGGCGAAAGCGTGCTGATCAACTACAACTGCGTCTTTCTGGACGCGGCGCCGATCACGCTCGGCGACAACTGTTTCATCGGCCCGATGGTCGGCATGTATACGGTCAACCATCCGCTCGATGCGCAGCGCCGCAACGACGGCTATGTATATGGGCGCCCGATCACGCTTGGCAAAAATGTGTGGTTAGGCGGTGGATGCACGATCCTTTCGGGCGTCACGATTGGGGATAACTCCGTGATCGGTGCGGGCGCTGTCGTAACAAAAGACATCCCTGCGAATGTGATCGCGGCCGGCAACCCGGCGAGAGTGATCCGGGAGCTTCCGCAGGAGTAGATGAAACGGAATCCAGCCGGGGAAGGGACGAGCGCCGGCGGAGCAAAGTTTAAAAGTCAATCAGACAGCGATTACTAATACAGGAGATGCAATTTTATGAATTATCCAAAACCGGGAAAACTTGTGGGTGGCATTATCATGGCGGCATTCGGCCTGACCGCGTTATGCGGCATGGGGGCGAGCGACGAGTCGGGCTTCGCTTATATTGTGGTCTGCCTGCTGCTTATGGGCGGCGGGCTGGCGCTGATCCTTGTTTACGTTGCCTCGAGAAAACGGTACAGCGCATACCAGCAGCAGCAAAATGCCCGCAAACAGAGAGAACAGGAACTCATCGATAAAAGAAAAGAGCTCGAGCTGCAGAAGGTCAACGCCGAGATCCGGAGACTGAAAGAAGAGTCGGAAGCGCTCAGAGTCTGCCCGCACTGCGGCGCCCCGGCCAAGGGGGAGATCTGCGAGTACTGCGGCAGCAGATTGTAACAAAGGAACAAAACGGAAATACATTATAAACAGACTTGGAGGAAGACAAAATGAGAACAAAACTGAATCTGACCGAAGGCATTTTTCCGATGCCGGTACTGATGGTAGCAACGTACAACGAAGACGGCAGCGTCAATGTTATGAACGCGGCCTGGGGCACGATGCAGGAGCGCGGCACCGTTGCGCTGAACCTGACCGAGTCCCATAAAACGGTCAAGAACATCAAAGCGAAAGGCGCGTTTACTGTTAGCATCGCGGACGCGGCGCATGTTGTTGAGGCGGATTATTTCGGCGTCGAATCCGGCAACCGCGTCCCGGACAAATTTGCAAAGAGCGGTCTGACGGCGAGCAAGGCAGAGTGCGTGGACGCGCCGGTCATCAACGAGTTCCCGCTTTGCCTGGAGTGCGAGTTCATCGAGTATCAGGACAATGAATACGGCTGCGGCGTGATCGGCAAAGTCGTCAATATCACGGCGGACGAGAAAGTCATGGTCGACGGAAAAGTCGATATGTCCCTGGTCAACGCCATCGCCTTCGACCCGTACACACACGGCTATTACAGAGTCAGCGAGCGCGTCGGCGAAGCATTCAAAGACGGAACGAAACTGAAATAAAAGGATGAAACCATGAACACGAAGCAGATCGAATATTTTCTCGCGGTGGCGGAGGAGCTGAGCTTTACGCGGGCGGCGGAAAAACTGTATGTCTCGCAGACCGCGGTCACGCAGCAGATCCAGGCTCTCGAAGATCAGATGGGCGTAAAACTGCTTAACCGGACAAAGAAAAAAGTGGAGCTGACGCCGGCCGGACAGGCGTTTCAGGCCGAGGGCCGGCAGATCCTCGAAAGTATTGAGAACGCGTTCGCGCATGCGCGGACGGTTTCCGAAGGAATGACCGGCAGCATCGAAATCGGCTTCTGTGACTACGCCGGCAGCATTCTCGGCAACAGCCTGCAGGAATTCCGCGACACCTACCCGAGCATCCATCTGCATTTCAAATCCAACAACCCGTCCGTTCTGCTGGACCGCCTGCGCGCCGGCGAACTGGACCTGATCTTTTCGCCGGTGTTTGATCCGACGGTCTACGAAGGGTGCGTGATACAGCAGGTCGAACCGATCACACTGATCAGCGTCCTCCCGGTCAAGCACCCGCTCGCAGGCAGACACCACCTGACGAAAGAAGACATGGTGCAGCAAAAACTGATCCTGGCATGCACACCGGACAGCAAGATCGGCGAAGACCGCATGATCCTCGAAAGCCTCCGGGAGACCGGCCGCGAACCGAATGTCATAGACAAGCTCGAAGACATCGAGACCATCCTGCTCATGGTCAACATGAATATGGGCGTCTCGATCCTGCCGTCTTACGTTACGCTCCCGGGCAGCAACGACCGGCGAATCATCGCCATCCCGTACGAGCCGGGTGTCAAGGCGCCGTATGCGGCGATCGCAATGAAGGGCAACAAAAACCCGGCGGTGCAAAGACTGCTGGAGTTTCTGGAGGAGCGGTTCAATTAAGAAGGCCGCGCGCTGCATGGCATGCGTGAGCGCAGCCGCAGCAAATCCCCGCGTGATTTTTATTGGCCGCGCAACAACAAACAAAAAAATCGGTGCTGATTTCTCAGCGCCGATCTTTTTTGTAAATATTTTCAGAAAATTTTTGTAAATATTTTCCGGATAGCGAGGGGTTAATTATTCGTAGATGTTCTCCGGGCTCCAAGGATTGGTTAAGATCTCAATAAGTTTTCTCATGGCAACTACCTCTTTCTTATAATCACTTTATTATTAATTGTTTCCAGTTTCAGATGGTTGAATTATTTGTAAATGTTTTCCGGGTTCCAAGGATTTGCTAAGATTTCAATCAGCTTTCTCATGACCGTTACCTCCTGAAAATTGATGTTGGAAAATTTGTTATTCAATGTTTTATCTTTAACTTGATCTTATAATAAACCGCATTTTTATTATCGTCCAATAGAAAAAAGAGGGTTAAAAATAAGAAAAACTTATTACTGAAAAATCACGCGCGGAAACTGTTATACTTAAAAAAACTGTGGCAAAGCTGCCGCAAGCAATCCTCGCCCTGCCCCAACCAGTATGATATACTAATTCGACAACACTGTAATAGAGCAGAGACAATCAAATCCCCAAAATAGAAATAAACGGAGGTCATATCATGAGCAAAAAAATCATCGCGGTGAACGCGGGGCCGAGAAAAGGCTGGAATACAGACACTCTGATCACGGAAGCGTCCAAGGGCGCAGAGGCAGCAGGCGCGGAAGTTGTCCGCTACGACCTGTTCCGCCTGGAAAAATACACGGGCTGCATTTCCTGCTTCGGCTGCAAGAAAGAAAAATTCAAGGGGCAGTGCATCTGCCACGACGGACTGAAACCGGTGCTCGACGACATCCGGGAAGCGGACGGCCTGATCATCGGCTCGCCGAATTATCTCAGCGAACTGACGGCTTCCTTCCGTGCGCTGTACGAACGCCTGATCTTCCAGAACCTCACATACACCAAAGAAAACCCGTGCTGCAACGAGCACAAGATCCCGGTGCTTCTGATCATGACGAGCAACGCGCCGGATACGATGTACCAGAACCTGCTCGGCGGATATCAGCAGACACTGACGAATTTTGTCGGCCCGACGGAAGTCTTTGTCAGCGGCAATACGCTCCAGCTGAAAGACTACAGCAAAACCGACTGGCCCTGGACCCTGTTCGACCCGGAGGAAAAACAGAAAAGACATGAGACCGTCTTCCCGGAGGAGTGCAAGCAGGTATACGAGCTCGGAGCGAAACTTTTCCAATGAAGTAGGATGGCGCTGATCAGGTAAAACGGACTTCGCAAGCGCGAGCTAATCCTGGAGACGCGCTCGTGGCGGGAAGCGACATACGCTCGCGCAACACTCAAGCACCTACATCCCCCACAAAAGGAGCCCCATATGGAAAAACGTACAGATTTAGAGCAGGCGATCAAAGACAGACTGAAAATCGAGGGCGACCGTCTCAAAGCGGTCCAGCAGCAGAACGAAAAATACACGGTGACAGAGCCGGATCTTTACTACAAAGAAGAAAGCTTCAACTCCGGCGAGACCAACATCTGCTTTATCCTCGGCCATTCCGGCAGCGGAAAATCCAAGATGGCGCGGATGCTGGAAGGCGGCGACATCGATCATATCGAGCTCGACGACCTGCTCCTTGTCAAAGACCACTTCACAATGGAAGAGCTCGAGAACTATTCGGATATGTTCAGCAGCTTCTTCAAAGGCGAGGGAGCCAAATATTACATCGGCATCGAGGAACGGGAAAACCTCCCGAAAGAAGAGTACGAAGATAAAGTCTTTATCGATTTCGTCCGCTACGCAATGGACTTCGCGAAGACTCACAAAGAAAAGAAATACATCGTCGAAGGAATCTGGATCTACTTGTATTTCGACGACCCGTCCGTCTTTGAGGACTACGCGGTCTTTATCAAAGGCACCTCGTTCCTGAAATCCAAGATCCGCACGATGAAGCGGGAGATGCAAAGAGACAAAGAAGTCCTGAAGGAGCGCAAGCAGATGTTCGGCCGGGAAGTCCGGAACTATCTGCTTGATGAGGACAAGATCAATGTCTACCGCAGCTACTTCGGCACCCGGCCGGAAACGATCTTCCGGGAAGAAACCGGAAGCGCCGCGCCGAAAACAATTGATGAATTGCTGGAGACGCCGTATTGGATCATAGACATCCTGCCGAAACAGGTTCCGGCAGCAAGCGAAGGCCAGTTCTTCGCAGTCGAAAAATACTTCCTCGAAGAAAGCCGGTTCGCGGAGATCAAGAAGAAGCATATCAATCTGATCCTGAAGCTGAACTGCTACTGGAATCTTACGATCGACGAGGAAACGGAGCTCAATCCGGCACCGGAAAAGATTGCGGAGGAGATGCAGAAACGGGCGCTCTATCTTCGGTTCCGGGATGCCATGATCCTGTCAGAACCGGACGATACCCATATGACGGTCTTTAACCCGGACAAGCAACTGCTCGAGCTGATCCGGACGATCGCGACCGGAGAAGGCCTGTTTGTCTGGAGACCTTAGACGGCAGTGATCGCCCTGAGAGCGCGGAAGGAAAACTAACAGCCGATAACGGAATAACTACAACAATTGGCCAAGTACGATATGGGCAGCTTCAGCGAAGAGCATAAAAAAGAAGTGCGCGAGAATGAATTCCCGGCAGCACTGAAAAAAAACTTCGAAGCAGGGCAGAGATAAAATAATCGCAGCGAATCAATGAGTCAGGGATCCGGAGCTGTAAAACGGAAATTTGAGAAAAAATCGATATAATTGAAAAAAAAGATTGCTTTGCTGTTATTTATGTTTAGAATATAAGTATAAATTAAATATCCATTTGGGAATCTACTTTCTAGATGGAAAATATACCCCTCTAACAGCGCCCGCAAGGGCGCTGTTTATTTGCCGCGAATCCCGCTCAGATAATAATCGTGAAGACTATTGCCGGAACGTGAGTATATCTCACATCAGCAGGAATTTATGAACGGGAATCACTTCGATAACATGACCATTTTTTTCAATGGTCTTTTCTTCCTCCATAGTGACAATGAGCATCTTTTTAATGTCTTTTGTTTTTTCAGAAAAATGTAAAAGGCTTCTGATCTCTCTTTCTTCTGCATCCTGCAGATGATACGCTACTTGAATTGCGCAGCTTTCAGCGGGCAGATAAAAATCAATGTCAACTCCGGTTTGCCTGGATTTAAAGTAATAGAACCCGTCCTCGTATTTTCGTTTCAGATGCACAGCAACCATATTTTCCAAAAGAGCGGAAGGCTTATCCACAAGAAACAAAGAAAGCAGCCCGTTATCAAAAAAGTAGAAGCGTGGAAGACTTTCTTTTTCTGCAAATTTTGAAACATAGTTTTTGGTTCGGAATAACAAATAGGCATTCTCTGCATAAGAGGTATATTCGATCATCGAATCTACAGAAGTTTTAATCCCCGCTGCCTTGATGTTTCCGGAAAGCGTGTTAAAAGATATTTCATGCATGACCGTCTCTGCAATTTTTTTCATCATCAGACGAAGAGCCATCTTGTTTTTCACCGACTCCCGCTCAACAATATCTCCAAGCAGAACTTTCTCGTAAACACTCTTAATATATTCTCTTTTGTTATTCAACTGCTGCGCTTTAGGAAATCCGCCGCTGGATAAGTACTCTATGCAGGATTTCCGGATCTTGCCGGATTTTGATGTTGTGAGCATAGCAGTCTCATCATGTGCAATCATCTGATAATCCAAAACCTCGGCAAAAGAAAACGGCATGATCATCTTTGGAATATACCTTCCGCCAAGGACACTTGCCATCTCTGAACTGAGCATTTTGGCGTTGCTTCCGGTAATATAAACATGTTTTTTTTGATCCGCCATTCTTCTGGCAAAATGTTCCCATCCGTCTATGATTTGGATTTCGTCAAAGAAATAATAGACTTCCTTTTCATTGGTCAATTCAGACGCAGTTTCCACAATATCATTAAAATCATTTTTAGAAAAACCCAGCAATCTGTCATCTTCAAAATTTATATAAATAATCTGAGACCAGCTGTATC
>CAZOHB010000011.1:0-29486 GCA_964579345.1 uncultured Parasporobacterium sp.
TGTTAATTCCTCGCCGATCCCTTCCGCCAGCCAGGTCCCTCTGCGAAGACAGAACGGAACATCTGCGCCAAGCTGCAGGGCAATCTCGTCCATCACGGAAGCATCCATATTTAACTCGAATAAGGCGTCCATTGCTTTTAAAACCGCAGCAGCATCCGTACTCCCGCCGGCCATTCCTGCCGCGATCGGGATATTTTTTCCGATGTCGATGCGAACGCCTTCGTGAATGGAAAAACGGTCCATGACCGCACGCGCAGCTTTATAGGCAAGGTTGCGCTCGTCGCAGGGCAGGAACGGCTTGTTGGTTTTGACCGTGATGCCTTCTTCCTGACGGCGAACCAGAACTTCGTCATAAAGACTGACCGTCTGCAGGATCATTTTGACAAGGTGATAACCGTCCGCGCGTCTGCCTGTTACATCCAGTCCGATATTGATTTTTCCGTAAGCTTTTAGCCGGATCGAATTCATATTGCTATTAAAAAATTGTTTTTTATTGTATACAGTATTCATTATACAGATTCGGATGGGCAACTTCAACTTTCAATTATGGAATTATATCCATTCCTCACAGGAATGAAATCATAACGAGTTCTCGTTTTCAAAACGAAAAAAATTAACGTAAAATAAAGCCACAAGGAAACTTTTTTAGACACAATTGCCAAAAGTGTTAAAAAAAGGGATTCCGAGGAAGACTGTTTTTGTAACAGGTTCAGCATTCTGAGGAATAGATGCTGAAGACTGTATGAAAAAGGTAAAACACAGGAGGAGAAACGTATGAAGAAAATGAAAAGAATTGCAGCATTAGTACTTGCAGCTATCTTTGCAATGGGTCTGCTTGCAGGCTGCGGCGGCGGAAATACTCCGGCCCCGGCAGGCAGCGGCGGCGCAGCTCCGGCTGATGGCGGAGACGGCGTAATCAAGATCGGCTATGTCAGCCCTATTACCGGACCTCTGTCCCACTTCAGCGTCGGCATGGACAACACGATCAAAAACGTACAGGCAAAAATGAATGAAAAAGGATACGACATCGGCGGAAAACACTACACGATCGAGATCGTAAAGGGTGACTCCGAGTCTGATCCGGTCAAGGCAGCAGAAGTTGCTACGAAACTGGTACAGAGCGACGGATGCTCCATCCTGCTCGGTGAGTGGACACCGGATACAATGAACCCGGTATCTGAAGCAGCTGAGAAATTAAAAGTTCCGTGCATCGTTGACGGCGGTCCGGACATCAGCTGGACAGCAGCAGGTCCTTATGACTACTCTTTCGCATGTGCAATGAGATATGAGAAACAGGTTAATGAGTACTTCCAGGCATTCGAAAAAATGGATACCAACAAGAAAATCGGTCTCGTACTTGACGCTTCCATGGACGGTGTCGGAATGCTGGATCTTGTAAAAGCAAAAGCAGACGAATATGGCTACACAATCGTTAATCCGGATGCAAGCGAGCTTGCACAGGAAGGCGCAACAGACTTCACCGCAATCGTACAGAAGATCAAAGCAGAAGGCGCAGACATCATGTTAGCTTCCCTTCTCGGATATCAGCTGTCCGGTCTTTGGGCAAACGTTGACTCTCTGGATTATCAGCCGAAGTTCGTCATCCTTTCCAAAGGTATGCACTTCTCATCTGACGTTCTTACTCTGACCAACGCAGCAGGCGAGTGCACAGGTACCTACACCTGCATCGAGACACAGTGGACCCGTGAATATCCGTTCACATCCTCCCTGCTTGGCATGACGGCAGAAGAGCTTTCCGCAGACTTTGAAAATGCTGTAAATGAAGCTCCGGACGTTACCATCGGATGGGACTATGTATTCTTCGATCTGATCGACCAGGCACTGAAGACAACGGCTTCCATCAGCAGCGAAGACATCGTTGCAGCACTGGAGAACATCCAGAACTTTGACTGCATCTATGGAAACTTAAGCTGTGATGAAGAGCACGTATTCGAGACTCCGATCACTTTCGGTCAGTGGGTACCGGATGAGAGATGGGGACTTCACAAAGTCGTTACCAGCTGCAGCAGCGTACCGGCAGCAGAAGGAATCCTTCAGCCGCAGGTTGAAATGGTATGGAAATAATCGAATTAGCAAGAATCTGATCAAATTCGATTCATAGTACATCAAAACAGAAAAGGATATGCCGGTTTTGATGGCCGGCATATCCTTTCAAAATTTAAGGATAATATTAAAGCTGATATAAAGGGGGGATTGAACGTGAATACCGTTTTGGCAGTAAAAGATCTGGGAATCTCCTTTGGCGGTAACGTGGTTCTGAAATCCATCAACTTTGAAGTTGGAGAGGGTGAAGTCCTTGGAATCATGGGACCGAACGGAGCCGGAAAAACAGTGCTGCTGAATATTATCTCGGGCATCCTGAAAGCAGACCATGGAGAGGTAATCTTTCTTGGCGAGGATATTCAGAAAACAAAGATTACAGAGCGGACAGTAAAAGGAATCGGAAGAACCTTCCAGGTTCCGAGATCATTTGAGCATATGTCCGTATATGAAAACATATTGGCCAGTGTTGTTTATGGCCAGCTGGTCTCTGAAAAAGAGGCAAAACAAAAGGCGATCAAGATCCTGAAACTGGTTAAGCTTCAGGACAGAGCAAATGAGCCGGCAGGAAAGCTCAGCCTGATCAACAGAAAACGTCTGGAGATCGGTGCAGCGCTTGCGTCCGATCCGAAACTTCTTTTGCTCGACGAGGTTGCAGGCGGTCTTACTAATGCAGAGGTTGCGGAGATCCTTGCAATCGTAAAGGCCATCAAAGACAGCGGCGTCAGCATTATCTGGATCGAGCATATTATCCAGACGCTGGTAGACGGTACAGACCGCGTTATGCTGATGGCAAACGGCGTGGACCTTCTGACGGCGCCGCCGATGGAAGTCATGAATTCCAGTATTGTTAACGAAGTATATATGGGAGCTGATGAAGATGAGTGATAGAGAAACATTGCTTGAAGTCACCGGACTGGACGTCTTCTACGGCGACCTTCAGGCGTTAAAAAATATTAATATTGAAGTACACCGCGGCGACATGGTTGCGCTGATCGGCGCAAACGGCGTCGGAAAATCCACCCTTCTTCAGGCCATTATGGGTTTGAATAAACCAAAGGCCGGTTCTGTGAAATGGAAGGGACAGGAAATAACCGGAAAATCAACCAATAAGATCGCGCAGATGGGAATCGCAATGAGCCCGGAAGGCAGCCATATTTTTGAGGATATGACCGTTTATGAAAACCTTCTTCTTGGTGCATATCCGAAACATGCAAAAGCAAGACGGGATGAAAGCCTTGCAATGGTATATAAAACCTTCCCGGTGCTGAAGGAAAAGGAAAAACAGCTTGCAACATTCCTTTCCGGCGGTCAGAGACAGATGCTTGCGATCGCAAGAGCGATGATGGCAAGTCCGGAACTGATCATCTGCGACGAGATCTCTTTGGGTCTTGCGCCGGTTATTATCAAAGATATTTATGCATCTCTGCATCAGATCAATGAAACAGGGATGAGCTTTCTGCTTGTCGAGCAGGAAACGAAGAGAGCGCTTCGGCATTCGGATTATTCCTACGTGATCGTTCACGGACAGGTCGTAATGGAAGGTCCGAGCAATACGCTGAGCGAAGAAAAGATCGCGGAAGTTTACTTCGGCGTGGAACAGAATGAAGAGAAAGGAGGAGACGAATAATGTTACAGGCAATTATTACAGGCTTGCTGATGGGCGGTCTTTATGCACTGATCGGCGTTGGTCTTTCTCTGATCTTCGGTATCGTGAAGGTAACCAATATCGCACACGGCGACCTGATGATCGTTTCGACGTTCTTTATCATGGTCATCGTAACAAAGATTGTTAATAATGTTTATATTGCGCTTGCGATCACGATCGTAGTCATGGCGATCCTCGGTTTCCTGATCCAGAAGTTCCTGATCAATACAGTCATCGACCAGGGCGCGGAAACGGCTATGCTCGTTATGTTCGGTTTGTCCATAGCGATCCAGAATGCACTGACACTGATCTTCGGTGCAGGCAACAACTCCCTTCCGTCTCCTGTAAAAGGAACGAACTTTATCCAGACGGATATTGTATCCATTTCCGGACAGTATGCAGTGAACTTTATTGTTGCAATTGTGCTTATCGTGGGGCTCGCTCTGATCATGGACAAAACACCCCTCGGACGTTCAATCAGAGCAGCCTCTTCCGATACAATGGCAGCAGAGCTGATGGGCATTAACACAAAGACGATGTATGTCTGGGCAATGGCGATCACCATGGCGGCGACGGCTGTTGCAGGTATGCTCGTAGGTCAGACATATTCCTTCTTCCCGTATACAGGAACCCAGTTCCTGATCATCGCATTCGGTGTTGTTGTTATCGGTGGTATGGGAAGTATTTTCGGAACCTTACTCGGCGGAGCGATTTTAGGTCTTGCGCAGATGATTGCCGCATACCTGTTCGGTACCGCTTATCAGACACTCGCAGGCTATATTGTATTATTGATCCTTCTTACAGTCAGACCGCAGGGTCTTCTGTCCAAGAAGGTTCGTAAATAATCCGGAAAGGAGGGAACGTTATGAAAAATCAAACCGGAACAATGTCAAAAGTTCGTTGGATCACATTAGCGGTTGCTGCTGTTATCCTTGTGTCCCTTCCATTCTGGGGCGGAGACTATATTGTAAATATTTTCACTTTGATCCTGATGTATATGGCGATCGGTGAGATGTGGAACCTCCTTGCGGGTTATGCGGGACTTGTTTCCCTTGGCGCACAGGCGTTTATCGGACTCGGCGGATATTCCCTCGCCATGATCTCTCAGGTATGGAAACTGCCGTTCTATCTCGGCTTCCTGCTTGCGGCGGTCATCAGTATCGTATTTGCACTGATCATTTCAGTTCCGATCTTCGGTATGAAAGATGTTTACTTCACGATCGGAACCTGGCTCGTGGCGGAAGCGCTCTGCGTCTTCTTCCAGACCTGGTCCTTTGTAAACTTCAACGTCGGCTACAACATTACAGCGGCAAGAAGAATCAGCGGCACCGGCATGTACTTTATAGCGTTCGGCGTCGGACTGATCGCGCTGGTTGCGGTTGTCATCATCCTGAGATCCAAATTCGGTCTTGGCCTTATGGCAATGCGTGACAATGAAGCTGCTTCTGAGATCCGTGGCGTCAAGCTTTACAAATCAAAGCTGATCTGCTTCCTGATCTCTTCGGCGATCACCGGTGTTGCGGGTGCGGCACTTTACCTGAACCTCTCCTATATTAAACCGACGGTAGGCTTTGGTATTGACTGGACAGTTTCCATGGTATTCATCGCGGTTATCGGAGGTATGGGAACCATCGAAGGACCGATCATCGGTGCGATCATCTTTGTCGTTCTGAGACAGCTGCTCTACAACTTCTCCGGATTCAGTATGCTGATCCTCGGAGTTATCGCAGTTGTCATGATCCTCGTTGCACCAAAGGGCATCATGGGTCTGATCAACAAGAAAGCAGACTTCGACCTGTTTGGCGTCAAGCGAAAAGTGCGGATTGAGGATTTCAAGGATATTGATGCCGGCGCAGTCGCGGCAGAATAAATATTTGCACCACATGAATCGGAAAAGAACCCTTTTCCAACAGTAATAATATAGAATATTCCTAAAGGAGGAAAAAAGAGTATGCTTACAATCAAACAGAATTTTATTGAAACCGTAAAAGGCGGAAATCCTGACAGATTTGTAAAACAGTATGAGTATCAGCAGTGGCTGGATGATCCGCTGTTCCCGATCTATTTCGGTATTCCGATCCCGGGCACCGAGTGGACCAACGGCTGGGGCGTAAAAAATAAATTCCCGGTAGGCGTTCCGGGCGGATTCCCGCTTTGCGAAGGCGATGATAAGGTATTAAAAGATGTTACCCAGTGGAAAGAAGTTGTAAAAGCTCCGAACCTGGTTCTGGATCCGAAAGAGTGGGAGCCTTGCATCAAGCAGTTTGAAGAAATGGACAAAGATGAATATTTCCCGACTGCAAAGGTCTTCTGCGGAATGTTTGAAAAATGCCATTATCTGATGGGTATGGAAGATACGATGATCAACTTCTATGAGGAGCCGGAAGCAATGCATGACCTGATCGACTTCATGGCTGACTGGGAGTGCCAGATTGCTGACGAGCATTTCAAATATGTAAAACCGGAGATCCTCTTCCACCACGATGACTGGGGCAGCCAGAGAAGTACCTTCCTTTCAAGAGAAATGTTCGATGAGTTCTTCCTTGACGCATATAAAAAGATCTACGGACACTGGAAAGAGCTTGGCGTTAAGTACATTGTTCACCATTCCGACTCTTATGCAGCAACCCTCGTTCCGTCCATGATCGAGATGGGCATCGACGTATGGCAGGGTGCTGTTTATGAGAACAATATTCCGCAGATCCTGGCAGAGACCAAGGGTGCGATCACGATCCAGGGTGGTCTTGATAATGGTAAATATGATACTCCGGACTGGACAAAAGAGAAAGTCCGTCAGGGTATGAAAGAACATCTGGAAAGATGCGGAAAAGATTTCATCATCCCGGCACTTACCATGGGCGGTCCGGAAACCACATATCCGGGACTTTATGAATTTGTATCTGAAGTAATTGCAGAGTTTGATCCGATCTATTTCCCTGCAAAGTAAGGGCAAGTGCATAATAAATTTTTCATTGATTCTTTTCTTCTTAAAGAGCGGCGGACTGTTCCGCCGCTCTTGCTGTCGTTGACACGTCCATTCCATATAGTTATAATTACTATTACAGATCAGAATGATTTGTAAGGGAATGGGATAATGTTTAATCTGGATGCTATTAATATCAATATTGCGCAGATGCGTATTTTTATCGCAGTCGTAGAGGCCAATTCGTTTACGAGGGCTTCCAGACTGCTGAATATGACGCAATCTGCCGTCAGCAAAAATATCGCTTCTCTGGAAGACTATCTTGGTTTTCAGCTGTTTATCCGGGATAAAAAAAGACTGATCCTGACGGAGACCGGCCGCTATCTGTATATTGAGTGGCTGGATGTGCTGTCGCATATCGACCAGTCGATCGATATGGCAAAATCCCTGCAGGGAGGCTATGCGAAAAACCTGGATGTAGGAATCCTGAACACGCATAAACCCGGCGCATATCTGTATCCGATCCTTGAGATCTACCGGATCATAAACCCGGGAATCCATGTTCATGTAGAGGACTGTCCTTCAGAGGATGTCCGTTCCAAGCTGATCAACGGCGAGTTTGATATCGCTTTCAATGTTCTTTACGATATGGAAGAGCTGGGCACGAAATATTTCAGCAGCAAGGTCATCCGGACCTGCCCGCTTGAGATCGGAATGCTTAAGACCTGTCCGCTTGCGAAAAAATCAGAAGTCACTGTGGAAGATCTGAAACCGTATAATTTTGTCAGTATCTCCGCGCGGTTTACGCCCGCTTATTACAATATGCTGAAATCTCTTTGTACACGGGCCGGATTCCAGCCGAATATCGTAACGTATACCAATAACGCAAGCTCACAGCTTTTGAACCTGCGGACGAAGATGGATATCTTTGTTATGGACCGCTTTTATACGTCTTACGGCGATCCGTATTTTGAATGGCGCCCGATCAAGGATACGGAGAGCGGAGTTACAGCGTCCTGGAAAACGGACAACAATAAGAAAGGGCTGCTCGACTTCCTCGATGCCATTGATGAATTCACTTCGGTTTCCGAACTGTTTTGATATTTATAATTGATACGATAACTCAAGAAGGATCACTGTGCCGGGATCATCCAGATCCACGCCGGTGATTTTTTTGATGTGGTCCATCCGCCGGCAGAAGGTCGTCCGGTGAATAAAGATCGCGTCTGCGGCGGCAGACATGTTCCTGCCGTTTTCCAGATAGGCTTTTAATGTTTCGGTCAGATCAGATTGGTTTTCTTCGTCGTATTGTTTCAGTCTGTTAATTGCAGGATGGATCAGGAAGGTGGAAGACATCGAGTCTTTCAGGCTCTCTTTCATATAATCAAGACGATAATTATCAAAAGAAAAATACCAGAAATCAGGATGCTTTTGCGATCCGATCTCCAACGCTGCGACCGCACACTTCCGTGCATCGGGAAGCAGGGAGAAGCTGGTAAAGACAGAGCTTGCGCCTGCAATACAGACATGATCCCTGACAAAAGAAGTGATCTGCTGATGAAATCCGGACAGGTCCTCGGACATCTTTGAAAGTGTCAGATTCAGGATCCAGCTGATATCTCTCTTACCGACAACTGCACAGGAATTCGGCCATGCGATTTCCAGCTCATCCGCAAGATAGGGCAACGTTGTCTCGAGCTGTGCTTCCCAGGCGGAGTCCGCCAGAAAACGGAATGAGATCACAGTAAACAGGTGATCCTCTTTCCAGCCGCTGCGTTTCAGTACATCACTGATCGCGTGTTCTGCTGCATCTTCTCCTTGAAAAAGGGAACGGCATAACAGGTGCAGCGGATCGTTCTGCCTGCGGCTGACAAACTGGCCGGAACGGCGAAGTGTCTCCATGATGCAGTCGGTATAGAAAGAAAATAATTCTTCGGCACCCTTCGGTACTTTTTTTACCGTCTTCGGGAGAAACATAACAACGCGGCCTGCATATTGTCCGTCGGGAAGAATATTTCTTCCCAGTGCGGTCAGCTCATTGAATGTCATGGACTGGTAGAATGGTTCCCGGACTTTTGCGGCATTATGGAATTCTTTGCTCAGGATCAGCTCGTTCAGGCTTTCGCTCGGGATCCGGTCAACTTTTTCCCCGCCTAAAACTTTATGAAGGTTGTCGGTTTTGAAAATCAGATGCATATCGAGGTCGACGATCGAATACTCCCAGGGAAACCAGTTGTATCCGAAACGGAAAACGTCTTCGGAACGGGCCGGGTCCATTGTGGCCAGAAGCAGTTCGTTTTCCTGACGCAAAAGCGTATGGAAGATCTGAAGCAGGATATTCAGGAGCTCATAGGTTGTATAAACGGCGTTGGTAGCGGCGTAGTTACAGCCTTTCAGTTTCGAAAGCACTTTTTTGGGTGGAAGTTTTCCTTCGGGAACAATGAGGAAAAAATGAAAGGCGGAAGTGCCTGCTTCTGAAAGGGTGTTGAGATCGGAAGAAGTAAGGATGTAGAGTGTATCTGCATCAGGAACCTCCGCAGGATCGTAGCGGCGGATCGAAGAAATCGTATTGTCTGCAATGGAAATCTCCTCTTTCAGGACAGAATGATCTCTGGAAAAAAGATAGAACAGGATCTGTGATGTCACATTCATTCTTCGAATACCTCCGGACTATATTCAATGACGCTACAAAGTGTAGCATGATTATTGGCAAATATCAACAAGATAGACCTATCTAATCCGGAAATCCTTGCGTATAATAGCATTAGATGAAATATTGAATCTGCACAGATGTTGCACAACAAACATTTATGGAGGAGTGTATTATGTTAACAGCTATTGAAAACTTAAGAGAAACAATGAAAGCTGACGGACATCCGGATCGCTTCGTAAACCAGTGGGAGTTTTTAAATGTCGTTTTCCCGACAAACTATTACATGGGCGATTATCCGTTGGAGCCGGGCAAAGAAGGCTATGATCAGTATGGCGTACTTTGGAGATTCCCGGAGGGCCAGATGGGAGCGTTCCCGGTTCATACAGACGGACACAAAGTGCTGGATCTGGACAGCGTAACAGAATGGGATAAAAAACTGACACATCTTCCGGTAGCACCTCCGGATTTTGTTGAGGATTACTGGGGAATGCTTCATGGCATCGCAGCTCAGACTGACCGTGAGAATCAGTATTGCGCAGCACTTGCTCCGCAGGGAATCTTTGAACGTCTGCACGCTCTGATGGGTATGGAAGACTGCATGATGGCAATGTATGAAGAGCCGGAAGCAATGCATGATCTGGTTGATTTCATCGTAGAGGCTGAGGTTGATTACGCAAAGACGATCATGACCAAGGTTCCGGAGATCAACGCACTTCTGCACCATGATGACTGGGGCAGCGCAAAGAACTCTTTCCTTTCTCCTGATATGTTTGATGAGTTTATCGTACCGGGATACAAAAAGATCTACTCTACCTGGAAAGAATTAGGCTGCCAGCTGATCGTTCATCATAACGATTCCTATACAGCAAACCTTGTTCCGGAGATGATCGAAATGGGTATTGATATCTGGCAGGGATGCTTCCCGCAGAACAACCTTCCGGAACTTTGCAAGCAGTATGCAGGACAGATCACATTCATGGGTGAGATCGAATCCCGTCTGATCGACCTTCCGGATGTAACGGATGAGCAGATCAAGGCAGAGGTTGACCGCGCATGCAGAAAGTGCAAAGGCAACAACTTCATTCCGTGCCTGACCGCAGGTGTTCCGCTGAGCTCCTTCCCGGGCGTTATGGAAAAAGTGTCTGCAGAAATCGATGTTATGAGCAAAGAACTGTTTGGCTTCGAAGGCAAATAAGAAGAAATTATCCTGAACCAATAACGGCCCACCGCAAAAGCGGTGGGTTGTTTACTATTTCGCTTTTTGTTTGTACAAAAAACAACAAAACGAAGATAGATTGTTGTGCATTCGCTGACAAAATCATATTTACAGAAATCTTCTTAAAGAATATAATATTAACCGATTTGATTTCTATCAGGAGGGCTAATATGTCTACGGAATTATTGCGAGCAGAAAAGATCGTAAAAACATTCGGGCCTACAAAAGCACTGCAGGGTGTTGACTTCACTTTGCATGCAGGAGAGATCCGGGGACTGATCGGTGAAAACGGATCCGGAAAGTCCACCCTTTGTTCCATCTGCGGCGGAATCTATGGCTGCGACAGCGGGGACCTCTATCTGAAAGGCGAGCCTTATCACCCAACCAGCATGGTCGATGCACAGAAAAAAGGTTTTGCGCAGATCCTTCAGGAAATGGGAACCATCTCCGGCATCAAAGTTGCAGATAACATCTTTATCGGAAAAGAAAAGCTTTTTACAAAAGGCGGTTTCGTTAACAGAAAGGCGATGTATAAAGCTGCAAAAGATGTTCTGCTGAGCCTGGGCGTTGATGATATTGATCCGAAAGCTTCCATTGATACGCTGAACTTCGAAGATCGTAAACTGGTTGAGATCGCCCGTGCGATGTACGATCAGCCGGATATCTTAGTTGTCGATGAAACAACGACAGCTCTTTCCCAGCGTGGACGTGATATCGTATATAACCTCTGCGACCGTATGGCAGCAGAAGGAAAGGGAATCATCTTTATCTCCCACGACCTTGATGAAATCATGGAACACTGCACAGCACTTACGGTGCTTCGTGACGGCGTTCTGATCGATACACTGGAAAAAGACCGTATGGAATCCGGCCTGATCAAATCTCTGATGGTCGGTCGTGAGATGGTTGGAGATTACTATAGAAGCGATTATGATCCGACTTACGGAGAAGAAGTTGTTCTTGATATGAAAGACATCTTCGACGGACGTCAGCTCAAAGGTTTCAACCTTCAGCTCCACAAAGGAGAGATCCTTGGTATCGGCGGACTTTCCGAATGTGGAATGCATGAAGTCGGACGGCTTGCTTTTGGTATTGAAAAACCTTTGCAGGGACATGTGAAACTGGGCGATGGTACTGAAATTACGCAGCCATCCGTAGCAACAAAACATCGTGTTGGCTATATCTCCAAGAACAGAGATCAGGAATCCCTGATGATCACTGCAACGGTTGCAGAAAACATCGAGCTTCCTTCCCTGAAAGACCTTTCCAGAGGCGGATTGGTCTTCAGCCGTGATGAAAAGAAACTGGTGGAAGAGCAGAGGAAACTTCTTTCCATTAAATGTGCAAGCATCAACCAGGGCGTCAACAGTCTTTCCGGCGGAAATAAACAGAAAGTCGTCTTCGGACGCTGGATTGGTAATAAATCTGAGATCCTGATCCTTGACTGCCCGACCCGTGGTGTCGATATCGGTGTTAAGCAGTCCATGTATCAGCTGATGTATCAGCTGAAAAAAGAAGGCAAATCCATTATCCTGATCTCTGAGGAGCTTGCGGAGATCATCGGTATGAGTGACCGTATCGTTATCATGAAAGACGGTCAGGCTTCCGGTGAATTTATGCGGAGTCCTGAAATCAGCGAGCATACACTCATTGATTATATGATCTAAGGGAGGAACATCATGCAGTTTATTAAACGTAATATGAGAAACATACTTCCTTTTGTCGGCCTGATACTGGTTGTCGTCATACTTGCGATCATTTCCGGTGGCCGGATCTTTATAAAAGGAAACCTGAATAATATTCTTGATCAGTCATATACAATCGTCATTCTTTCGATTGGCTGTTCATTCCTTTATGCTCATGGCGGGTTCGATCTTGCTGTGGGTGGAATCTTCGGCCTTTCCATGATGTCTTCCGGTATGCTGCTGCTGAATCTTGGCTTCAGCCCTTGGCTGGTACTTCCGCTTTGCATCATCATTTCCCTTGTCTGCTACATGATCATGGGACTTGTTACGGTTAAGCTGAGTCTGCCGGCGTTTATCACATCTTTGTGTATGCAGTTTATAACCCGAGGCATCGTAACGACGGTTTCCAACGGAAACATTTCACTGCCAAAAGAGATCAAGGCTGCAGATAACTGGGTGATCAAGATCGTTGTTCTTGTTGTTATTATCGTAGTGTCTTACCTGCTGATGTCTAAAACACCGCTTGGAAAACGCAATCGGGCAATCGGTGAAAACCCGGTAGCTGCAAGACAGTCAGGAATCGAGATCGATAAGACCAGACTGATCGCTTATGTAATCTGTGCAATCCTTGTTGGTATTGCAGCATTCTTCACCATGGCAAGCACTCGTATGGTTGCAACGCTGGATGGATCCGGATATGAGATGGATGTCATCATCGCAATCGTACTTGGCGGAATGAGTCTTAACGGCGGTATGCATAGTTCTGTTAGAGCTCCGATCATCGGTGCGGTCATCGTTGTTCTGCTGACTAACGGTCTTGTCATCATTGGTGTTCCAAGCAAGTGGAGTGATTTTGTAGTCGGTATCGTATTCCTTATCGTTATTCTCTTTACTTACAAGACGAATCGAAAAGGACTACTTGCGAGATAGCATTAATGCATACGAAAGTATGTTTTAATAAAGCAAACTAGAAACTGGAAAAGGAGAAAGAAATGAAAAAGATTATTGCATTAATTACCGTAGTGGCAATGTGCGTAGGCATTCTTGCTGCATGCGGTTCCGGCGGAGCAGCTCCTGCAGGAAGTGGCAGCGCAGCACCGTCTGGTGACAAACTCAAAGTCGGCATCATCCTTTATGATGATTCCGGTCAGTGGGCAAAAGACATCATTGCATCCGTTAAGGTTCTTGCTGATGCACTTGGTGTTGAGATCGATACCGCAATCGGTGGTACTGATCCGAGCGTAACAAAAGAGGACGTACAGAACTTTGCAGCAGCAGGATACAACGGAATCCTGAACCTGCACCCGGGAACAATCATGCCGGAGCTGGTTGATATCTGCGAGGACTATGGCATGTATATTGCAACATCCAACGATCCGATCAGCACAAGAGAAAACACCGGATATGATGAGATCAAAGACAACCCGTACTTCGCTGGAGAAGTTTGGGAAGACGAGACAGTTACAGCATCTGCAATCGTTGAAGATATGATTGCAAAGGGAGCTAAGAAATTTGCTCTTCACGGATTCCCGGAAGGACTTTCTGCTCAGATGGATCTTCGTCTTCAGGCAGCAAGAGCAGTCATCGAAAGCCACAAAGCTGATGGCGTTGAGCTTGTAGCTGAAGGATTAAACTTTGACAAAGCTGGCGCTGCACGTGATATCGTTGGTCAGCATCCAGAAGTTGAAGCAATCTTCTCATCTGTTGAGACAATTTCTACAGTATATCAGCCGCTGAACGACGCAGGCCTTGCTGATAAGGTTCTTCTGAACTGCTATGAGCCGGGCGAAGGCTCTCTGGAAGCATTCCAGGACGGAACGATCAACTATACGATCACAGGAACTTGCGCAGACTCCATGATCGCATTCATCCTTCTGTACAATGCTATGACAGGAAACAGACTGAGCCAGGCAGACGGTTCTGCACCATCTATCCAGATGTCTTACCTTCTCAGCACAACTCCGGAAGAGTATCAGGCTGCACTTGAGCTTTGCTCTGACCAGCATCCGCCATACACATTTGAAGAACTTGAGCAGTTCATCGGACCGGATGTCAAATTTGAAGACGTAAAAGCATTTGCTGAAACCTTCTCCTTAGACGAGCTGAAGGCAAAAGCAGGAAAATAATTTAAGCATATTGAATGCGCCCGTCTTCGGGCGGGCGCTGAAAAAAGAGTAAAGAGGGTTTTGTTATGACCGTAAAACATATCGCATCAAATACTTGGAAAACATTGATCTGGCCTGCAGCAATCTTTGTTGTGTTCTTTGTTTTGATCCGGATTTTTAATCCGTCAAGTACGTTTGGAAGTCTGAACAGTTTGAACTCAATCTGTCTTCAGGGAATCTTAAGCGCACTGATCGCAATGGCAATGACCTGCAACATGCTCAATGATAGATGGGACTTTTCAATGGGTATCATCTGCGTAACGACGAGCTTCATTGCTTCTCCGATCGTTACAAAATATCAACTCGGATCCTGGGGCGTTCTGGTTCTTTGTATTGTGATCTGTACGATCCTTTGCCTGATCAACGCTGGTCTTTATCTTCTGATCCGTGTTCCAATGCTGGTCATCAGTATTGGTCTGTTGATGGTTTATGAAACATTGAACAGAGTTATTAACGACGGAAAAGGCGCTGCGCTTGCAGGAAAGGTTTATACGATCTTTGGTAGAGCTCCGTGGGCTTATGTACTTGCCCTCGTTACCTTCCTTGTGTTCCTCGTAATCTTCACCTATACCAAATTCGGATATAACGTAAGAGCATTGGGCAACAACCAGGCGATTGCGAACAATATCGGTGTAAATGAAACAAAGAATGTTATTCTTTCCTACATTCTCTGCGGTGTGCTTTTAGGAGTTGCAGCATGTGTGAATGTTTCCATGAAAGGAAATGTTGAGGCATCTTCAACATTTAATAACAATATGGGTATGATGTTTACCGCATTCCCTGCAGTATTCATCGGACTCTATCTCTACAGATATACAAACATTACATGGGGTATCTTCGTAGGTGCTGTCTGCATCGCAATGATGAAGGCTGGCGTACTTGCTCTTGGTCTTCCGGCAGCAGTACAGGATATCGGCGTTGGTGCATTCTTATTCTTCTTCATCGCTCTGACTACAAACCAGGGACGTTTCCTGGATTGGAGCGCAAGACGAGCCGCGATGAAGATGGCCAAGCAGCAAAAGGCTTAGCCGCAGATCAATGAAATAGCAAAACCTGTCAGAGCTGTCTCCGTTTGGGAGACAGCTCTTTTTATAGGCCTGAAACGGATTGAAAGAGTTGCCTTGGAAGAGGCTTTGTGCGATAATGTAGCGGTAAAAGCGGAAATTTTCGCATATTAAATTCTCTGTGTGAACTATAAATTTATGAAAGAACAGGCAGAATAGAGGAAAGCAGACATGGATATATTTAACATCATCTCTCTTCTGGGCGGTCTTGCCATGTTCCTTTACGGCATGCGTCTTATGGGAGACAGCCTGAAAGAAGGGTCATCCGGAACGCTGAAGAAGGTTATGGGAAAGATTACCAATAACCCGGTCAAAGCATTTCTTTTAGGACTTGTTGTTACTGCCATTATTCAATCCTCTACGGCAACAATCGTTATTACCTCCGGCCTTGTGGCTGCGGAGATCATCTCTTTACACCAGTCTCTCGGAATTATTATCGGCGCAAATGTCGGCACAACGGTTACCGGCCAGATCATCCGTCTTCTGGATGTGGATGCCGGAGCGACCTCGGTCTTAAAGATCTTTCAGCCCTCAACGCTGGCGCCGGTTGCCCTGATCGCAGGCATGGTCCTGATCATGGGCTTCAAATTCAGCAAAGCCAATAATGTCGGAAACATCCTGATCGGTTTCGGTATTCTGTTTTCCGGACTTTTAAATATGACGGCTGCCGTCAGCGTTCTTTCCGAAGGCGGCTATCTGGACAGCGTTTTTCAAAGCATGGGCGATCACATGTGGATGGGATATCTGGTTGGAGCAGGCGTTGCCTTTGTTCTTCAGAGTTCTTCTGCAACGATCGGTATCTTACAGGCGTTTGCCCTGGCCAGCGGGATTCCGTTTAAGACCACGTATGTCGTACTCGTCGGCGTGTATCTGGGCGACTGCGTTACAACAGCGATCGTCTGCTATATCGGTGCACAGACCAATGCCAAGAGAGTCGGTATTATCAATATTATCTACAACCTTGCGAAGACGATTCTTGTCCTGCTTGTCGTTACACTCCTGCATACGTTCGGCGCACTGGACGGTCTCTGGAACATGGCGATGACGCCGGGAACGATCGCCAATGCAAACTCGATCTTTAATATTGCGTGCGCACTGCTTCTGCTTCCGGTCGTCGGAGTATTCGAAAAGATTGGAATCAAGCTGGTAAAAGACAAACAGAAATCAATCAGCCGGTTTGAGGATAAGATTCAGGCGCTGAATCCGGTATTTTTTGACACACCGGCCATCGCTTTAAACAGCTGTTATGATGTTCTGCTGACGAACCTGAAACTTGCAGTGGAAAGCGTAAAGAGAGCGACAAATAATCTTTGGAACTTTAATAAAAAAGAGATCGAGCAGATCATGAAGGATGAAGATGAGATCGACCTTCTGACCGATCAGGTATGCACATACCTCGGCAAGGCCGCTGCATATATCCATGAGCCGTATCAGATTTCGATCCTGAATCAGTATAACCGGCTGAGCACCGAGTTTGAAAGGCTGGGAGACCATGCGGTCAATCTTGCAGAGACCGCTATGGAGATCCGGGAACAGGAGATCGTGATTTCGGAGCAGGCGATTGCAGAGCTGAAGGTAGCGGAAGGCCTGATGGAGCAGATCCTGGAGCACACCATGGCTGCTTTTGAAAAACGGGATGTGGAAGCGGCGAAACATATCGAGCCGCTTGAAGAGGTTATGGACGATCTGGTCAATACGCTGCATGACAACCACCTGACCCGTCTGCGGGAAGGAAAGTGTGCGGTTGCTTCCGGTGCGGTGTTTGTAGAGATCCTTTCCAACCTGGAACGAATCTCAGACATCTGCTCGAATGTCGGTATTGCCGTGATCGCCCGCGTAAAACCGGAAATCGCATCCCTTGCACATACGTATGTGACGACTCTGCATCAGGGGAAAAATATGGAATTCGGCAGCGAATACGAAGTTGCGCATGAGAAATATTTTGAAATTTTGGAGGAAACGGAAAAACAGTATGCGTCCTCGGGAGAGGAAATCGAAGGACAGCTGCAGTTTGACGCAAATACGGATCAATAATGGAAGCTGCTAAAAAATTTAACGCACAATTATTTTTTAAGAAACTTGTTGTCCTTGTAATCGGACTCTTTATTCTGGCCTTTGGTATCGCCCTGTCCTCGAAATCGAGCATCGGTGTATCTCCTTCAGCCAGCCTTTCTTATGTTCTGAGCCAGATCTTCCCATTCTCGATGGGAACGTTTACGATGGTCGTCAATGTGATCTTTATCATCGTACAGATCCTGCTGCTCCGTAAAGATTATAAACTGATCAACCTTCTCCAGCTCGCGGTCGTTTTTGTATTCGGCTATTTTACCGACCTGACCCTTGCGATCGTGGAGCCTTTGCAGATCGAGGCTTACTGGCTGAAGCTGGTGCTTTCAATCGTCAGCTGCATCATCATGGCACTCGGCGTTTTTCTGGAAGTCAAGGCGCACCTGATCGTTATGGCATCGGAAGGCGCGATCAGCGCGATCTCCGATAAGGTGCATCTGGACTTCGGTATCGTAAAGATCATTCTGGACTGGGGCTTTATCGTGATCAGCTGTGCGATCTCGCTTCTGGTCTTTCATAAACTCAATGGCGTCCGGGAAGGAACGGTCATCGCCGCATTCCTGGTTGGCTATTTTACCCGCTTCTTCAATAAGCACATCAAGTTCCTGAACAAATTCCTCGAGCTCGAGCCGGATATGCCGGAATCTCCGATCCTTACGGGCATGTCCTATCCGCTGGTCATTACGATCGAACGCGAGCTCGGCTGCGGCGGACATAAAATCGGACAGGAAGTTGCCAAACGCCTGGGAATCCCGTTTTATGATTATGCGATCATCTCCGAGACCGCAAAGGAGATGGGACTTCCTGCGGATGAGGTGCAGAAAAACGAGGAACGCATGGGCGTCGGCCTGATCTCCGCAATTGCCAGAAACAACAATGCGGAAACGCAGATCCGGACAAAGGAGGAGGAAATCTTCCGCAGTCAGGTGAAGGTGATCCGGGAACTGGCAGCCAAAGAAAGCTGCGTGATCGTCGGCCGCCTCGGCGGGTACATCCTGAAGGGACGCCCGAATACATTGAATCTCTTTTTCTCCGCAGACCGCGGGTTCCGTGCGGAGCGGATCGCCGAGGAGCACGGCATTTCCCTGGAAGAGGCCGGGAAACTCGTGAAGAGAGAAGACCAGAGCAGAGCTCTGTACTGCAAACATTTTACGGGAATGCCATGGGGACTGGCGGCGCATTACGGCATGACACTGCACACCTCTGATTACGGCATCGACAACTCGATCGAGATGGTTATGTCTGCGTTGGATCAGGCGAAGCAATATCTGGACCAGGTGAATGAAGAAGGCAAGTTCCCGACCGATAATTTTGCCAGGGATGTAGAGGAACTGGTCGACTGAGCATAGAATAGAAAACAAATAATCAGGCGGAAACCGAAGACTCTTTGGTTTCCGCCTTTATTATAGTCATACTTGACAGAGAAAATGTGTTAGCATATACTAACTCACGTGATTAGCATAAACTAACTTCCGATATGCAACAGAAAGAAGGATAAACAAATGACAAATGCCCAGCTGGTTGACCGCATAACAGAACTGCATTTTTCACATGCTGCGGAGTTCCTTGCTTCGCTGCCGCGGCTTTCCAATAAAGGAGAGGACAGGGTTCTGGTATATTTATTCAAAGAGAAAAATCATGCTCTGGTTGGGGAACTGACAGAGGCGTTAAATCTGTCTACGGGAAGAGTTGCGAATATTCTCAGGCAGCTTGAGACGAAGGGGATGATCCGGCGTGTCCAGCAGAAAGATGACAGACGAAAATATGAGATCTCCCTTACGGCAAAAGGAAAACATCATACGGAAAGTTTATACAGTGAGGTGAATGATTTTTATCAGCAGCTTGTCAAAAAAACAGGAAAGAAAGATGCAGAAGAACTCTTGCGTTTGCTGACGAAGATGGTTACAATAATAGAACAGTAAATAAGTATTTAGCAGGCTGAAGCGCCTGCTAAAAAAATCCCAATTATCTTCTATTAAAATATTTTAGTAGGTGATATAAGGGAGGGGAAAGGAAGCCGGAAAACCGGAATCGATATGAGAGCAAACCAGTCAAGAGAAGATTATCTGAAGGCGGTCTATTCTATTCGCCGGGAAAAAGGATCCTGCCGTTCTGTTCAGGTTGCGGAACATTTAGGCATCTCCAAAGCGAGCGTATCCAAGGCCGTTGACAAACTGACGAATGAAAAGCTTCTGCAGAAACAGTATGACGGACAGTTGGTTTTAACCAAAAAAGGGGAAGAGTATGCCCGCTTTCTGGAGGACCGCTATGAGCTTCTGTACCGGATCCTTCTGGAAATCGGTGTTCCGGAAGAACGTGCGGATGCGGATGCGTGCAACATTGAGCACAGCATCAGTCAGGAAAGTTATGAGAAGCTGAATCAATGGTATATCACCAAAACGAATAAGAAGTAAGCAGGAACATCCTGTTTATCGAATACTCCTTAATTGTAAAATCCCTGCAGCAGCTGCTGCAGGGATTTTGTTGAACAAAGGATTTGTTATTTGGAAGATCCGGCTTACATCGGCGGGTTCCAGGTCGGGATCACGCTGACGGTTTCAAAGCCAAGCGGGGTATAAACATAATCTCTGCCGAGGTCTGAAGCCTGAAGGGAAACACTCTTGATTCCGCGCTCCTTCAGATCCTGAAGCATCCGAACGATGATCGCCGTTCCCTGGCCTTTTCCGCGGTGATCGATCTGTGTGGAGATCTCGTGAATGCCGGAAAGTTCCGGATCGATCATAAGCATACCGGTCGAGAGGATCGTATCGCCTTCCATATAACCGTAGGTGATCGCCTTTTCGCTTTTGTTCAGCGCAAGGAACGGAGTGTCTTCATACGGTTTCGGGAAACCTTCTGCAACGGCCTTACTCCATGCCGGCATCTGATCGTCGGTCATGACAGCAATGTTTTCGTCGCGCGCGTCGCTGAACGGGTGATCCAGATCAAAGATCATACCGGTCTGGCTGATAAACGGCTGGAAGCCGTACTTGCCGAGGATCTCTTCGATATCATCCGGCACACACTCTTTTGTGAAGCTGATGCCTCCCGGCAGACCCTGCGACATATTCTCCTTGATTTCCTTAATGATCGGTTCGATCTCGCTCTCCGCGGCGTCCAGAATAAAGTTTCTGGAATACAGAAAGCCCGGATACGAATAGGTGGCATAGCGGCCTTCGTGCTCAATGATCTTTCCGCCCGTGAGCTCGCAGATCTCACGGCAGATATCCGCCAGGCTGAGTAAAGGTATCTGGATTCGGTTATACATAAGAAATCCTCCTGAAATAATGCATTTTTATAAATATAACAAAAATATATAGAAAAATGCAACTAGTAGTGAAAGCGCTTGACGGGCAGACAGATGAACTTTCAAACCTGACCCGGGCGAGCGTCCTTAGGCGAATCAAGACTCCGTGCTACATGCCCTTAGGCACGAAGCTAGCCGATCTGAGTGGCTTAGGGCATGTTAGCGGAGGCTTTGTTGAGCCGTTGCGAGCAGTTTGAAAGTCATCTGTCTGCTCGTTAAGCGGCTTTAGTAATGGCCATATTACAAACACTTTGATTTGACTTATCTTTGTAGTATAATATACCAACGGCTTTAGATGCTGTAGTAGAAAAGGCAGGCACTTTATGGACAGTAAGCAAAGAATCAAAATCGGAAATGTCATCAGAGGATACTATCTGTTCCCCGTGGCTGTGGGAATTGTCGGACTGCTCCTTAGTATCGGTTTATTCTTTATCAATACCAAAGCAGCGCTGATTGCTTTGGCTGTATACATTGTTGTTCTTGCAGCATCGATCGTATTTGTAGTCCTGAATAAAAAGCGCCTTGTAGAAGGGCTTTTAAAATTTGCAAGAACGTATGAAACGCTGGAAGGGGAATTTATTTCGGAATTCCCGCTTCCGTATGCGATCATCGATGTGCCGGGTGATATCCTGATCTACAACGATCTGTTCAGCAAAATGTATGATGAGGCGCCGGGAAAGAAAAATATCTGCGATCTGTTCCATGAACTGAAGCCGGAGGATCTGGTGTTTGATACCGATCATAAAGATTACTCCATCGTTTATGACGGACGCCACTACCGGATGCGGCTCCACAAACTTCCGATCAAACAGGAACTCTTTGAAGAACGGTTCATTACCCTGCAGCGCCATGACATGCATGTCTTTTCCGTTTATCTGATCGATGAAACGGAAATCGTGAACATGGTACGCAAGAGCGTGGAAGAGCAGGCAGTGGTCGGAAATATTTATATTGATAACTACGAAGAGACGCTGGAGCATTCCACAGATGTGCGCAGGTCGATGGTCGTTGCGATGGTTGACCGGGCAGTCGTAAATTACTTTGAAAATGTAGAAGGCATTGTCCGCAAGATCGAAAAAGACAGATACTTTGTAGTGTTTAAACGGCATTATCTGCCGGTGCTGCAAAGAGGCAAGTTTGAACTCCTTGATAATGTCAAGGAGATCGAAACCGAAGGCGATATGCCGGTTACCTTAAGTATCGGTATTGGTGTCGGAAGCGACCTGATCCGAAACGGCGAAAATGCCAGAGCGGCTCTTGAGCTTGCGCTCGGAAGAGGCGGCGACCAGGCAGTCGTCCGTGACGGAGAACGCGTCTACTATTACGGCGGCAAGACCAGACAGGCTGAGAAGAACAGCCGCGTAAAAGCAAGAGTCAAGGCAGTTGCGCTGAAGGAGATCATCCTCAACAAAGATAAGGTTGTCGTCATGGGACATAAAACCTGTGATATCGACTGCCTCGGAGCAGCGATCGGAATCTATCGTGCTGCGAAGACCCTTGGAAAGAAAGCATATATCATCCTCAATGAGCTGACCAATACCGTTCAGCCGATCCTGGAACATTTTGAAAACGATCCGGAATACGATGATGTCTTTATCTATGCCTCCAATGCGGAAAACTATGTGGATGAAGACACGGCGCTGGTGATCGTCGATGTGAATAAACCGGACTATTTCGAACGGCCGGACCTTGTAAACCTTACAAAATCCATCGTGCTGATCGACCACCATCTGCAAAGCGGCGAGAAGATCGAATCCCTGCGTCTGCTGCACCATGAACCGACGGCAAGTTCCGCTTCCGAGATGGTCTCGGAGCTGCTGCAATATATTTCTGATGAAGTGAAGCTGAAAAAGATCGAGGCCGAGGCGCTGTATGCCGGCATCCTGATCGATACCAACTACTTCTCGAAAAACACAGGTGTGCGTACCTTTGAAGCAGCTGCATATCTGCGGAAGAACGGCGTCGATGTCGCGAAAGTCAAGGAGCTGTTTAATGATTCCATGGAAGACTTTAAGGCGAAGGCGGAGACAGTCCGCAGCGCGGAGATCATCGAAGACCGGTACGCGATGGCGGTCTGCCCGACGGAAAAAATTGAAAATCCGACGATCGTTGCGGCTCAGGTCGCAAACGAACTGCTCGATGTCAGCGGTATTGTAGGAAGCTTTGTCCTTGCAAATATCAACGGCAGGATCTATATCAGCGCCCGTTCCAAAGGGGATGTGAATGTTCAGCTTGCCATGGAGCGCATGGGCGGCGGCGGACATATGAATACAGCCGGTGCGCAGGTGGAAAACAGCACCGTTGAAGATACAAAGAAAAAATTAAGTCTGACGATCAGAAAACTGATCGAGGAAGGAATACTCTAAATGAAAGTTATTTTACTGGAAGATGTGAAAAGCCAGGGGAAAAAGGGCGAGATCGTTAATGTCAGTGACGGCTATGCAAGAAACTTTCTCCTGAAAACCGGAAAAGGTGTGGAAGCAACAGCGGCGAACATGAACACGCTGAAGCTGCAGAAAGCCAATGATGAAAAGGTCGCAAAGGAAAATCTGGAAGCAGCGAAAGCGCTTGCTGAAAAACTTTCCACTGCACCGGTCACACTGAAGATGAAAGCCGGAGAAGGCGGAAAATTGTTCGGTGCGATCGCGACGAAAGAGATCGCGGCTGCGTTAAAAGAACAGTACGGCCTTGACGTCGACAAAAAGAAGATCGTTCTGGAAGATCCGATCAAAGAGCTTGGCACCCATCATGTAAAAGTGAAACTGCACAAAGACGTGACAGCGGAACTGACGGTGAACGTCAGCGAAGGATAAATCATGGAAGACGATGCTTTAATCAAAAAGATCATGCCCCATAATCTGGAGGCGGAACGTTCGGTCATCGGGTCCATTTTAATGGACAACGAGCTGATCGCGTCCGCAACCGAGCTCCTTTCCGGAGAGGACTTTTATGCCAAACAGAACGGCATCATTTTTGATGCCATGGAAGAGCTCTACCAGGAACGCAAACCGATCGATACCATCACACTCAGCGATAAGCTGAAAGAAAAAAATGCGCCGGAGGAGATGACAAGTCCGGAATTTGTCAAAGAGATCCTGGATTCGGTCCCGACCTCTGCCAATCTGAAGCATTATGCGCAGATCGTATATGAGAAGTCCACGCTTCGCCGGCTGATCCGTATTTCCGAGGATATTTCCAAAGACTGTTATCTGGCACAGGATAAGCTTGAAGATATCCTGGAGCAGACGGAAAAAAGAGTATTTGATCTGATCCAGTCCCGGAACACCCGGGATTATGTTCCGATCAGCGATGTTGTGATCAACGTTTTGAAAAAGATCGAAGAAGCGTCCAAAACCCAGGGACACATCACCGGTGTTTCTACAGGTTTTGCGGATCTCGACTTTAAAACCGCAGGCCTTCAGCCTTCGGACTTTATTCTGATCGCGGCAAGACCTTCGATGGGCAAGACCGCATTTTCCCTTTCGATCCTTGACCATGTCGTCGTCCGGAAACAGCAGGCAGCAGCCATCTTCAGTCTGGAGATGAGCAAGGAACAGCTTGTTAACCGTCTTCTGGCGATGGAGGCGCGGATCGATGCGCAGAATATCCGTTCCGGTAATCTTTCAGATGAGGAATGGGAGTCTCTGGTCAACTCTTCGGAAGTGATCGGAAGCTCAAAACTGATCATTGATGATACCCCGGGTATCTCGATCACAGAGATGCGTTCGAAATGCAGAAAATACAAAATGGATCAGGATATCCAGCTGATCATCGTCGACTATATCCAGCTGATGAGCGGCGGCGGAAAAACCGACAGCCGTCAGCAGGAGGTCTCGGATATTTCCAGGGCACTGAAAGGTCTTGCAAGAGAACTGAATGTTCCGGTCATCGCTCTTTCACAGCTGAACCGTGCGGTAGAGAATAGAGCGGACCACCGTCCGATGCTTTCCGATATCCGTGAGTCCGGAGCGATCGAGCAGGATGCCGACGTGATCATGTTTCTGTATCGTGATGATTATTACAATCCGGAAACGGAAGAAAAGAATGTGGCGGAAGTCATTATCGCAAAACAGAGAAACGGCCCGGTCGGCACCGTCAAGCTGGCATGGCAGCCGAAGTATACGCGGTTTGTCAATATGCTGCGGGAAGGAAACATCTCGGCCGTACCTGTTAATTTTGAGTAGTGAATTATTATTTCCGGAGCACCAGCCGCTTCCAAATAGTCACTCGCAAACTGCTCGCAACGTCTCGCCGAAGCCTCCGTTAACAGCTTCTAATGCGCTCGACTTCCGTGCGCGGTGCGCGAGGAGCTTGCGGACGCGGTGCGCGCGCGACACCAAGATCGGCTAGCCTCGCGCATAAGAATCTGTAGCGCGGAGTCTTGGCTCGCCTAAGAACGCTCGCCCGGCTTATGTTTGCTCGACGACTATTTGAAACCGTTTGTTGTTTCTAAAAACAATAAAAATAAAAAGCACCGGATTGCTCCGGTGCTTTCATTTTGACTTTGTATAAATTATTCTTCGGAAATGGATCCGGTCGGGCAGGTATCTGCGCAGGTTCCGCAGCTAACGCAGGAATCAGCGTCGATTACATACATTCCGTCTCCCTCGGAGATTGCTTCTACCGGGCAAGCGCCAGCGCATGCACCACAGCTTACACAACCATCATTGATAACATATGCCATTATATAGTTCCTCCTTAATTGTTATTTTGCGGCACACGAAGTGCACTTGTATTGTGATAGAGGAATTTTAATATATTTCTGTAATGAATACAAGAGAAAAATTCGAGGGAAAATGTTCTAATAAAAAAATGCTTTTCGGGGAATAATTATGCAAAACAGCAAAAAGAAAGCCACTGTATTGAAAAGAACGTAGATATATTATATAATCGCGTTCACGTGAAAATAATAATTAATCCGAAAAGGTTAGTTTAAGGAGGATACAATTATGGCAAATATTACAAAAGAAATGACGATCGGTGATATCTTAAGAGTTGACGATGGTCTTGTTCCGATTCTTCTTGAGACCGGCATGCACTGCCTCGGATGCCCGTCTGCACAGGCGGAAAGTCTTGAGGATGCCTGCATGGTACACGGCACTGACGTCGATGCCATTATCGGAAAGATGAACGCTTTCCTTGCTGCGAAATAATAAGAGACATTTTTGGAAATGAAGACCCGGAGCAAAGGCTCCGGGTTTTCTGTATCTTCAGGTTCTTTTTTGATCAATAAAACTTTCCGCGCCGCGCGATCGCACGTTTTTTTCGGAAGTGGAAGAACAGCCACAGTCCGATTACAAGGACAAGGGCGATGCCTGTGATGAGAAGGTAGCGGCCGAGGACATTGTCATCCGTCTTGACCGAAAGCCAAAGGCGGCTCATCTCCTGCATGCCTTCCACGGACAGTGCGCGGAACGCCTGACCCTTTGCCAGTACCGATGCATCCGGATCGATGATCGGGTCATACGCAAACTCCGGATCCATATATTCTTTCGCGGCGCTTTCCGGCGGAGCGTAGCTCAGCCATTCCAGGTTCTGGCCGCAGATCTCCGGGTCACAGAGGAAGTTGATAAAGATCTCCGCTTCCTTTTTATGCTGGCAGCCTTTCGGAATACACATGGCGTCAACAAAAAGATTGTAGCCTTCTTCCGGATAAAAGAACTCCAGATCTTCGTTTTCTTCCACCATCAGAAGATAATCGCCGGAGTAGTAGGGGCCGATCCAGGCCTCCTCACGTTCGAGCTTGTCAAAGACCTGGTCCATAACATAGCTTTGCACGAGGTTTTTCTGTTCTTTTAATTTCTCCGCGCAGGCGGCAAGCTCTTCCGGATCTTCCGTGTTCAGACTGTAGCCGAGCAGCGCCTCGGAGATTGCGAAAGCATCGCGGGGATTGTCGAACATCAGGATCTTTCCTGCATAGTCTTTGTTCCAGAGAAGATCCCAGCTTCCGACATCTTCTTCGTTTACATATTTCGGATTGTAGATCACGCCGATGCATCCCCAGGTATACGGAACCGAATACTTGTTGTCCGGATCGTAAGCCAGGTTTTTAAAAGATTCGTCAATGTATTTGTAATTCGGAATGTTGGAAAAATCCAGAGGCTCTAACATGTCCTGTTTGATCAGGGTATCGATCATATAATCCGACGGGATGATCACATCGAAGGTCGAGCCGCCGGCTTCCATCTTGGAATACATCGTTTCGTTGCTGTCAAAGGTCATATAGTTGACCCGGATATTCGGATAGGTTTTCTCAAACTCCGCGATGACGTCGATATACCCGTCAGAGCCGTCGGAAATATACTGGCCCCAGTTATAAACGTTGATCGTCACGGTCTCTGCCGCAGCCGCTTCGGATGCAGGCGTAAACACCGCACAGACAAACAACAGGAGCGCTGCAAGAAGTGCCGGGATGCGTTTCATTCTGTCTCGTCTCATAATACACCTCCGGCCTTGCTGAAGTGGCGCGCACGGTCTCTGTCTGCCTTTCCCTGAATCAGGTTCATAACGATCATCAGGATCAGGATGACCAGGAACATCAGCGTAAACAGGGCATAGACCTTCGGGTGGATCGGTTTCTTGGTGTAGTTGTAGATTTCAACAGGAAGCGTAACGAAACCGAAGCCGGTGACGAAATAGGAAATGACAAAGTCATCCAGCGACATTGTAAAGCTCATGAGAGCACCTGCGATAATTCCCGGCATGATCTCGTGAATCGTGACTTTGAAGAATGCCTGCGTCGGTGTGCAGCCAAGATCCATGGCGGCATCCGTCAGGTTCGGATCCATCTGATGCAGACGCGGCAGGACATTCAGGATCACATAAGGCAGGTTGAATGTGACGTGGGCGATCAGGAGTGTCCAGAAGCCCAGCACAGAATTCAGCCGCAGCATCGTTCCCGCGAAGGCAAACATCAGCGCGAGCGAAACACCGGTTACGATGTCCGGATTCATCATTGGAATATTCGTGACCGACATGACCAGGGAGCGCATCCGCTTTCCGAGACGCGTGATGCCGACCGCAGCCATGGTCCCTAAGATCGTGGCAAGCAGCGTGGACAGGATCGCAATGATAAAGGAATTGCGGACCAGCTCCAGCAGCGTGTTATCACGGAAAAGCTCCGTATAACGGCTGAAGGTAAATTCTTTAAAAACGGCCACATCTGTTCCGGAGCTGAAGGAAGCCAACGCCAGCAGAAAGATCGGCACATATAAGAAGATAAAGACGATCACGGTGATCACTTTCGATGTTTTTTTCATGGAAGCATCACCCCCTCGTCATTTTCGTTTTTGGTAAAGTGATTGGAGATTCCGATACAGATAAAGATCAGGACCATCAATACCAGAGACATTGCGGCGCCGAGATTCGGATTGTACGCACCTTTAAACTGGGACTCGATGATATCTCCGACCAGGATCGTTCCCGGCGAACCGAGTTTCTGGGAAATATAAAAAGTCGAGACTGCAGGAACAAAGACCATCGTGATCCCGGAAGCGATTCCCGGCATGGAAAGCGGCAGGATCACGCGGCTGAAAACGTTGCGTTTGTTGCAGCCTAAATCTTCCGCGGCTTCGATCAGACGCGGGTTGATCTTGGAGATCGATGTATAAAGCGGCAGGATCATATACGGCAGGTAGTTATATACCATACCGAGGACCATAGCGCCGGAATTGCGGATCAAAGGAAGCGGCCGGAGACCGAGCAGGGAGATAAAGTTGTTGATGATACCGGTATCTTCGAGCATGGCGACCCAGGCCAGCGTCCGCAGCAGAAAGCTCATACACATCGGCAGCATGATCAGAAGCTGAAGAAGTCTCTGCGTACGTGGCTTGCAGCCGGCGATCGTATAAGCGACAGGATAGCCGATCAAAAGGCAGATCGCGGTTGCGATCACACTGAGCCAGATCGAACGCAGAAAGATCGCCGCATAATCTGCGATGTCCGTAATATTTCCAAAGGTAAAAGCGCCTGTCACGGAATCCGTGAAAGCGAAATAGACAACGATACAAAGCGGGACGATTGTGAATAACAGCATCCATATGATATAAGGAGCTGTCAGCCATCTTTTTTTCATGGGCGAATCTCCTTATGTTATTCTTCTTCCGGCATTTCATCCAGCTCTTCGTATTCTTCCGAATAGGAGCTGTAATCTCCGTACAGACCGGAGTACTGGCTTCGTTTCATGACATGGATATTATCCGGATCAAGCTGGATCCCGATGTAGGAATTTTCCGGATAATAGTCAGTCGTCTGGATCAGCCATTTGAATCCTTTAAAATCAACGATGGTATCATAATGGACACCTTTGAAAGTAACGCCTGTTACGGTTCCGCAAAGGTGTCCATGATCTGCAGGAACAATATCGATATCTTCCGGACGGATCACGACGTCCACGGGTTCTCCCGGTTCGAAGCCGGAGTCCACGCATTTGAATTCCTGTCCAAATATACGGACTCTGTAATCGGCAGGCATCGTGCCGTCCAGAATATTGGACTCGCCGATAAAGTCTGCGACAAAGGCATTCGCCGGTTCGTTATAAATATCTTCCGGCGTTCCGATCTGCTGGATCTTACCGTTGTCCATAACAACGACCGTATCTGACATGGCGAGCGCTTCTTCCTGATCATGTGTAACATAAACGAAGGTGATCCCGACTTCCTGCTGGATCCGTTTCAGTTCGTTCTGCATGTCCTGACG
>CAZOHB010000012.1:0-29272 GCA_964579345.1 uncultured Parasporobacterium sp.
GTCGTTCTGATCGTAATGCTGATCATGGGTCTTTCCAGTGCATGCTTCAGCTCCACCTGCGCAATGACGCTGACCGCAAACTGGTGGCCGACAAAGAAAGGCGTCGTTCTCGGATGGTCTACGATGGGTATCGTTCTGATGAGCGTTGTTTACGCTCCATACATTCCGTCCGCATACAATGCAATCGGTGTTCCGATGACACAGGTTTGGC
Source organism: uncultured Parasporobacterium sp. (assembly GCA_964579345.1). GTDB lineage: Bacteria > Bacillota > Clostridia > Lachnospirales > Lachnospiraceae > RGIG5612. The sequence goes on from CAZOHB010000012.1 coordinate 212, forward strand.
TGGCAGTCCTGACTGTGGTTATTGCGATCATCTGCTTCATCTTCGTTAAGAATACTCCGGAAGAAGCAGGAACAACTCCGGATGGTCTTACAGGTGTTGACCTTGCGCAGACAAAAGAAATCACACGTCAACTTGCTGAATATAAGAGCCCGTTCACCCCGAAGAAGATCTTCTCCAGCTGGAACAACTGGGCAGTTGCTCTTTGCGTCGGTCTTCCGCTGATGGTTGCTATGACTTATATCTCCACAACCATCCCTGCTCTGCTTTCTTACGGATATGATTACAAACAGGCAGTTCTTGTCTTTACAGTAGGCGGAATCGTTGCACTGATCGGTTCCTGGGCTTTCGGTATGATCGACCAGAAACTCGGAACGAAGAAAGCCGTTATCCTGTATATCATCTTTGTATTCGTAGCAATTGTTTGTGCTCTGTTTATGAAATCATCCTTTGCCTTTGCATGGCTTTCCGGAATCATCCTCTTCTGTGCAAATGGTGCAGGAAGAAACCTGCTTCCTTCCTACGTTGGTACGATTTACGGACGTTGGGATTATCCGGCAGCTTATCAGCTGATGGGAACACTCTTCATGATGCTCTGCGGCGCAGGCGTTATGGTTCCTGCATTCTTCAGAGGTAATTATACAGCAATGTATATCTTTGACCTGATTGTCTTAGTGATCGCCTTCATCCTGGCAATTACCTCTAAAGACAAATTCATTGGTAAGCCGGATACAGCAGAGACAGGAATTGCTCAGTAAGCGCTATAAGAAGTGCCTTCAAGCCGAATTGTTCTGATAAACTTTTACGAAAGAGCCGATGCATATTCCATGCACCGGCTCCATTTTTACTCTTGCGATTCCAGCTTTAATGCATCAAACGGACAGACCTGTACGCAGGCAGGCAAAAGTCCGTGCTTCACACGCTCTGCGCATCCGTCACATTTTTCCATTTTGCCGCTGCTCTCCGGGAAAACCGGAGCATCGTGCGGACATGCGTCTGCACACAGTCTGCAGCTGACACATGCGGTATTATCATATAAAACAAAGCCGGTCTCCTCATCCCGGCAGAAGCAATTGCATGGACATGCTTCCATACACGGCGCATCGTCGCAATGCATACAGCCAATCGAAAGATATGTCATCCGGACCGTTCCGTCTTTTCGTTCTTCTCTGCTTTCACATCGGCGAAACGGCAGATCGCCTTTGGCCGGGTACAAATCATTCTGATCCATGCAGGCAACCGCACAGGCACCGCATGCCGTGCAGCGGCTTTCATCAAATACGAATTTACAGCTCATGACACACCCCCTTCTTTTTCAATCCTGCAGCGGAACTGTTTGTAGGCCGGGAATCCGGAATACGGATCCAGCAGATGTTCCGGCAAAATACTGTTTGCGTTGGCCTCGTCAAAGCCGTGGAACATACCGGCTTCACCCGGGTTATATTCTGCTGTGATGTGCACAGGAAGGACGATCGCTGCAGCCTCTGTTGAGACGCGCACGGTTTCTCCTTCCGAAAGATTCAGTCTGTGCGCATCTTCCGGGTTGATATTCAGGACCGGATCTTTTGTCTGGCTTCTGAGCCAGGTCAGTCCCGTCGTGCGGGAGTGAATCGCTGTTGAGATCCGTGCGCCGGTCATCAGTGTAAACGGATACTCTGCCGGGTCAATTCCTCCGTTCTGATCCGCACAGACCGGAAGCGGATTCAGGCCGCGTTCCTGATATTTCGCAATCGTCTCACTGTATAATTCAATCTTTCCGGAAGGTGTTTTTTTCGGTGCCGACAGATAGCTGCCGGGCGCCGGCATTTTGGCATTCGGCGCCGGCGTTGGAAGAGGTGCATCCTTTACAGCCTCCCAGTCTTCGATACCGGATTCCTGTAAAATATATTTCGTTCCTTCGTCATAGCCGGCCTCTAACAAGGCATCTTTCAGCTGCATACGTTTTGCAAGCTCCGCGATCATCTCCACATCGTCTCTGCAGTCGCCAACCGGGGAAACCGCCGGCCGCGTCCAGTTCACAAACCGGTTTGCATAACATTTTGCTTCTCCCCTCTCGTAGGAAGTTTTCGCCGGAAGCACGATGTCCGCATAGTCACAAAGCTTCGTGTGGAAGATTTCTGTCGCCATGACAAAATCCAGTTCTTTCAGCGTCTCTAAAAATGCATCAGACTCGGGATACATTTTATGGTTCACACCAAACGCCGCCATCGCCTTCACCGGATACGGATCCGCTGTCCGGATCTGCCGGACGAGATCCATTCCGTGTGCTTCCGGAATATATTCAAACCAGAGCGGGAACCTTTCGGCTCCGATTGGCGCCTTGCAATTTTCCGGTTTTACGCTGTTAATAAACTCCTCTTCCCTGCCCGGAAAACCGCCCGGGTTATGGCAGAATGTCTCTGCTGCCGGAAAATATGTTCCGGGACGGTCGACTTTACCGGTAATGACCATCAGGCAGAGGATTGCCCGGTGCAGGTTGAATCCGTCCACATGATGTGTCAGGCCGTTGCCCGGATGAATGGCCGCAGCCGGTTCTTTTGCAAACAGCTCTGCAACTTCCGCGATCGTTTCTTTTGCGATCCCGCTTTTTTCCGCTGCCAGCTCTAGCGAATAGCGGCTGACCATCTCTTTATATTCATCAAAGCCATGCACATACTTCGCAATAAACTCATCATCCGTCCAATGATTCTGAATGATATAATTTGCCATGGCATTCGCCAGATATCCGTCGGTTCCGATTCCCGGACGCAGTACCAGATCCGCCAGCTTTTCCGATGTATGCGTATAGCGGGGATCGATCACGATGAGTTTTCCGCCTCGCTCTTTCAATCCGACATAGCCATTCGCCATGGCGAAATTATTCGCAAATCCATTGACGCCCCATGCAATCACCAGTTTTGCGCCCGGCATATGCGGCCGCATAAAACTGCCGAAAACAGAAGAAAAACTCATGACCTCCGCGCAATGGCAGGTCGAAGATTCCGTAATAAAATTCAGACTTCCAAAGGAATGCGTCAGTCTGTGCAGCCACGGCCGGAGCCACTTGCTGTATCCGCAGACCCAGGCGACAGCTTCCGGACCATATTCTGCTTTGATCTTCAGGAATTTTTCAGCACAGATATCCAGCGCCTCATCCCAGCTGATGGGCTCAAACTGTCCGCTGCCCCGCTCGCCAACTCTCTTCAGCGGTTGCGTAAGCCGGTCCGCCCGGTATTGAAACTCTCTTCCTGCCGCGCCTTTCGCGCAAAGCTTTCCGTTATTTGAGGGAAAGCCCTTGGTCCCTTCCAGCTTGAGCATGACGCCGTCCTTTACATAGGCATCCACACCGCATTGAAGTCCGGGCGTGCAGATATCGCACATCGTATGTTTGATCTCGATTCCCGTTTCCGGACAAGGTATTTTTGCTTTTAATAACTTTTCGTTCATATTGTCCCTGTTCGATTTATCCCTTTCTATTACCGGAGTTATTTTGAAGCTGCTTTTATCTCTCACTGTCGTGATGCTGAAGCTGCTTTTACCTTTCACTATAGTAATTCTGAAACTGCTTTTATTCTAACACAGCCAGCGGGCGACGGCGGATTCAAATTTCACTCCTGCAGGATTTGGCGCGGGCTTCCTGCCATAAGTAATTCTCCACAATCCGTTTCATCTATGTTATGATTGTTCCCCGAAAGACAGTTCTGATGAATGTACCGCTCACAAGACGAGGCTTCCAATCAGCCGCATTTCAAACCCAAAGCCAAAGGAGCCTTTTCATGTTCAAAAACTACACGCCGCTGCCACGGGGCAAAAATTTTTAAGAAACAATTTCAAACACAAAAACCTGATTTTCAAGATTTTTTTAGGGAAGAAAATGAGAAACACAGATTACATTTTATTAATTCAACAAGCCGAAGCATTAACCGGGGACTGCCCGCATCTGATTGCAAATCTGGCAAATGTTTCCGCGCTTCTTTATACGACTTTGGAAGATATCAACTGGGCAGGCTTTTATCTGATGGAAGAGGAAAAGCTGATCCTCGGACCATTCCAGGGAAATCCTGCCTGTATAGAAATCGCCATCGGGAAGGGTGTCTGTGGAACCGCCGTCGCAGAAGACCGGACGCAGCTTGTCCCGGATGTTCATCAGTTCCCGGGGCACATCGCATGCGATTCCGCATCCCGCTCCGAGATCGTTGTTCCGATCCATAAAGACGGCAAAGTCTTTGGGGTGTTAGATATCGACAGCCCATTTCCTGCCCGGTTTTCCGAGGAAGACAAGAAAGGGCTCGAAGGGCTCGTCAATCTGCTTGAGAAAACTTTGTTCTGAGACTTTATTTCAAGAAGTCCCATTTTGTCGAATTGCCCATTTTGTCGAATTGCTCGTTTGGTCGAATTGTCCGTTTGGTCGAATTGCCCGTTTGGTGATGGTGAAAGCTATCATCAAACCTGCTTTTCCATGTCCGGCTCTTTTTCCTTTATCTTCCAGCTCATTTTCAGAGCATGCGCAGGACAGGACGCGGTGCATTTTCCGCAGAGAATGCACTCAGTACTTCGCACTTCTTTGGAAGGATCAACATCCATTTTACAAACGGAGCTGCATTTTCCGCAGTCCACACATTTGTTCTTGTCCAGCTGCAAATGATACAGACTGATCTTATTCAGTAAGCCGTAGATCGCGCCAAGCGGACACAGTGTTTTGCAGAAAAAGCGCGTGCAGAAAAGGCAAAGGATGACAATGGCTGCGAGGATGCCGATCTTCAGCCAGAAGACCCAGCCGATCGTTCCCCGGAGCGCCGGATTGCCGAGCACTAAGAAAAGTCCGCCTTCGAGTGTCCCGGCGGGACAGATGTATTCACAGAACCAGGGTTTTCCCATCCCGACCACATTTGTGACCACTGCCGGAAGCAGCAGGACGAACACCACAAGGACCACATATTTAAGATAGCGAAAGATTTTTTTGAGCCTGAATTTCGGAAGCGGTATCAGACCGAGAAGGTCCTGAAGAAGCCCGAACGGACAAAGGAAGCCGCAAACCGCACGGCCCAGCACCACACCGAATGCCAGAATAATGCCGACGGCATACAGAGAAAAACTTGTCTTCGGAGATTTCGCGATCGACTGCATAGCGCCGATCGGACAGGAAAAGGCCGCCGCCGGACAGGAATAACAGTTCAGCCCCGGCGCACAGAAATTCTTCCATTTTCCGGTGTAGATCTTGCCTACACCAAGATTTCCCAGATGCATATTCATGAAACCAAACGCCGCGATCTGAATGATCTTACGGCGGATTCCCATCGGTATTTTTTTGATCCATGCAAGTATGCTCATTGTTAATTCTGTTCCCGCTTCCGTTTCAAACCGTTTGCTTCCGTTTTTCGCCTCTCGAATCGTATTGCAAATGTTTTTTTCTATAGGTGGATTCTCCATTAAGCGGATTTCACACCCGAAATCTATCTTCCGAGACCGATACACTCGAGACAGATATTAACAGCGTTTTGCAGGATCACTCCCGGTTCTCCACGACAAACGCCGATAATGATCAAAGCAGCCGCACAGACCGCGGCTGCTGCAAACAGAATGATTCGTATTTTGTTTTTCCGGTTATCGGTTTCTTTCATTGGTTTATTTATGTCTCTCAGGCTGATCTGCATTTTTCATCTGTGGTCTTCGCTTACCGCAGAGTATCCACATCATTCATTTACGGATTGGCGTCTATCCACACCGGTCGCCTGAAATATCCACCTGTGTAAACAGACTCCTCCGCGTCTTAGTTGCCAAGCAGCGCGATCATATCGTTATAAGCCCGAAGGTCCGCGCCGTAAATAATATCGCCGACAAGCTTTCCTTCGGAATCAAAGAAGTAGGTCGTCGGAACGACATTGGAAGTGGAATAAAACCAGTCAGCCGTATCCCACAGCCGAAGGCTCGGATAGGTTACGCCTGTCATATTTACGATGTCTTTCGCGGAGGCAAGAATCTCTTCCGCATCCTCCCCATAAGGAAGATCACAAACGACACCGATCATCTGTATATTCTCCGGCAGGGACTGATGGATCTTTTCAAGATCCGGCATCTCATTGATGCACGGACCGCAAAACGTTCCCCACACATTAACCATCGTGTAATCTTTTTCTGCGAAGATACTTTCCGTCACTGCATTCCCGTCAAGGTCTTCCGTCGTAAAGGTGCCGATTGAAATATCCGCAGCGCTGCTCTCTTCGCTCTGCTGCTCACTTTGCTGTTCCGGCGCATTTGATATTTCCGGCGGATCCGAAGGTTCCGGCGCAGCTCCGCAGCCGAAAAGTGAGATCGCCATCAGCGCAGCTGCAAGAAGAATCAGAGAAACGCGTTTTATATTTTTCTTACTCATTCGTTGTATCTCCTGTTTGATTGCGTACATATTGCATCGACTCTTCAAAAGTAAAACAGATCCCAAATCCCGTCAAGCGTTTTGCCATTCTTTTATTTAGAAGAAGTCCGCAAGTCCGCAGAATGTACTAAAGAAAGGAATCAATTTATGCGTATTACGCATAAATTGATTGACGCACCGCGTAAACATTGTTATGATACCTAAAATCATTTGGCAAATCGAAAAAAGGTGCCAAATATAAGAGATCTGTATTCTCCTTTAATTTTCAAAAGGGCCAAAAACGTCAAACTGAACAGGTTTACTGCCTTCACAGGGTTCCTCAATGCATGTATACATGCATATATTTGTTTTTCCATAAAACCGGACAAACAAATAATCGGGATTTTACGGTTCTGCTATTTCTCCGTTGAATACATAACTCTAAAATTTGGCACTTTTTTCAAAATTTTTCCAAACTGAATACACATCTCCAAAATTTGGCCTCTTTACAACGCTTTCAAACGGCCGCTCCCCAGCAGGAATATTGTATGAATTTTCAAAATTTGCTCAGCATGGCAAGCTGAATGGTCGAAGCTGAAAAGTGCTGAAACTAAAAAGTTTCCACCACTGATTTAGCAATACTATATTAAGAAGGAGAAATACAATGGCGACAGTTATCACTTATCCATCTGCGATGGAATACTGGCTACAAGAAAAAGGGATTCCTTTTCATTTTCGGTTTTATGCGGAATCTTCCGGCGCAAAGAACAAAGACATATTGAGATCATCGTTTCACAGAGGTGACCTCCTGCAGCAATTAGAAGAACTGAATTTTTCAAAACCGGTACATGTACTGGTATCGGATAGAACTTCTCGAAATGCAATGGAGTCTGTTGTATTTCATATGATGCCAAAGGCACTTCCGGCTAATTGTTTTTTGAAGATTTCCGACGGGCTGTACATTTGCACTCCGGAATACTGTTTTGTACAGTCAGCTCAGCACCTGTCTTTGCCCGAGTTGGTCCTTTTAGCAAATGACCTTTGCGCAATTTATATAAAAGACAACGAGGAAGAATATTTTCAAAGAAAAAGGGAGCCGGTAACAACTATTAGAAAACTTCGCAATTTCCTCTCTCAGGCTAAAAACCTTCGCGGTGTCCAAAGGGCTAAAATCGCCCTTAAGTATGTAACCGAACGTTCCAATTCTCCAATGGAGTCCCGGCTGGCGGTTCTTGCACGGCTGCCTCTGTCTCGCGGTGGATATGGGCTGCCGCCTCTGAAGTTGAATCCAAAGGTAAAGCTCTATAAGCAAGCAGCGGATTTATTAGGGAGAGATTACTGTATGTGTGATATGGTTTGGGAAGATCAGAAATTAATTTTGGAGTATGATAGTACACTCAGTCATCTAAAAAAGGAGCAACATATTTTGGATAAAGAAAGGTTGACGGCGCTGACAATGTCCAATTATCAAGTGCTTATTGCGACTTCTGAACAAGTGAAGAATTTCGGAAATGTCGAAACTCTTTTTTTAAACGTTCGAAGAAAACTACAGATCAAGACGCGCCAGGATAGAATGGATAAATACTATGACCTGCGGCGGGAGATCGTGCACCAATTAATATTAGCAGATCGGCAAAGGCCGCCACTGAATAATACGCTCTGCGAGGTGTACAATTCCTCGCAAATATGAAACAATAGAAAAAGAAAAGGAGGATGGTTCGATGAGTCAGAAATTAGATCTTTATATGTTTGATACCTGCCCGTACTGCAGAAGAGTGCTGAATGCCATCACGGAAAGCGGCAGAACGGATGTCACCCTGCACAACATTCATAAAAGTGCCGAGGACCGGAGAACGCTGATCGAAGTCGGCGGCATGGAGCAGGTGCCGTGCCTTTTTATCGACGGAAAGCCGCTTTATGAAAGCATGGATATTATCGCATGGCTGCAGGCAAATCCGCAGGAAGCATAGTAACGATAAGCAGCAAACGCCGGACGCGCCGAATAGCTTAGCAGCAAACGCCGGACGTGCTGAATAACAGAATCAGCAAAAGCCAGTTACACCGAACGACGGAAGCACAAGCACAGAATGTGTCCAAAAGCAATGTGTCCAAAAGCAGAAACAGTGCGCGCAGGATATGCTGAATAGCAGAAATCGGAAACGGAGAAAGACGGAGCAGGAAATTGCGAAGCTGTGTAAAACACCGGTATGGAAACAAGTTGGAAAACGATCGATCAAGGAATCTGTGTTCTTTTTGATGAAAATGTGGTTCATATCCAGAGTAATGAAGCACTGGTTTTTTTGCTGCGCGCAGAACGAAAAAAGGGTGCCTTCCGGGCGGCTGCAGACATAAAAACCGCATACCGGAAAGCAAACGGGACGGAGCTTCCGATCTCGGACCGCTCGCTCGCCTGCGAAATCTACTGGCACTATCGGATCTGGAAACGGGCAGCGGAATATGAACGAAAGCACGGAAAGCGAAAGATTTCCGACTGGTTCCTCCGCCACATGGAGACCATTGACTGCGGGGATAAAAAGTCCGATAACAACCGCTTCCTCTGGGACTTTCTGGCCTTGTTTTTTTAACTAGGATCAGCAGAGCGCTCCGCCAAATAGAAACCAGCTTATAAGGTTCTTTCGGCGAATTTGAAATTCGCCGAACTATTAGCCTAAGTAAGAACGAGAATTGAAATAACCCCCGGGTCATCAGACCCGGGGGTTCGTGCATCTATCAGAAATATCGCGCGGTTCCTTCAGAAACCGTATTCATTATTTCTTCTGAGCTTTTCCGATCTCAAGACCTTTCTTGAACGCATCTACGTTCGGCGGGATCAGCTTCGGTTTGTTCTCGAACTTGTGCTCGATACCTTTGATGATAACTTCTTCCGGAACAGCGTCGGTATAGCCAACATAAACGCCAAGCATGATAACGTTGAGTGCTCTGTCATTGCCCATATCAAGCGCCATCTGTGTTACCGGTGCAGAGATAACATTTACGTCGTCTCTGTCGATCGGATCAGTAACGATCGTAGAGTTGATGAACAGGTTTCCGCCCGGTTTTACATTCGGAAGGAATGCGTGCAGAGACGGACCGTTCATAACGATAAGGTCTTCAACATTGTAGCATACCGGTGCGCCGATCTCATCATCAGAGATAACAACGAAGCAGTTTGCTGTACCGCCACGCATAGCAGCGCCATAGGACGGGAAGAAGGATACATTCAGATCTGTTGCATCACAGGTTGCCTCTGCAAGAAGCTTGCCCATAGTCATAACACCCTGACCGCCAAAGCCGGCCATCATAATATTTCTTTCCATAGATTAAGCCTCCTCTTTATCCTTGTCTCTGTAAACGCCCAGCGGGAACTCTTTAAACATGTTCTCTCTTAAGAATGTAAGAGCATCTTTAGCTGTGTAGCCCCAGTTTGTCGGGCAGGAGGTTACGATCTCAACGAGGGAGAAACCTTTGCCATCGATCTGATTCTGGAATGCCTGTTTGATGTATTTACGTGTTTTGATAACGTTCTGCGGTGTGTCAACAGCAGTTCTTGCCAGGAAGTACGGAGTCTTCAGCTGAGAAAGCAGCTCGCAAACATGCATCGGATATCCGTGCTCTTCCGGCTTTCTTCCGAACGGAGCAGTCGTAGCTTTCATACCAATCAGAGTTGTCGGAGCCATCTGTCCGCCTGTCATACCGTAGATACCATTGTTGATAAAGATAACAGTGAAGTTCTCGCCTCTGTTTGCTGCAGAAACAGTCTCATCAAGACCGATAGAAGCAAGGTCACCATCACCCTGATATGTGTAAACAAGAGAGTCCGGAGAGCATCTCTTAACACCGGTTGCAACTGCGCATGCACGTCCGTGTGCAGCGATGATTACGTCGTGGGATACATAGCTCTGTCCAAGACCGCAGCATCCAACACCCTCTACTCTTACGAGTTTGTCCAGCATGCCGAGTTCTTCAACAACTTCGCCAACCAGCTTATGCGCTGTGCCGTGCATACATCCCGGACAGAAACCTGAAACGACGTCCTGAAATACGCCTTTTGTTTTTGTATAAACTTTTTCCATTACAGCACCTCCTTGATAAGCTCGCGAGCTCCGGCAAGAACCTGATCATTTGTAAGCAGCTGACCACCGGATCTTCTGCATTCTCTGATCGGGCATCTTCCCTGAACAGCATGGTCGATATCCCATCTCATCTGAGCCGGGATGGACATCTCAACGTCCAGAATACCTTTGACCTGTTTAAAGTCAAGCTCTGCAAACGCATCGTACGGGAACGGGGAAACCGTGATCGGGCGGATCAGACCAGCCTTGATACCCTCAGCACGAAGCTGTTTTACGATTGCTTTCGAGATACGAGCGGAGATTCCGTATGCTGCAAAGATGATCTCTGCATCGTCAACCATGTATTTCTCAACACGAACATCTTTGTCCCATGTTGCGTACATTGCTTCTGCTTCTTTGTTTGCGATTTCCTGACCGGTTCCTACAGATCCCGGGAAGCAGGTTGCTCTCTGCTCTGTCGGGTGTCCGATGCAGGCACGTTTGTTAACGTCCCAATGTTTCTTGATTGCTGCAAGTTCTTCATCCGTTTTCATTTCCGGAAGAACAACCGGCTCCATCATGGTTCCGATAACACCATCGGTAAGAACCAGAACCGGGTTGTTATCTCTTGCTGCAAGCTCGAATGCTTCGTAAACCATATCAACACATTCCTGAACCGTTGCCGGAGCAAGAACGATCATACGGAAGCCGCCGTTTCCGGAAGCTTTTGTAGCCTGCAGGTAGTCCTGCTGTGCCGGCTGGATCGCACCGATTCCCGGGCCACCACGCTGTACGTTAACAATAACTGCAGGCAGTCTTGCGGATGCGAGGTAGGAAATACCTTCGCTGTAAAGAGAAATACCACAGGAAGAGGAGGAGCTCATCGCTCTGGTACCAGCTGCAGCAGCACCATAAAGCATGTTAACGGAAGCAACCTCACTCTCACCCTGTACAAAGATGCCGTTTACTTCAGGCATTCTTCTTGCAAAATACTCAGGAATTTCGTTCTGTGGAGTAATCGGATAACCCGCGAAGAAACGACATCCTGCTCTGACACCTGCTTCAGCAATTGCTTCGCAGCCTTTCATAAATACACGTTCTGCCATATTTTTCCTCCTTCTTATCCTCTCCAGACCTCAATTGCAGATTCCGGGCAGATCTGTGCACACATAGCGCAGCCAATGCAGTCGTCCGGATTGACAGAAACTACATAAGGATAACCTTTTGAGTTAACCTTCTCGCCGACAGCGAGACATTTTTTCGGACATGAAATTACACAGTATTCACAGGACTTGCAGAATTCTGTAGCAATTTCGACTCTTCCTTTCGCCATCAATACATCCTCCTTAAATATAGTTTAATGGTTAATTAAGTTCGTTGTATCAATCAATCCATTCGTAGGTCAGATAAAGCTCGATCGGGATCAGATTTTTCTCTGTCCGGTCTTTGACTGCATCATAAATCTCTTTTCTGACGCAGGCGCTGTTGACGACCGTCAGCCCGTCAAACAGCTCATCGATTTTATCCAGGCCTTGAATGAATTCATCTTCGGTTGTTGCATTTCCCAGATTCGGGTTTCCGAGAATAGAAATGTGATCCAGACGGATCGAGTTCAGGATATGGGACATCGTTCCGTCCACACCTTCCAGGCTTCTTGTCCACGGGCGGTATGGATTCACGATATAGACCGGAACAGAATTGTCTTTCGATAAAAGATCGCTGTAGCTTCCGGCAAACTTTGCCGCCTGATGGCCGCCGCCGATATCAAGCAGTGTATAGCCGTCGCCGTAAAGAGAAACTCTTACACCGCCGACTGCTGTCGGGGCATCCTGGAACTGTTCCTGGAAGTGGATCTCCACTCCGTCTTTCGCAAAGGCTTCCTGCATATCGCGGGAACGATACAGCGGTTTTGTCTGGTCAAGGTCAAACAGGTCAACTTTCTTCCCTGTCTGCTCCGCCAGCTTGTGCGCAATATTCAAAACGATCTCACTTTTTCCGCTTCCGGCTTCACCGATAAAGACAAAGTTTTTCTTTTCCTTCATCAGCTCTTCGAATGTTTTACCGGTTTCGTAAAATAATTCCATACTGCAGGCTCCTGTGCTTTGTTTCCTGTCAACTTGTCGACAAGATCATCATAAGTTATTGTACAGTTAAACATACAATTTCGCAAGCGAAAAAAGGCGGGTTTTCCTCGATCTGCGTGTTTTCTTTTTATACAATTAATACACGCTTTACCGCGTTGTTGCAGTGAAGAAAGCCCGTGGGTTCCGCAAAGCTGCCTTTACTGTTTCATGGACAGGGAAATCTTTTTCTTTTCCACGTCTACGCTCAGGACCGTCACATCCACGATATCCCCGACGGAAACCACTTCTGCCGGATGCTTGATATAGCGGTCTGCAATCTGCGAAATGTGGACAAGTCCGTCCTGGTGAACGCCGATATCCACAAAGGCGCCGAAGTCAATGACATTCCGGACGGTTCCCTTCAGCTTCATGCCCGGCGTCAGGTCTTTCATTTCCAGAACGTCTTTGCGCAGTACGACCGGTGGCAGATCCTCACGCGGGTCACGGCCCGGCCTTTTCAGCTCCGCCGCAATATCCTGCAGGGTCGGCACACCGATGCCGCAGTGCTCGGCCGCCTGCTTTTCGCCTTTTGCTTTAATCCGCTTCTCAATATCCGCAACTTTGCGCTGTGCGACATCTTCTTTCGTATAGCCGCAAAGTTCGAGCAGTTTTTTCGCCGCTTCGTAGCTTTCCGGGTGGACGGCCGTGTTGTCCAGGATCTCCTTGCTTTCCGGAACGCGGAGGAAGCCCGCGCATTGTTCAAAAGCTTTCGGGCCGATCTTCGGCACTTTCAGGATTTCCTTTCTGCTGTGGAACGCGCCGTTTTCCTCGCGGTATTTCACAATATTTTTTGCCGTCGCTGCCGTCAGTCCGGACACGCGGTTTAAAAGGGACGGGCTTGCCGAGTTGATATCGACGCCGACCGCGTTTACGCAGTCTTCCACGACACCCGTCAGTGCTGCCTCAAGCTGCATCTGCGGCATATCATGCTGATACTGTCCGACACCGATGGACTTCGGATCGATCTTGACCAGCTCTGCAAGCGGGTCCTGCAGACGGCGTGCGATCGAGATCGCGGAACGGATATTGACATCGTAATCCGGAAACTCCTCCGCGCCGAGTTTGGATGCAGAATAGACCGACGCGCCGGCCTCATTCACGATCGCGTAGCTCTGGCCGCCGTGCAGGCGCTCCAGCATCTCTGCTGCCATCGCCTCCGTCTCCCGTGACGCCGTGCCGTTTCCGATCGCGATATGCTCAACACTGTGTTTGCGGATCAGTGCGGAAAGCACCTGGATCGCTTCCTCTTTTTTCTTCTCATTAAAGGTCGGGTAAACGACCGCCGTATCGAGGACTTTGCCCGTTCCGTCCACGACGGCTACCTTGCAGCCGTGCGCATATCCCGGGTCCAGGCCCATCGTCACCTTTCCCTTGACCGGAGGCTGCATCAGCAGCGGCTTCAGGTTCAGGGCGAAATTGTCAATTGCGCCGTCGCAGGCCTTCTCCGTCAAAGTACTGCGGGTCTCTCTTTCGATCGACGGCCAGATCAGACGGGTATAGGAATCATTGCAGGCTGCTTCCAGATAGACAGCGGCCGGGCTGGCCTTTGCAGCAAGCTTGCGGATCTGTGCGCCGAGGCTTCCGCTTCCGATTCCTTCCGTCGAAACGCCGTTTCTGATATGCATCCTATTTCTCAGAAGTTCCTTTGCCTTCTCATGGTCCGGATCGATCGAAACTTTCAGAAAACCTTCCTTTTCCCCACGATTCAGGGCAAGGATCTGGTAGCCTTTCATCTTCGAAAGCTTCTGGCCGAATTCATAATACTGACGATAAACGGAGTCTTCCTCTTTTGCGGCTGCTGCCTCCATCACCGCATGTTCTTCCACATACGTCCGGAGCGCCGCGCGGTTGTCCGCATCATCAGAAACCGCCTCCGCAATAATGTCCATGGCTCCGTGCAGAGCCGCGTCCGCATCTTCGACGCCTTTCTCCGCGTCCACATATTTTTCCGCTTCTTTTTCCGGATCCGCGTCTGTCTGTGCGAGCAGGAATTCCGCCAGCGGCTCCAGTCCTTTTTCTTTTGCGATCGAAGCCCTCGTTTTCCGTTTCTGCTTATACGGCCGGTACAGATCCTCCAGGACCGACTGCGTCATCGCCTCATCGATCTGCGCCTTCAGCTCTTCCGTCAGTTTCCCCTGCTCTTCGATCGCTTTGCGGATCGTTTCTTTTCTCTCCTCAAGATTGCGCAGATAAAGCAGACGCTCTTCGAGCTTTCGCAGCTGGGTGTCGTCCATGCTTCCGTGCACTTCTTTTCTGTATCTTGCGATAAACGGAATCGTACTGCCGCCGTCGATCAGTTCGATGACATTTTTGACATATTCCGCTTTTGTGTTTAATTCGTCTGCAATAATCTGATGTATTTCTTTCATAGATATTTTTTATGCTCCTCTTTTCTTTGTCTGCCTATGCGACATGCTCCCGTTACGCAGGCTTGCACCCTGAAGCGGGGCTGCTCGTTCATGCGGCAGGCTTGTTATCTTATCCTTTCTCCGGACGATAGTCAATTCGGCTTTCTGCCGGCGAAGCAAAACGGGCAGGAGGATCCTGTCCGTTTTATTGTTCGGTATCATAGTGATACGCTGCTTCATTATTGTTGTTTCAGGCTGAAAGCCGGAAGGCGTTTTCCGGTTAGAAGCTGTGACCTCCGCCGCCTCCGGAGAAACCGCCGCCTCCGCCGCCTCCGGAGAAGCCGCCGCCTCCGCCGCCTCCGATAAATCCGCCACCGGAAGATTCGACATGTTTCTTCCTGGACTGCTTGCGCAGGACCGTCCGGACATTTTTTACGACTGTTCCCGAAGGCACGTTTCTGCTATGTACCAGCGCATTCGTCAGCGTGGTTGCCGCTTTTTTCTTGCGCTGGGAAGTGATGATAATAAAGTTGATCAGGAGAACGATACCGATGGCAAATGCCGCATTCGTCGCTAATCTCATCGGCGCAACGACCACTCCGCCTTCCAGACAGATCTTAATCTGTTCAAAGGCTTTGCTTGCAGTCTGGTAATAATTCCCGGAAGATGCGTAGGTATAAACATTGTCCGTGATCTCATTTGCTTTTGCCTCGGGGATCGTCCTGTACAGGGATCCGCCGGAGAAAATCTGGATCCTGCGGTTATACATATCGATCAGAAAGATCGTTCCGTTCGTTTCCCCGAAGATTTCAAGATATCTGGTTCGGGCAAACGCCGCAGCATCACTGTTAAATTCCTCATTCGTCACGATTCCCATATTTCCGTAGGAAAGCAGCTCTTTGAGCTGGTCCAGAAGCTTTGCTTCTTCGCCATCTGTAAAGAGATTGGCGCTGTCTTCTACAACGGCACGGCTGCCATTTTCCTGATCCTGATATTCTCCTGCAAAGGCGCTGACCGGAAGAAGGAGAAGGCTGAGAAAAAGGGCTGCCATCGCAGCGATCATCTTATTGCGCATTGTTTGCTCCCTCCCTTCTGAAGAAGTTCGGCACAGGCCGTGTTGTCAGGTAATTAAAATAGTTGATCGCGGAAAGACTGTTTAAGATCACGGCGATCAGACACGCGACCGCAACTCCGTAATACCAGTAATCAAACGGAGAATTCATGATGCCGATCACAAGGCCCGCGATCAGAACGAGCGGAGCGAAAACCGCCGGGATGATCGCCGTCTTCTTTGTGATCCGCGTCGCATTCATGATTGTTAATACGGAAAAGACCAGCTGGATCGGAATCGCAACAACAAACACCGGCAGGTAACCATCGACGGAAAAGAGTTTTCCGATCGATTCAATCCCGTCGATAAACGAGAAGAAGAAAAAGATTGCGATATAAACGACGGGGATCAGTATGCCGACCCATTTTCCTGCTTTCTTTGAGGAGCCGGAATTTGCTTTCGAAGTCTGGACTCCGCCGGAATCCTTCACTTTCATTTTTTTCTTCTTTTCCGTATGCAGCGTATCACCATAATCATAGATATGGCTTTCCCTGTCATGGATCTTTTTGATTTCTGAATGCAGCAGGATGCTGGAGATCACGAGGATGATACCGGCAAGAGCGCAGATCGTTTTCGGAAGAATAAACATCGGCAGGATGCTGAGGATCGCAAACAGCACAACCGCCGCCGCAAGCGAGATCAGGAAAAACATCTTTTTATTCACCGGAATGTCCATGGTGATCTTTCCGGTCTGTCCGTTCATGACCGAATACGCCACCCGGTTTTTATTTCTCCATGTCAGGAACCAGACCGGGAAGTACGAAACCTCACAGTCGACCGCGCTTATGCCGAGGTTTTTCTTTTGCTCTTCCAGCGACCCTTCTCTGTCAATTTTTACTCTCGCCGTTTTTTTCTCGATTTCTTTGTAGACCCCTTCTACCGCCAGCTCTTCGGCCGCATCGACATAGGTTGCGCCGGACGAAGTCGCTTTATCCGCGTAGAATCCGGCCAGATACCCCTCGTGAAATTCCTTCATGTCTTTTGACTGGAACGGGGCGATCTCATTTGCCAGCGTATCATCAAACGCGCTGGAAGCGTCAAAGTTGACATCCTGGGAATGGCCTTCAAGCTGTACCGTGACGTCATACTCTTCGTCGTAATCGTAACCCTGCGAGGTATAATGGGCGCTGCCGTTCAGAAAGGCTTCTTTTCCCGGGATCACTGCGTTATAAGAAAAATACGGAAGATAGATCCCGCGGAACCCCTCTAAAAACTTCGGGTCCTTAAACTCCTTCGGCACATAGAGTTTCCCTTTCATCGCGTTGCGATAGGCATCCATCGCCTGTTTTTTGTTTTTCTTGAACGGGATGATCTTTTTCGGGCGGAGCATCTGCTCATGCTTTGCGGTAAGCATCTGCTCGCTACCGCAATAGGAACAGTAAGCGACCGCCTGCTCATCCGGAGCTGTCAGTTCTGCACCGCAGTTCCGGCAGGTAAAGACGACCGCATCATACGTTACCTGCTGGGTCTCGCCTTCATTTTTTCCTTTATATTGTTCGATGCCGAGCTGCGTATCACAATATGCGCAGTGAAGCTGCTGCGTATTGATATCGAAATACATTTTTCCGCCGCACGACGGACAACTGATTCCCATAAGCATCTCCTTTTCTATTCGATTATTTTGATGTAAATTTTATCAAATTTCGCTTTCTTTGTACAGCTTGGCAGAAGGTGATTATTGACGGAAAAAGCGATTCCGATATAATAGATTTTTAGAATCTGTAAAGGAATGAAGAGGTTATTATCATGGCAAAGAAGGAATCGGAAGGCAATATCCTGGCAGCTGCTGCAGGCAGGGAAAAAACGATCATCCGCACGAGTATTTTAGGCATCGCGGCGAACGTGTTTCTCGCGGCTTTTAAGGCCGTGATCGGTCTGTCGGCAAACTCTGTCGCAATCATTTCCGATGCTGTTAATAATATTACGGACGCGCTCTCGAGTGTGATCACGATCGTCGGCACCAAGCTCGCAGGAAAGGCGCCGGACAAAAAACATCCGCTTGGCTACGGCCGTATCGAATACTTCAGCGCCCTGATCGTATCCGCCATCGTTTTATACGCCGGTATCACAACGGTCGTCGATTCCATCAAAAAGATCATCCATCCGGAGGACGTCAATTATTCCATCACCTCCCTGATCATCCTTGCAGCCGCGATCGTCGTAAAACTGGTCCTCGGCGCCTATACCAAAAAGAAAGGAAAGGATGTCAATTCCGGTTCCCTGACCGCGTCCGGTCAGGATGCGTTTCAGGATGCGATCCTTTCCGCTTCCGTACTGGCTTCCGCTGTCGTATACATGCTCTGGAAGGTAAATCTGGAAGCCTATGTCGGTGCTGTCATCGGTCTGTTTATTGTAAAGGCCGGCGTGGAGATGATCCTCGAAGCACTCAACGAGATGCTCGGATCCCGCGCGGACAGCGAACTTTCCAAGTCGATCCGTGAAGTGCTTCTGCGTGAGCCGGAAGTGCACGGCGTCTATGATCTTTTTATTCACAATTACGGACCGGATAAAAACATTGCTTCCGTCCATGTCGAAGTTCTCGATACGCTGAATGCCCACGAGATCGATACACTCACAAGAAAACTTCAGCTTGCGGTTTACAGCGAGCTCGGTGTCATCCTGCAGGCCGTCGGCATCTACTCCATCAACACCGCAAATGACAAAGCGGCAAATATCCGTGAGGATATCCGCCGCCGTATCTTTGAACATGAAGGCGTCCTTCAGTTCCATGGTTTTTATCTGGATGAAGAGCAAAAGTTCATTCTCTTCGATATCATCCTGGACTTCGCCATTCCGGACCGCAAGGCCCTGTATCAGCAGATCTGTCAGGAAATCCAGGAAGCCTATCCAGAGTACCGGATCCAGATTGCTCTGGATGTTGATATCAGTGATTAATAATTTTCCGCGTTGATCTCAAAATAGCTCTGCGGATGTGCGCAGACCGGACATACATCCGGAGCCTCCGTTCCGACAACGATATGTCCGCAGTTGCGGCATTCCCAAACCTTAACTTCGCTCTTTTTGAAGACTTCCTGTGCTTCCACCTTTTTCAGAAGCGCACGGTAGCGTTCTTCGTGATGCTTTTCAATCGCGCCGACCATACGGAATTTTGCTGCAAGCTCCGGGAAGCCTTCTTCTTCCGCGGTCTTTGCAAAACCTTCGTACATATCTGTCCACTCGAAGTTTTCTCCGTCTGCTGCCGCAGCCAGGTTTTCTGCGGTGGAGCCGATGCCTTCAAGTTCTTTGAACCACATCTTTGCATGTTCTTTTTCATTGTCTGCGGTCTTCAGGAAAAGCGCGGAGATCTGTTCAAATCCCTCTTTTTTCGCTTTGGACGCAAAGTAGGTATATTTGTTTCTTGCCTGAGATTCTCCTGCAAATGCTTCCAGTAAGTTTTTCTCTGTCTGTGTTCCTGCATATTTGTTTGCCATATTCGTTTCTCCTTTCGTATCTTCACCGGCCGCAGGAGGTGTCTGTTCCTGTCCCGCATGCGGGATGCCGGTATATTTTGCGATTGTTTCATCTGTCGTGATCAGATTTCTCACTGACAGTTCATGAATATCTCTGAGGCCTGAGATCCTTGCAAAGGTCTTCAGCTCCTCGTTGGAAATGATCAGATAGTTTGCAACTCTCTGCGCCGCCTCTTCCACTTTCAGTCTTTCCCGAAGCTTCGGATCCTGTGTCGCGATGCCGACCGGGCAGTATCCGCTTCCGCAGATCCGGTACTGCTGGCAGGCTGCCGCGATCAGTGCCCCGCTTGCAACAGCGACTGCATCCGCGCCCATCGCAAGGGCTTTCGCAAAGTCCGCTGAGACGCGAAGACCTCCGGTGATCACGAGCTGGATGTCCGAACCGATGCGGTCCAGATATTTTCTCGCTCTTGACAGCGCGTAGATCGTCGGAACGGACGTTGCTTCCCGTAAGAAGAACGGGCTGGAGCCGGTCGCTCCTCCGCGTCCGTCGATCGTGATGAAATCCGGTTTCGCGGAAACCGCGTATGCAAGGTCGCGTTCAATGTTTCCGGCTGCAAGCTTGATGCCGACCGGTCTTCCGCCGGAGCGTTCCCGCAGCATATCGACCATTGCCTTCAGGTCTTCCCTGGAATTGATCTCCGGGAATTTGCTCGGGCTCTGGATATCTTCGCCGGTCTTTTTCCCGCGAAGCGCCGCGATCTCCGGGGTGACCTTGCTTCCCGGAAGGTGTCCTCCCATACCGGGCTTCGTGCCCTGTCCGATCTTGATCTCGATCGCATCCGAGCTCTGCAGGTTCTCGTCCGTCACGCTGTATTTGTTCGGAATATATTCAAAGATATATTTGTAGGATGCCTGTTTTTCTTCCGGAAGGATCCCGCCTTCTCCGCTGCACATCGCGGTCTTTGCTTTTGCAGAGCCGATCGCCAGTGCCGTCTTGATCTCTTTTGACAGCGCACCGAATGACATATGGGAAATGTAGATTGGGCTTTCGAGCACCATCGGCTTTTTGGCTCCTTTTCCGATCACTGTCCGTGTGCTGACCGGATCCGCGTCGTCGAGCGGTGCCGGATCCAGCTGGGCACCAAGCAGAAGGATGTCCTCCCATTTCGGAAGCGGAAGCTGGGTTCCCATCGCCGCATGCAGGGATTCTCCCTTGACGGCCATTTCATGGATCTCTTTCATGTAGCGGGCGCTCTCATCCTGCCGTGCGAGCAGCGGATCATAATCCGCCGTCGGCGCTACTGCATCTGCTGCGGAAACAGGCTCTGCTGCCGGAAGATCTGCCGGAGCCGAATCTTTTTCCGGTTCCGCAGAAGGCTGTGCAGGTGCTTCCTCATACGGGCGGAACATGGAAACCGGCTGGCTGCAGACCGGGCATTTCTCCAGAGAGGAAAACGGTTTTCCCTGTTTTTCCTCGTCATAAACAAATCCGCAAACGCTGCATACGTATTTCATAATTACTTCTCCTTATAATTCTTTGCCGGTCAGAAGTTTATATGCCTGTAAGTATTTCTCGATGGTCTTGTCTGCGATCTCCTGCGGCAGTGTCCAGTCGTGGCCTTCATTTGCCTTGAGCCAGTCTCTTGCAAACTGCTTGTCAAAGGACGGCTGGCCGTGGCCCGGCTCATAGGTATCTGCCGGCCAGAAGCGGGAGCTGTCCGGTGTCAGCATCTCATCGCCTAAGATGATCTCGCCGTCTTCATTCAGACCGAATTCAAATTTTGTATCGGCAATGATGATTCCCTTGCTCGCTGCATAATCCGCGCATCGTTTATACAGCGCGATCGTTAAATCTCTCAGTTTTGTTGCGTATTCTTCGCCTTTGCCCGGGAACTCTTTTTCCAGATGCTCGATGCTCTGCTCATAAGAAATGTTCTCGTCATGATCTCCGATCTCCGCCTTTGTGGACGGGGTGTAGATCGGCTCCGGAAGTTTGTCGGACTCTTTCAGTCCTTCCGGAAGGGTGATCCCGCAGACGGTTCCTGTTTTTTCATAGCTTGCCCAGCCGCTTCCTGTAATATAGCCGCGCACGATGCACTCAACCGGGAGCATCTGCAGTTTCCGGCACATCATGCTGTTGCCGTTAAAGCGGTCCTGACGGAAAAATTCCGGCATGTCATTGACATCCGTGGAGATCATGTGGTTCGGAACCAGATCTTCCGTCATCTCAAACCAGAATTTTGACATCTGGGTAAGCACGGTACCTTTTTTGGTGATCTGATTATTTAAGATCACGTCAAAGCAGCTGATCCGGTCTGTCGCAACCATGATCAGGCTGTCGCCAATATCATAAATTTCTCTTACTTTTCCTTCTTTTACCGGGGTGAATTCTTTCATAGATACTCTCGCTTTCTGCTGTTTATTGAGAATGTTTCTTCATAAGCGCTGCATCGCAGGCTTTGGACCTTTACATCATAGCTTATTTATTTTCTATAGTAAATATTTCTTTTAAAGGGTATAATAAATGCCAAATAAAATTCTTTAAGGAGAACGACTATGTATTGCTCAAATTGTGGTAACCAGATTGAAGACGGTGCAAGATTCTGCCCATACTGCGGCGCGCAGAATGCGCCATCCGGCGCCGCACGCCTGTTCCCGGAAGAGGGAGCGGATAACGGTCCTGCTGCTGCCCCGGGATATCAGCACGGCGGACAGCAAAGACCGGCACGCCCGAATCATCCGGTCCGTCCGGCACAGGCAGGCGCTGATCCGTTTACATCCATTATCAACGGCAGCCGGATGATGGCTCCGATGCCGAAGGTCTCCCTGATCATGTTCATGATCTACGGAGCGTTTCTGTTTACAAACACGTTTGCTGTCAGCGGCATGTATCTTCTGTTTTTCGGTTTTGTCCGCTGGTTTACATTATTCGTGGGACTCGGAGCAGCCGCGATGTTTGTGGTTTCCTATTTCAATAAATCCCGCCGGCGCCTCTTTTTCCTGATCGGCTGTGCAGCGCTTGCTTTGCTGTATACCGTCAGCATTTTCCGCGGATTCTGGGCATTCATTGTATTCGGAATTCTGCAGCTCGGCTGTGTCGGCGCGGTCATTGTTTACTATTTGTTTGAGGGTCGGATCATCAACCACAAGATCAAAATGCTTGGCTGTATCGGAATCATGTTATTCCATTTCCTGATCCTGGTCTGCACAACGAACTTCGGGCTGACCATGCTTCATATGATTCCGTATGTTGCATTGGCACTCGGCTTCCTGTTCTACTCGCCATATGTCAACAGACAGTAACCCTTCCGCATTTCGCGGTCATACTGAGAATGAGGTAGTTTTTTATGTATGATGTTGCAATTATCGGAACCGGACCTGCCGGACTTTCCGCGGCCCTGACACTGAAAATGCACAACAAGGAAATCGTCTGGTTTGGCTCAAAAGAACAAAGTGAAAAGATTGGAAAATCCGAAAAGATCGCCAACTATCCGGGTGTTCCCATGACCGGCGGCAAAGAGCTGAATGCGCTGTTTTCCGCGCAGGCAGAAGAGCTCGGTCTTGAGATCACGGAAAAGATCGTGACCCTGATCTCGCAGGCGGGCGACCATTACATGATCCTGGCCAATAACGAGGTTCATGAAGCAAAGGCTGTTTTATTTGCGACCGGCGTCGTTCAGGCGAAGGGCATCGAAAACGAGGAAGACTTTGTCGGCCGCGGCGTCAGCTACTGCGCGACCTGCGACGGAATGTTTTATAAAGGAAAAACGATCGCCGTCCTCAGCAGTTCTTCCCGTCTGGAAGAAGATGTCCGCTATCTGGAGGAAGTTGCCGGAAAAGTTTATGTTTACCGGACGTATAAGCCGGGCAAGGAAGACAGCGAAAACACCGAGATTCTTCCGAAGCCGCTTCGCAAAGTCTCCGGCGGCATGAAGGTTGAAAGCATCGAACTGATCGATGGAACAGAAGTCGCTGTCGACGGGCTGTTCTGCCTGCGCAGTGCGATCGCACCGACGACGCTTCTGAACGGATTAGAGATGGACGGTCCGCATATTGTCGTGAACCGTCAGCAGGAGACGAATCTGCCGGGCTGCTTCGCCGCAGGCGACTGCACCGGAAGACCGTATCAGATCGCAAAGGCGGTCGGCGAAGGAAATGTCGCCGCACATCAGATCCTTTCCTATTTGTCGGAGTGATTCAGACCGCCTGCGCTATAATGCGCGGTTGAGATTGCAAGTCTTTCACACTGCCTATCGGGTGGGGGGATATTTTCCACTGAATGATATAAAAACAATGGAGCTGCCATATTCGTGGCAGCTCCATTGTTTTATTGCGCCTATGGCAAAATCACGGACCAGGCTTCGATCAGTTTGTCCAGCGACCAGGCTGCATTTGCAGGGCTGGTCGAAGGCAGCGTGACCGCCGCGCGGCCGGTGGCAGGTTCAATATATTTATGATACATCTCCCAGGATTTTTTTCCGTTGCAGCAGATCATCTCGATCTTTGCCGTGTTCAGGATCGGTGACAGATCGTTCGGGACCACATCTTTGATGCTGGAATCCGATGAGCCGACGATCGTGCACTGATGGATCGAATCCCATGCCGCGATCCGGTTTCTCAGAAGAAATGCCCGGCGCTCTTCGACGCTCATCGGGACCTCCTCCTGAAAAAGCGCCGCAACGACTTTCCAGAAGCGGTTCTGCGGATGTCCGTAAAAATACATCATTTCCCTGGATTTAACAGATGGAAAACTTCCAAGGATCAGGATCCTGGAATGTTCGTCATAGGTCGGTTCGATCGGATGAATGATGGTCTGTGCTTTGCTGCTCATTTTCTTTTCTTTCATGATATTTTTATTCCGGTTTTTCTTGTCGGATTTCTCTCCCACAGCTGTTTCGCCTGCTTTTTCCTTGCCTTTTTTATCCCAGTTTTTTCTTCACCGGCCGATAGATCAGATTCAGCAGGAACGCAGCCGCCAGGGAAAGGATCAGGCAGAGTATCAGATGCACCAGATAATCGGCGACTTTTCCCGGAAACCAGTTGAGCCTGTCGATCCAGAGTTTCGCCAGGATGCGGTGGATAAGATAGACAAAATAGGATTGAGCGGCAACCCAGGCGATGAGTCTGCCAAATCCGCTCTCCGGATCCGGCTTCGCGCTGCCCAGCAAAAGATAGAGCCCGACGATGAATACGGTGTACAGCGGCGCCAGATCATGCGCGTTGTAACTGTATTCCGGCATCAGCCAGGACCAGAGCGAATTGAGGATAAACGCCGCGGCGCCCACAATGATCAGGATCTTTTTTGCCTTTGCTTTTTTCTCAAAGACGCGGAAGACATAGTATCCGAGGAAGTAATAATACGGCCAGCCCTCGAAAAGCCATCCGCTGTAGCCAAAGCCAAGTCCTGCGTTCTTCCCGATATAGATACTCAGGATTTCCCAGATCAGGCCGATCGCCGCAAGAAGATGCAGCTCCGAATCTGTCATGCGCTGCACCATCTTCCCAAGGAACGGAGCAACCAGCGTCAGGCCGATCAGCACAAACATGAACCAGAGATAGGTATCCCGCAGATCACCGGTCAGCCCTTTTGCCGCCGTTTCCAGGAACATGCCGAAGGTAAACGGCACGCCATCCTGATATAGATCGACCAGACAATAGATGGCCCCGAAAAAGACGAGCGGGATAAAAACAGAAAACAGTTTGCGGCGGTAAAAGGTCAGGATGCCGCGCACACCGTCCAGTTTTTTTGCCAGGGCGAATCTCCCGCTCAGCATAAAGAAGAGTCCGTTGCAGGAAAAGAAAACGGCAAGGAACAGCTCCTGCCAGAGGCTCCCGCTCTGGTAGGGTTTCGGATTCGCATGCACAGCGATGACAAACAGCATCGCCACGCAGCGGATCACATCATAGCTGATCTCCCGCCGTTTTTCTTTCATTAGCATCTGCAGACTATTTCGTTTTAACTTTCTTTGCTGCGCTCCAGGCGGAGAAATAATTCTTGCCGCCTGCCGTCTTGTACGTCCGGATCTGAACGTAGTAAGTTTTTTTGGCTTTCAGCTTCGCGATCTTTTTAGAGACCTTCGCTGCGCCTTTGACCGTCACGGTCTTCGCCGATTTGAAATTCTTCTTCAGGCTGTAACGGATCTGATAGCCGGTCGTCTGTTTCGCCTGCTTTTTCCACTTAACGGTAAAGGCTTTTTTCGCAGGCGTCAGTTTTGAAACCGTCGTTCCTTTCGGGTTGATCGTAAATGTTTTTTGAATAGTTCCGGTATATTTTCCGATTCCGGTTACTACTGCCTTTGCGGTTCCGACAACGCTATTGTTGCTGTAGGAGAGCTTATAGTCGATGCCTTCTGTCAGCGCTTTTTCTTTATAGGTAACGGAAACGGCCGGAGTCAGCGCATTACCGTTATAAGTAAATGTCGTTGCTGCAAGACTTACGCCTTCATCTTTTAACGGATAGGTGATCACATGGTCCGCTGTGTAATACGGGACAACAGCGGTATGCAGGTTGTGAAGCCAGGTCGTCTGGTTTCCGCGCCGCACATCGAGTGTATTGATCAGCGCGCCGCGCACACGGAGCACTGCGCTGTTTTCATCCGGACGCAGGTCGCTGACAGAACTGATGACATAAAGTTTTCCGTTTTCTTCACCCAGATACATCATGGCATGGCCGCTGAAGTATAATCCGGTTCCCGGAGGAAGCTCGCGGATGCATTCCGCCTTTGCCTCATCGTCCATCGCGCTGAGGTCCACCCGGTAGACCGGCTGTGCCGCCTGCCAGTTCGTATTTCGTGCCAGCTCTAAACCAAAGCATTTGTAAACGTCACGGACATAGCCAGAGCAGTCATTCGCAAGAAGCATGCCGCCCCAGCCGTAGGTATCGCCAAGCTGATTCATCATGACATCAAGTACGTTGGAGATCGTCAGCGGTAAGAAACCAACCTGCACTTTGCGGTTCTCACCGATCAGACCGAGCACTTTTTTGAAAGAGCCATCCGCATTTCTCACCGGCAGCCAGACCACATAGTTGTTGTACGCGCGGCGGTTGATCACAAGGTTGTCTTTCCACTCTGCTTCGTCTGCCAGCGGAAGGATCGTTCCCATCGTGAGCATCCGGTTAGCGGTATCCGGTGCGAAATAAGATTCCTCTGTGTAAATTTTGTCGCCATAAACGACCACTGATTTTTCTGATGCAAGATCCCATGCAGCAAGCCATTCATCCCGGTCTGCGCAGATCGCAATATCTTTTGCCGGAATCCATCCGCTGCTGTTCGAGGAAATTGCAAGATAATAATTGCCGTCTGCGGATTTCGTTTTTACGATCAGCGGCTCATTCACGCGGACCGCACTCTGCCAGAGATAGCCGAAGTCCGGATCTGTATAATCGTCCCAGAGCGGATGATCGGTCGGCAGGATCTGCAGGCAGGTCCGGTTTGTGCAGATGCCGTAAAGCACCGGCATTTCTTCCGTTGCTTCCGGATCCACTGCATTCTGGATCATCTCTTTATAAATCGCTTCTTCTGCCGTCTCCCAGGTTGTATATTTGTTTCCATCCTTATCAAATCTTGCTCCGCTGTTGAATGCGTATTTCGCATTATCTGTTGCGGAACTGATGTTCAGATCATTCTGTGCGACTCCGTTATAAGTTTCATACGGCCAGTTCTTTAAATCGAACATGTTGGTGGAAGCGCCATTCAGGATTGTGTCGTTGATCGCGCAGATCTGAGCGTAATCCGCAAGAACTTCATCCGGGTTGTCCACCTTTTCGGTCCAGTAGGAAGCCTTGCTCATTTCCTCTGTTACATCCGGCATATAAAGGCCGTGCTTGATTTCAGAAGTTACTGTGTCCGTAATTTCCTGCAGGAAGATCTGCTCGTCTGCATTTTCTTCTAAACCTGCAACGGTCGTTTCTTCATAAGAAGCTGCGTCGTCGTAAGTTCCGGCGCTAACATTCTCTGCAGCAAATGCCGTTCCCGTAAAAATCAGGAACGCGGAAGATACGCTCAATGCGAGTGCAATGATTTTTTTCATAAATGTTCTCTCCTGTTCTTACAAAGATATTCCCCCGCCACGAGCGGACGGGGGTATTTGATTGAATCTTTTTTTACCGAGTGATATTGTCCCATTGCGGTGTCTTTTCAGCAAGCTGTTTTTTGTTTTACGAGCGGGGCATCAGATAGATTTTTTCCATATCCTCACGGGTAAGTTTTTTAGCGGAACCCATGCTGCCGCCGACGGCGGTTTCGCAGCGCTCGGCCATTTCCCTGCACTGTTCCGGAGTCGGATCGATGCCCAGCTCCTTATAATTCGTCGGCATTCCGATCTCATGGTAGAAATCTTCCATCGCACAGATTCCTTTTTCCGCTGTTTCTTCGTCGGTCGCGCCAGGCTCAACGCCCATGACATTGACCGCGAAACGCACAAACCGCGGCAGGCAGTCTTTCATAACATAACGCGCCCAGAACGGCCAAAGTGCTGTAAGGCCTGCTCCATGTGTAACGTCAAACATGCCGCCAAGCTCATGCTCAAGTTTGTGTGTGGAAAAATCGTTTGCCGTATTTCCGCAGCCCGTCAGACCGTTATGCGCAAGGCTGCCGGTCCACATGACCTCTTCTCTGGCTTTCAGATTCTGCGGATCTTCATGCAGGATTTTTGCCTGTTTCATCATCGAGCGAAGAAGTCCTTCCGCAAGCGCGTCCGTGATTTCCAGCTTGTCTCCATTGGTAAAGTAACGCTCCATCGTGTGCATCATGATGTCGGCGCAGCCTGCCTGGGTCTGGTAATCCGGGAGCGAGAGTGTCAGCGTCGGGTCCATGATTGCGAAACGCGGTCTGCAAAGATCGTCGTTATAGCCTCTCTTCTTGCCCTCTTCCGCATTCGTGATAACGCTGCTGTCGCTCATCTCGCTTCCTGCTGCCGCAATCGTTGGGATCGCGCCAATCGGGAAACAGCCCTTTGCTTTTCTGGTATGCTCATACAGATCCCAGACATCCTCCTCCGGTTCCGCCAGCGCATACGCAATGGCTTTCGCGGAGTCGATGACGCTGCCGCCTCCGACCGGCAGAAGAAAATCGATCTTTTCCTTTTTTCCAAGCTCGATTCCTTCGCGCACTTTGCTCAGATGGGGATTCGGAACAACACCTCCCAGCTCCACATGGAAAAGGCCTTCCCGATCAAGCGAATCGATGACTCTTTGAAGAAGTCCGCTTTTGACCGCCGTAATGAACCAGCACGCGGGTTGCTCCAAATTCTTTCGCAATCCGTCCTGCCTGATCAGCCATGCCGTTTCCAAAGAAAACTTTCGTAGGTGTAAAATATGTAAAATCTGCCATAATAAACCTCCTGATTCTTTGATGGCTTCATAGCCATATGGACAAAGTATAGCAGAGCTGATTTCTGATGTCGACCATGACAACAACTGATTTTATTTATACCCATGCAAAAAACAGGCCATCTTTCGATGACCTGTTTTTCTCTGGGCACTAAGGGACTCCCGCCGGCGGCTTCGCCGCCTTTCAGGCCGGCCTCGGCACGAAAGGTCCACCGGACCTTTCTAAGCTTCGCTTGCCGAGTCGTTCGAGTCCCCTTATTTGTGCCCAAACAAAAAACAGGACACCGTTCGGGATCCAGGGATTGGCTGGGGACTACGGGCAGCGCACCCCTGACCCCATACACGTGACGGATGT
>CAZOHB010000013.1:0-28599 GCA_964579345.1 uncultured Parasporobacterium sp.
CGGTCGCCTTCAGCCACATGTTTTCCATCAAGTGCGCAAGACTCTGCCGCTCCGCTCTTCTGGCTCCCCGCCATTCCGCAACAACGATCATACATGGCGGATTCGGGAATGTGCTCTCGCCATTCTTCGCAACATTATCCCAGAGCTTTTCCACACGCTCGCCATTTTCCTGAAGAAACGGATCCGTCTTTTTCTCTTTCAGACGCCGCTGCAGATCCGTCGCACTCTGCTCCCTGATCAGCCGGTCAATCACGTCCAGCCTCGGATCATCCCGGAAGATCACATAGAAATGCCGAAAGACATCAATCGCCTTCGAGTCGATAGACGCATACGGAGAGAGCTGCCCGGCTTTGATAATTTCCTCAAGTTCTTCCTTTTCCGGGACCTGATCCGTAAAGCTTCTGCAGGTGGATCGTTTTTCAATGATCCGGTCAAAAATTTCATTGTCCGATTTCGTAAACATAACGCATCCTTTCGTGAATCACTTTTCAGGAATTGCCTTTAGAAATCATCCTGTTGTCGCCGTTTTTGGAAAATCCCACTTCGTGATTCATCTTCGTGCCGGGTTTGATGTTACGCTGTCCATGTCCCGTGTAATACTCTGCGACTCATTATAAGGCATTTCACATTATTTTCACAATCTCTTATAGTTTCATTTAAGTTTCAGCCCTTATCATACGCACATAAGAACAGGACAATATCGTGCAGCAAGCACATAACAAGATAGGAGCTTAGCTCCCCCGCTAAGCTCACAGCAAGCAAATATTTTTTTCATTTCTCTCTCCTTTTTAGGCAAAGGCCCGCTCACGCGGGTCTTTGTTAGTGTTGGGGGGAACCGTCCCTTTATCTGTGCTCATCAAGATTCTATGCGGCAGGAAGCCGCGCCTACTCCGCCTCCTCGTCCAGGGTCTCCAGCAAAAAGCTGACCGGGCGGAAGCCGTCATTGCAGGAAAGCATCGCGGACTTGCGATTCTTCATCCACCCGTCGTACAGGCCTTCCGCGCCATGCGAAAGCGCCATGACAAATGGCGAAAGTGTGTCCCAGGCGCTGTCGCAAAAACCGTCCGGCTTTTCCCAGCCGTTTGCAACAAAGACCATCCCCTCTTCCATGTCGCATGGATTCTCCAGCGGATTTTCATACTGCTCTATAAGGTCCTGATAGCAGGCCTTTTTCATAACTGTGATGCGAACTTTTTTCATATTAATTCCTTCGGATTGCTTTGATAAATCGTTTCGATTCCTTCGAGTGCATCCATTTTTTCAGCCAGTTTCATGCACATCGGAACCGGGGTAAACGTGCCGTCGCTCCCGTACAGCAAGTGTTCTTTCGGCACGCCCAGCAGGTTCAGGTTTTCAATCTGCGTCGGGAAGATCATGCCCGCGAGATCATAATACATTTCCTGCAGGCTGCTTCTGACATCCACGTCGTCAAAGCCCGGCAGGACCGCTGAAATCCCGGCAAGGCGATCACCGAGGATCGGCAAAACCGCACCGGCATGCGGAACAATAAAGCGAATATTCGGAAACCTCTGCGGCACCCGGTTCAGGATCAGATTCATGACCGTCCTGCTCGTATCAAAGAAAAACTCCATCAGCGGAAGCGGAAGTTTTTCGCACACACCTTCAGGCACAGCGCCCGGCTGTGTCGGGTGGAGACTTACGACTGCATGGTTCCGGTTCAGTTCTTCCATCACAGGATCCAGCATCGGATCCCCGAGATATACGCCCCGCAAATTTGTCATCAGGCAAAATCCGCGGATATTCAGGCGCTCCGCGCAGTACCGGATTTCCGCAATCGACTCCTCAATTTCCGGAAGCGGAAGGCTCGCCATAATGCCAAATTTTTCGGGATACTTTTTTACCAGTTCCGCGCCGAACTCATTGCAGCCCCGCGCAGTTTCCACCGCTTCCGTTTTATCCCCCATATGCAGATGCGGAGACGAAACAGATAAATATGCTTTCGTGATCGACAGCGCCTCCATGTTCTGCAGGTGCTGCTCCTCGCTCCAGTTCGGCCGCGGAAAGCCGCCGTCCAGGAACCGAAGTTCCCGCCTGTCCAGCAAGGCATTATATGCCGGCGGCAGATAGTGTGTGTGCATGTCAATTCGTTCTTTTAATTTCATGTCGTCAGATTCTCCTGCTTTTTCAAATAATAAAACCCGCAAATATCAGGCATCGAGGATCGCCGTAAATTCTTTCAAGAATTATTCTTCCTCTGCACGAAATGGATATCCGGATTTTGTATAACAACATTACTGACATGGTATAACTTCATTTTCTTTCACCATTTCGATCAAGCCTCAGATAATACTCCCTCGGGCGATCCGGTTTCGCACAGCATAATGTGCGCTTGATGATCAGGCTTCGCGCAGCATAATGCGTCAGGCGATCCGGCTCGCACAGCATAATGCGCCAGACGATCCGGTTTCGCACGGCATGGTGTGTACTAAATAATAATTCCCTCAAGATGGTCCATCTCATGCTGGATGATCTGCGCGGTCCAGCCGGAGAATTTCTGCCTGTGGCTGTTCCAGTTTTCGTCCAGATATTCCACCTCGATCTCCTGCCAGCGTTTCGTTGCTCGCACGCCCTCCAGCGAGAGGCAGCCTTCTTCCGTTTCGTACGGACCATCTTTTGACAAAAGCACCGGGTTGATCATGACAAGATCCGCAAAACCGATGCTGACGATGATGATCCGTTTTTTCACGCCGATCATGTTGGCCGCCATCCCGACGCAGCCCTCCCGGTTTGCCTTCAGCGTATCCTTAAGATCCTGGGCAACCGCAAGATCTGCCTTCGTCGCCGGCTCCGATTTCTGCCCGAGAAAAAAGATGTCCTTAACAATAGGTTTGACCATTTCAGCTCCATCCTTTCCAAACGTCCGGCTGGTAGCCGACCGTCGCCTGCTTTCCATTGCGGACGATCGGCAGCTTCAGAACTTTCTGATTTTCAAAAACCTTATCCGCCTTCTGCTCCTCCGCAAGATATTGGATCAGCGCGAGCAAGTCCTTATCTTTGCACTTTTCATCGATCAGCTTGTCCAGCCCGCCGACCGCCTGGCAGACCGACTGGAACTCGCCCTTGCTGAGCCCTTTTTCCTTCATGTCAATAAACTGGAACTTGATATTCCGCTCCTTGAAATACCGCTCCGCCTTCTTGCAGTCAAAATCTTTTTTCGTTCCAAAAATCTGTATGTTCATTCGCCTCTCCCGTTTTCCAATTGATATTGTGCTAAATACGCTCGCACCGACCGCGTCATTTCCTTCGAAAAATCCGAATTATATTTGCGCTCGCAAAACGCGCGCATCCATTCCTCGTATGTTTTTCCCGCGGTGCGCGGCGCAAACATTTCCTTCAATTCGTCCGCGCTCATCGTATGATATCCGTTCTCGCTGACAATATATTGCATCGCGACTCGCTCCGGTTTCGTCCGGTTTTGTTGCTGCTCCGTCGGGTAACCGAACACCAGCATCGCGGCCGGAAAAACGTAATCCGGCAGGTTCAGCAGCCTGCGCTGCGTCTCGATATTTTCCATGATGTCTCCGATATAGCAGGAGCCGATCCCGTATGACCACGCCGCAGTCACCGCATTCTGCGCGGCGATGTTCGCATCGCTCACCGCCAGCAAAAGGTCGCCCTCTCCGGGAAGCCGCGGCTCGGCGCCCGCCGCCTGAAAAGCAGTGTACCATTTCAGGCAATCCGCGCAAAAGATCAGCACCAGTTTTGCTTCCGCAATAAACGGCTGGTGGTCGCAGGACTCGCTCAGCGCATGCAAAAGCTCCGGATCCGTGATTCGCAGGATCGAGTACAATTGCTGGTTGCCGGCTGTCGGCGCGTTCACAGCCGCCTCCAAAATCTCCTGCACGATTTCCTTGTCGATTTCCCGCTCCGTAAAAACGCGCACGGACTTGCGCTCTTTCAGCTGTTTCATTACTTCGTTTTTCGGATTCATATATGGCTCTCCGTTCAAATCTCGCTCCTGCGAGATTTGGCGCGGGATTCGGGTCAGCTTTGCTGACATATTTCCGATCCGAATCCCTGCGCATCCTCGCGGAGCGTATAACTCAGTGGGGGATTGTCACCCGCCACTGAATTTGTTTTTATTTACCCACCGCCTATAGAGGCGGGGGATATCTTCCACTGAGTTATACAGCCTTCTGCTTTTTCACGCAGCACGCCGGGTGTCCCTCCGGAAGCTCCGGAAGCTCCTCTCCCCTGATCAACGCCTTAATCACATTTCTGTGAATAATCAGAAATGCACCTAAAATCGCTGATATAGCTGATACAATGGCGATTATGATAATTGTTCTTCTTTTCATATTATTTTCCCTTTTAAACAAAACCGATTTTTTATTATTGTCCAATTAATGTCTCTATATCCGTCAGCGTCGGAACACAGGCATACAGCATTTTCCCGAGCTCCTCATCCGGCTCTGAAAGGTCCGGTACCATGATGACTTTGCAGCCGGCTTTGTACGCACTGATCACGCCGTTCGGTGAATCTTCAACTGCAAATGTCTGCTCCGGCGCAAGGCCGAGTTCTTCGCAGGCGTAGCGGTAAATATCCGGCGCCGGCTTTCCCTGCGACACCATTTCCGCGCAGATGATCCGGTCAAAATAGTCATAAAGTCCCGCCTGATGCAGCTTTGCCGTTGCCCGTTCCAGGTTGTTCGCCGTCGCAAGCGCGATGGTGATCTTCTTCTCTTTCAGGAACTCGAGCAGCTCGATCGCGCCGAGCTTCAACGGGATTCCGTTTTCCGCAAGCATCTGCTCGATCAGATCTTTTCGGTACCCGCGGACCTCATGATACGGAAATTCCTCGCCGAACCATTCCCGAAAACTTTGCTCTGCAAAGGGCTTTCCCAAAGAGCGAACCGCCAGCGCCTGCCAGGGTTTCATCCGATAGCCGAAGTGCGCCAGCGCCTCCGGCCAGGCTTTCTGGTAATATTTTTCCGTGTCCGTTAATGTCCCGTCCAGGTCAAAAATGACCGCTTTTATCTCTTCGCCCATGGCGCTCCTTTACCTCTCCAAAAATTCCAGAAATTCGTCAAACACATTAAACAACATGTCGCCGGAGCAGACCGGCACTTCGAGGTCGCTGTTCGGAAGCGGCTCCCAGGTGTAAAGGTCGCTCGCCTTCGTCAGCACGAGCGCCGGGATCACTTCATAATCCGAGCCGAAAATCACGTCGAGATATTTCGAGTACTTCACCGTCTGCTGCATTTCCTCCGGCTCGATCACATCCTTCATTTTAAATTCCAGCGAAAAAACTTTGTCCTCGGTGATGACCAGTACATCCGCGTAGATCCGGATCCATTTCGCCCTGCGGATCCGCAGTTCAAAGCAGATTTCCCAATCCGCAACGTCCAGCATTTTCAGATCCTGAAACAGCCCGAGCATCACCTCGCGCGTGTCGCGGAAGGAATGAAAGAGCCCGCGGGTGTCGTTCAGGTTTCGCCCGATCCGCCGGCAGCCTTCCATCAGCTGTTCCATCCATTTCTCTTCCGTCTGCTGCAGAAAATTTCCGACCGTGTCATAGTAGCCGCAGAAATCGTAAAGGCCGTAATGCGGCCGCGTCTGCCGGATCAGGCCGTGCCACTGATAGGCGTCGTCCCGGTAGCAAAGCTCGTGCACAAACGGTGAAAGATACAGCAGCCGGTTGAGCTCCGTCTTGTCGATCCCCGTCTCCCGCGCGATTTCGCGCGCCTTGATCCCGTCATTCCGGCAGATCGTCTCATATAGTCTGATTCCAATATCGTCGATGATTTTCATTTTCTTTTTCTGATCCCTGCCACTTTCTTTATCTTCGCCTCATCCGCATCCGGGCAGATCTTGCGGATTTGTTTCATGATTTTCTTCCACGATTCTTCCGGCGTTTCCCGGTAGCCTTCCGCAATAAAGTCGTAGCCCCACTTCGTCTCCGGCGTTTCGAACGCCGCGATATGCCAGCCGTACGCCTTTCCTTTTTTATTGATCTTCTGGCGGAAATCACTCATCAAAAGATACGTCTGCATCTGAAGTTCTGTGACCACGCCCTCATAATTTTTCTCGCCGCCTTTTCCGAAGCCGGCTTTTTCCTTCAGCTCAAACGAAAGCAGTTCAAGGCCCTTGAGCTCATCATCCGGCTCCAACGCATTCATAATTTTCCGGGCGCGGTTGGATGCCAGTTCGTCGCCAACCAGCGCATCGAAATCGTATCCGTTGCGCCTGTAATTGGCAAAGACCGGAAACCATTTTTTCGAGACGTATCCGGCTTTTTTATCGAAGAATTTTCCATATGCAATGTCTTTGTGTCCGGCAAGGATCTGTCGCCAGACCCATGGATCTTTTTGCGGATCATCGCTCCACCAATTGCGGACCGGCGTCCGCTCCTCGACCGAGAAACCCCGGATTTCATTAGAAAACAGCGGCAGGAAACCAACCTTTCGGATCAGCTTTGCCAGTTCGTCCGCGGTATGGATGCAGTCCGGATCGTCCTCGTCGCATCCAAGCATATAAAATTCGCCGTCAATAAATTCCATGTTCGTTCCCTCTCGCTGTTGGTGTTGGTTTCGGTTTGTGTTGGTTTCGATCGGCGCCGGTTGCGCTTTTTCGTCGCTATCGATCGGCGCCGGTTGCAGCTTTTCTCTGCTTTCGATCAACGCTTTTTTTCGTGCCGATCCGCATCTATTTTACCATCCCGCACCAGTTATGACTATGGTTTCAGCGCCATCAAAAGTTTCGCAAATTTTTTTCGCATTTTTAATTCTGATTAAGGAACCGCTCCTATAATGACGCTAACAAAAGCAAAGAGAAAGGAGAGCAAAATCATGACCGCAAACGCTAACGCATTATATCTGCCACAGGCAGTCAGATCCGAATCATATAAATTTATCTGCAGCCAAATCAAGAGACTCCAGAACGTGGCGCAAGAGAAAAAAGATTCTAAGAAGAAACGCTTTTTCTGCCTCCCCGGCACCGACGAGCAGACGTTAACAGAAATGTTACTCATTACACAATATCGCTTCTTCAGAGGATGAATCGATATCGCAGGGAAGTTCAGTGCTGACAGCACTTTTGCGAATGGCACTGAACTTTCCAGCCCAAACTTTTATGGCTTGAGTCCAGCTTCTCCGTCTGCAGCTTACTTGAAACGCCAGATGAAACTCTCCCAGCGGGACAAAATCGGGAGATGTGTATTTTACTAAAACAATCCCAAATAAAAGTGCCAAAAATCGGAGATGTGTATCGCCCGCTCATCGCAGAGATGACAATAATCTGGCCAAAATCCGCCAAACAGGAATTCCGGATGCGACATCAAGTTGTATACATGCTCCAATCAGACGTAAACATGTAACGATTTCTCCAAATCAGGTGAAATCAGCGTTTTCGAAAATGAAGATGGATACACTTCTCTCATTTTTGGCACTTTTTTCATTTTTAACCCAGGGGACGGTTCTTTCGGTCCGAATAACATCCATCAGGCAGTCGACGGTTCTTTCGGTTTGTATAGCATCCATCAGACAGGGGGCGGTTCTTCCGTTCGAGAACCGCCCCCTCTATTACACGTTTTCAAATCCGGCAAATAATTAATTACTCGCCAAACTTCGGATTTTTCAAAAGTTCCCGGCCGATGCCGATCAGATCCGCAGCGCCTTTTTGGAGCAGGTCTTCTGCCTCGTCCAAAGTTTTCACGCCGCCGGTAAGTATCACCGGAACAGAAACCGCCGCTTTCACAGCAGATGTCATATCCTGAAAATATCCCGGTTCATCGCGTCCCTCCAAAATGAATCGGCACATACCGCCGGAAAGATCGATCAGGTCCACACCCGCCCTCTCAAACACCTTTGCTGCATAAACACAATCCTCGATCGTACTTCCGCCGTCCATATAATCGCAGCCTCCAAGGCGAATCGCAATCGTGTAATCTTCTCCAACCGCTTCCCGCACTGCAGCAATCACTTCCCGGTGAATCCGAAGGCGGTTGTCCAGACTTCCGCCGTATTCGTCGGTTCGCAAGTTCGTCAGCGGCGAATAAAACTGGTTCAGGAAATATCCGTGCGCGGAATGAATCTCCACGCCATCGAAGCCGGCAGCCTTGACCCTTTTTGCTGCTGCAACAAAATCCGCAACAATTCCTTTGATCTCATCCTGCGTTAGCGCTTTCGGTTCCACGTATTCACCCCTCGGCGATTTCCCCGGAAGGATCACCGCACTGGCAGAAACAGGCTCCATCCCTGTCACTTCCGGAAAAGCAGCGCTTCCCGCATGGTTGATCTGCGCGATGACTTTTTTACCATACTTATGAATTTCCTCGACAATTTTGGCCTGCCCGTCAATATCAGTGTCCGATGAAATGGACACCTGTTTTGCGTGCGCCTTCCCCTGCTGCGAGATGTAGCTGTGCTCCGTGATGATCAGGCCCACGTTCGGATTCGCCGCGCGCTCTCCATAATAAGCAACCAGCTCGTCCGTCACCTTGCCGTCCTCTGTGCTTTTAGCCGTGGCCATCGGCGGCATCACGATCCGGTTTTCAAGCTCAAGATTTCCAACCCTAATTTTTTCAAATACCATTTTGTTTTTCCTCGTTCTTTTGGTTTTCTAACTTTCCCTGTAACATGCAGTTTTGCGACTAGCGGTTCTGCAGCTTCCCGATTTCTTAATCCGCCTCGAGCGTTCCTACTTCCGTATAGATCATTCCGTGTTTTCCCCGGTCGGAACGCATCAGCGAAATCTTATCCACAAACATATACGCGTTGTTCGTTTCCACATACGGCGCGCCGCCTGCCAGACTCGCTTTACGGAGCAGCGTGATATGCGGGCGGAAGCTTTTCTTGTCGAACGGAATCGCTTGTTCCGCCAGTGCTCTCCGCAGCCGCCTTACAACAGCCTGAAGCGCTGGGCTGTTTTCAAGCCCTGCCCACCAGAGATTCCCGAAGTTGCCGAAGCCGCTTAAGGTAAGCGGAAACGGGGTGAAGGTCACCGTCTGCATCGCATCCAAAACCGCCTCCGGGTCCGGATACTCCCCGATAAACGCGAGCGTCAGATGCAGGTTTTCCTCCGAGGTGTAGTTTCCCCGAACGCCCTGCTCAAACATCTGATTCTGCAGATCGATCAGCGCGTCCTTCATTTCCTCATTCAATTGAATCGCAATAAAAAGTCTCATTTTTTCTTACAGCTGGTCATATTTATCTGCCTTGCCTCTGGCTTTTTCCACCGGATACTTGGCTTCGTTTTTCTCCATCTTGGCGTTGATGAGCTCATCCTCATCCAGCTCCAGTTCATCCAGCAGATTCCGGCAGTAAACAAGCACATCCGCAAGCTCTTCCTTCACATGCTCCAAGTCAAAATTCACCTCGTCCCACTGAAAGCATTCCAGCAGCTCGCTCGCCTCGATCGAAATCGACTTCGCGAGGTTCGCCGGTGTATGGAACTGTTCCCAGTCTCTGTCTTTTGTGAATTTTCTGATTCTGTCAATTGTTTCCTGTTTCATGATTCAATCCTCCATTGGATCGCGAGGGGCTTACTATCAAAACCTCAGTATCTCATTTAAGATACATCCCCGGTCTTGTAAGAGCTTCTATTTCAGCCTGTATTTTCGGCATGATTGTTGCTCCCTCTCCTAAGCGAACATGCGTAAAACCTTGCGGTTATTTCATGTAAACAATATAACGCCCAGTTCATTTTCGAGTTCCTGAATATGGTAGCTCAGGGTGGACCGGGCGATATAAGGCTGATCAGCTGCCCGTCCGAAACAGGGCTGTTCAGCATGGGTAATACAGTATTTCAAACTGTTTATATTCATGGAATTAACCTCTCGTGCAATCAGTATAAACAAGCCGAATAATAAATGTCAAATCGTGGATTTCAACAGAAAAGAAGAGCTTATTGGCAGAAGCGACGAAGATATTGAAAAGCTTGCCGCAGAACAGAATAAAGCAAATTAAGCCGATTTTGAAATGCAATGTAAAAAGGATTACGGGATTTACTCGTAATCCTTTTTGTTTCACTTTATGTAATCCGTCTGATTAATTGCTTTTTTCTGTTACGACTACTTCATCGCCATCCCATTCAAATGCAGCGTTTAAATCAATGTTGTCTGTAGAGTTCTTGATGAACTTGTAGACTTTTTGTCCATACTCGCTGTCTCTTGTGAGAATTTCAGGCTGCTCATCCTTTCGAATGAGGACAGGGAGGTATGAAACCCTATCGATTTGTTTGTTTTTAATTTCGAACTTAGCAATGATAGTCATATCAGAAAGTTCAACGCCGTGTTCGTCACGAGGCGGAAACTCAATCATTGTACCGTCAGGACCGAAACAGAAAGGACCACCGTGGTCTTCAACGAAATTCATCATGAACTTTTTAGCATCAGCAGGATTCATATCTTTTCCCATACCGTGATCCAGAACTTTCAGAAAATGTCCCATGCCGTGGAAGATATATTTACCCTTATAAATCTCAATACCTTTCAAAATGTGAGCATGGTGTCCCAAAATTAGATCAGCGCCTGCATCAATTGCAGCATAAGACAGAGTATGCTCGTACATACCAAGTTTGGTTGGTGTAAAGCCAATACCTTTGTGAAGAGACACAACGAGGATATCAACCTTCGGACGGAGTTCTTTGATATCCCGAATCATCCAATCCATTGTTTCAGGCTCCGGGTAGGAGAGAACTTTCGGAGGGCATCCGGCAAAGTTGGCTTCGTATACGGTTTTAATCTCAACATACGCGCAGCCAGGCTTTACCTTGGTTGCCCATGAACTTACCGGACCAACACAGTTGTATGACAGGAAGCCGATTTTTGTACCTTCTTTCTCGATAATACAGGGCTTATGGGCTTCGTCAATATTCATACCGGCGCCGGTGTGAAGGATGCCAAGCCGGTCAAGACCGTTGATGGTGTCCTCAACACCCGGGATTCCAGCGTCCCAGGAGTGATTGCTTGCCATGCTGACAACATCGATTCCTCCGGTTTTAAGAGCATCTATGCTGGAGATTGGACTGGGGGTAGCAGGATAGCGCGGATCCGCAAAAGTAGCTACACCACGAGATGTGTAATATACTTCGCACTGGCCAACCGTAACATCTGCCTCGGTTAGCGTAGGTCGTACTAAATTGAAGAAAGGTTCTGCCGGTTTCGGTGTGTCAAGAATGATGTCGCTAACAGCTAGCATAGTAATTTTATCCTTCATTGTTTTTCTCCTATTGTTTTATACTATGGCATTTATCTGTATTTTTTCGGATTTATGTACGGATCCGTTTTCTGAAACACAAACTGCATAATATCCAAAATCCTCTGCTAATTTCAGACCCTTTTCCCGGCCCAGCAAAATGATGGAGGTTGCCAGTGCATCGGCGATCATAGAGTTTTTCCCGATAACAGAAGCAGAGATAATTCCTGAGTCTGAAGGCTGACCGGTTCTTGGATCGATGATATGGTGATAAATTTTGCCTTCATACATGAAACATCTTTCGTATATTCCGCTGGTAACCACAGTACCGTCAGCTATTTCTGTAATTGCAAAGAAATCCGTCTGCGTCTGACCAAAAGGTGACTGAAGTCCGATATTCCAGGGTGTACCGTCTGGCTTGCTTCCCACACATACAATGTTTCCACCAAAGTTGAGAAGAGCACTGTCAACGCCGTTGCATCTTAAATAATCAGCAACACGGTCGGCTATATAACCCTTTGCAATTCCACCCAGATCGATACTGATATTTTTATCCGGCAGGAGGACATAGTTATTGCCTAATTGAATACTGGAAATATCAATATTTTGAAGAGCGGCTTTTATTTCTTCTTCGGCAGGGGGTGTATCCCGGTGTTTGATATCCCAAACATCAATTAAAGGTTTCATTCCGATGTTAAAGGCACCATCGGTTTTATCGTAAAAGTCAAGTGCACAAGCAAGAATGTCCCGAGTTTCAGATCTGAGCTGCACTCCGCCGCCCCGGGAGTGATTGATGTTCCATACATCACTCCCGGAGATGGTTTTGCTAAGGATATGCTCGTATCTTTCACATAATTTCATCGCGGCATCCAGCACCTTTTCAGAGCACTCTGCCGTAATGGAATTAACGGTATCAAAATATTTCCCTTGAACAGTAAGCATTCGTATTTACCACACAGATTACTTGGTTGACGAGTAAGCGTTCATATCAACGAGGTAAACCGGATTATCGGAAAAACCGTACTTGTTATAAACATATTCTGCAGCATTGAGTCCTGCCAGTCGGCCGGATACAAATACCCAGCCTTGCGCAACTCCGCCAAAACCGACATAATTACGCTCTTCATTCATGACAACACCCAGGCAATCGCAGCCGTTTGCATAGAGGCCATCAATTGGTGTCTTGTGATCTTCCTTCAGGACGCGCATCTGTGTATCAACATCAAGACCGCCACTGGTTGCGAAAATTACGTTCATTATCTTGATCGCGTAATATGGACCTCCTTCTGTCTTAAGGGTCAGGAAGCGGGCGTCTTTTCCGAAATCCTCGTCTTTTCCGGCATCGACCAAATCATTGTAACGGGAGACGCTATCTGCAAGATTTACAGGATCCACATCGATCAGCTTGGCGAGTTCTTCGATTGAATCGGCTTTCCATGCCATGCCTTCTTCGATACAGGTATCAAGGCACTCGTAAATCTCCGGGAGCGGACGACCATTCGGCACACCGCCCTGTGAGCAATATCCGTCCCAACGTGAAATCGCTGTAAAGCCATGTTCTTTAAGATAGTCTACCTGCGGCTGAGAATAGATTGCGTAGTAATACGGGCCGGATTTGAATGATGGCCAGGAATCTTCCTTGATGGTCAGTGAGAACAAGCTGAACAAGGCTTCGTTTCCGAAACGCTGTCCTTGTCTGTTAACACACATTACATCTGAGGACACACCCATTCCAAGCGGTATGTCATTTAGCGTCCAGGTTTCATATCTGCCAGTACGTCCATTCAGTCTTTCCGTGTTAATGTTGATCGGATATTTCTTGAGATAATGCGGAAGTCCTTTCATCATAACGATTGGGCTCATTCCAATATTCCATGTTCCGGCGCCAATGTTCAAAGCAGCTTTCATCATTTTTCCATCTGCTGTGCCCGTATTTGTAACTTTTCTCGGACCTGCAAACTGTTCGTCAAGAAGCTCTGAAAGCATCTCGTTATTTGATGCAAATCCTCCGCAGCCCATAATGATTGCTTTTGCCTTCAGGATATATTCCTTCCCGGTAACGTTATTGCGCGCTTTTACACCGACAAGCTTATCGCCCTCCATTATGAAGTCATACGCTTCGGTCTCAAGCATGTATTCACCGCCCTGAGCAACAACTTTTGCCATCATAGAGTCATAATACTGACCTATAATCTTTCTGCGGTCCTCGTTGGTTCCTTTGTCAACATTGGAAAGAAGGACTGAGTTGTAGGCTGATAACGCATGGAAATCTTTGCAGGGCGAAGGCTCCATGGTTCCGAATTGCCAGCCCTGTTCATAATGAAGCCAATCAATCACTTTTCCGGATTCGTCCATATATAGTTTCACAAGGTCTTCTTTGGCACTCTGTTTTCTGGATGAAGTCGTTGTATATTTCAGCCAGGCATTCAAATATTCTTCTTTGTTTACAAATGTTTCACCGGGAGCCACTTCGGCCATGTAACGAGGCGGATTCACTGCGTTCGCCTCATGTGTCAGATGTGAATTTCCGCCCAGCTTGCCGGCTTTATCAATACCCAGAATCTTAACTCGCTTTCTTCCGTTCAGCTCCTGCATTTTTTCGAGGGCGCTGACCATCGCGAAGATTCCTCCGTTTCCAAGCCCGAGAACCAGGATATCAACGTCGCGTTCTTCTGTAACGCCTTCAAATTCCTTAACAGGAACAGAGTAGAAATGGCTGATTGCTGATTCGTCGCTGCCACCTGCTTTAAGCGCCTGAACAAGGGCTTTTTGTACTGCGGATTTGACAGCATTACTTGATACGGTTGCTCCTGATATTGCGTCAACCCTTACAGACTGATTCTCGATCATTCTTGGAAGCAGTTTCTGTTTCACACTTTCCAGCAATACCTCCGTTTCACCGTGGGCAAACCTGTCTTCCGGAAGTTCGATCTTTAAAAGAGCGGACTCATTTACTGTAATTGTTACAGGGAGCTCCCAAACGCCTAAATATCCCATGGAACTTGCGGTATATTTACCCGGCTTCATATGTACGGCAGAGTTTTTGCCGGTAAGATTGTTATAAGCAATAGTTGCGCCAAGCATGATGGCATCAGAAGTTACAGTGGCACCGGAGATTGCATCTACCTGGGTGTGATTGCATTCAACGATTTTCGCCGGAATTTCCTGAAGTGCCTGCTTGGCCTTATAAGAGTTTTCCTCAGGACCTTCTGCTTTGCAGGAGACGATCTTTTCATCATCTACTTCTACAGTTACCGTAATGTCACCGCCAAATCCCGGAGCAACTGCTTTAGATATTTTATTCTTCATTAATTTCCCTCCGCAGATTCAAATAGCCATGTAAACATGGCTATTTGAAATCTAATAAAATACGATCGACTAACTATCTTATATTTACAGGAACCATCCACCGAATAATTGCGGAAGACCGATCAGGGTAAGTACCAGCAACAGAGCTGCCTGAATAAACATAACCAGATATTGTTTTCTGACAACTTTTGATTTCATTTCTTCAGGGCAACCGGAAAGTGCCATAGCACCGCCTGCGGAATACGGACTGATAGACATACCGTGGATACCACACATTCCGCATGCCATGAGTGCCCATGCTTCCATTCCGCATACAGGTGCAAGAACAGGTACAACAGCCATTAACAGGGAGATGATCGTGATACCACCTGTAACAGCGCCGAGTCCGCAGACTGCAAGGAACAGGATGAGTACTACGATGGTCGGGTTGATTCCTTCGCCTACAAGACCTGTAATGAAGTCAATTGTTCCAACGTGCGGATCAGACATAAGGTTAATAAGAGTCATCATGCCGCAAACCATAAAGATGAGTCCCCATGGAACTTTCTTCATAAAGATCTCGCGCTCATTACCAAATTTCAGGAAAATAGCAATAATTGCTGCAATGGTCATTACTAAACGGATATCAAGTACCGTTGTAAGGAAGCTGAATACTGCGGTTCCTTTGAAGATCATATTAATAAGCGGGAAGAGAACGAGACATACGATAACACCGATCATGAGTCCAAGTGCAATCTTCTGTTTTTTGTTGAACGGCTCAGGTTTAACTGTTACAACGCTCTTAACCTTGTATCCTTTTGTAATGAAGTAGTATGCAAAGAAAAGAATTAAAACGGCAATTGCTACCGTAATAACAAAGCCCATCTGAGCTGCGAGAGCCGGTGCGTGGCTTCCGAAAGGTCTTTCAAATAAGCTGATCTGGAGAGCACCAACTGTTGCCCACGGCATGTAACCGCCGAGTGAACCACCGCCCTGTACAGCAATGATGGCAAGAATCGGGTTGAATCCCATTTCGATTGCAAAACCAAAAGCGATAGGAGCCATAATAAGCATCGACGCCTGGTCTCCGCCAAGTGCAGAAATAACGAAAGTAATAATAAGCGTCATTATTGGGACGAAAGCCGGTTTATTCCTGCAGGCATACATCATTCGATCTGAAATACCTTTGATAAAACCGATTTCGCTCATAAATCCGTAGAAAAACGTTGTTATGAATAACAGATAGAATGTGTCGATTGGGAAAAGCGCGACAACTTCTTTTAATCGCATGCTGCAAAAACATGCACCGATGATTCC
Source organism: uncultured Parasporobacterium sp. (assembly GCA_964579345.1). Lineage (GTDB taxonomy): Bacteria > Bacillota > Clostridia > Lachnospirales > Lachnospiraceae > RGIG5612. The sequence continues at coordinate 15,762 of CAZOHB010000013.1, forward strand.
GGCAAATGCCAAAGCAATAAGGCCGGAGTTAACCTTGAATTTTTCACCAATAACGATAGCAACAACGATCGCAATGACAAAAATGATTACGCCTGTCCAACTTGACATAAGTGCACTAGCAATAATTTCCTGTGGTCCACCCATGAAAATACCTCCTTTTTGTAATTCTAATCCCCAATGGTGTCAGAAAAGACCTGGATAACAAATCTTTTCAATGCTTAATAAATGATTACAGATTATCTAGCAGGCTTAGAAAAGCTGCCGAAATTCCTATATCTGTCAAATTTATCCTTGTTGTCGTTGATATAATCCTTGAAATCTTCGTGCCGTTGGATAATGCTGTCAAAATGCTTGATTCGATATTCAGGATCATCAACTGGTTTAACGTCCGGGTCAAATTCCATCACAACATTCCCTTCGGCATTCACTGCAAGGTGACCCGGTTTTCCGCATGTTGCACAGCGGCATTCATTGTTTTCTCCGATAACAAGCATGGTCGAACGGCAGTGCGGACATACATAGTCGTCTCCTCCAAGCCATTCAACTTCGTCTTCCGGCTTGCCCATCTGACTTACCAGATTTCGACCTAACTGAGCTGCTCTTTCAATATAATCCGGATGCATTAACACCTGTCCGGGAGCTGGGCATAACGGGGCTGCCATACGGTCAACCTGTCGTGCCTGAACTGATTTTGAGAAATGGAACATGAGTGGTAATCCGGTATGAAGATGGGAAATCGGACCGCCGCCTACCATGATCCACGCTGCTACCCTTGGTTTGTACCATCTCTGGTCAATTGTTGCGCCTCTTGCTTCTGCGTAACGCTTCATTTCTCTGTCAAATGCCGGGCCGCATCTGTCTCCTAACAGACGGAAGAGTCCCGGAGCCGTATTGTTAAAAGCCGGGGCACTAATAATAATGCCGTCACATTCAAGGAATTTTTCACGGAAAAAGTCCATATCATCATCCTTTAACGCGACACAGTCACCGGTTCCGCCTTTTGAAGCACTCAATATGCATCCGTTACATCCAACACAGGGTTTGATATTCAGGTCATGCAGCCGAATCATTTCATATTCGACACCTAATTCTTCTGCAGCCATAAGAGCTTCCTTCAAAAGAATCTCGCTGTTTCCCATGTTTCTTCCACACGTTAATCCTAGAATTTTCATTAGCGTTCCTCCTCCCGTTGTATTTTGATTCTGCACATATAATTGGATAATATAAAATTATTTTGTGCTCATATATGAGGTATAGCACAATTAAATTTGAAAAAAAATGGAGTTTCCAAGTATTTCATAAATAACAAATCATAATGATGAATATGGCATAAATTGGATGACGAAATTTGTCTTTTTTAAATGGTTGTGATAGATTAGCAGACAGGAAAAGGTTAATTTAGAGGTGTCAGATTATGTTGAATGAGATTAAAAATTTCATTGTCCTGGCTGAATGTAAAAACTATACAACAGCATCAAATATTCTTTACCGGTCCCAATCCACATTAAGCAAACAGATATCAAAACTGGAAGAGGAACTTGGGGTTGTGCTTTTTAAAAGAACAACCCGCAGCGTAGAACTTACATCTGCAGGACAGGCTTTGCTGGAGCATTGTCATGATTTCTACAATTTCTGTAATACAATTCAGGATAATTATCCCGCGAACGTTTTTACAGAAAATAACCGCAAGCTGATCATTGGTATTGCCGGTGCGACGAAGGCTGAATCGATCATTCCGATTCTATCACAGTATTTAATTGAGAATCCGAAAACAAACATTTCATATCTTCAGGATAAAGATGATGCGCTGTTTGTAGATCTTCTGGAAGGCGAGGCAGATGTTATTTTCACGTTCAAGTCTTTGATTGAAGACTATACATTATTCGATTACATTATAGTAAACCCTTTGAGACTCAGAGTAGTACTTTGGAAAGGACATCCGCTGGCCAGCAAAAGTAAAATCAAATTATCTGATTTGAAGGATGAGTTTTTTATACAAAATATCGGAGCTCCGAACCTGCTGAAAAAACAGCTGCACGGACTTTTTGAAGCAAATGGCTTCTTTCCGAAAATATCTGCGAAAGTTGAATCGAATCCACTGGCCCTTCTTATGGTAAGCAGCCAACAGGGAATCCTGCTTACAACGTTTGGATCGGAAGAAGAAGCACCCAAAAATAACTTAGTCTTTAAAGAGATTGAAGATAATGGTCAGAAAAATCTGTTGGAGAATTCCAATGTACTTGTATGGAATAAAAAAACATACAACGAAAGCCCGGAAACAAAAAAGTTTGCGGATTTTCTGAAGGCGTACGAAGAAAAAAACAGGAAAAAATAAAACTAATCAGCTGTTTGAATTTTTTTGATCCATTTATCTGTTCTGAACCTGAGAAGGCACCAGATAAGCTTACACAGGTGATCGATTCTCAGAAAAAGGAATACTGCGAGCGGACTCCATCGAAGGATTACGCCTGTGATATATCCCAAAGGAATGCTGAGAACCCAAAGGAACAAAACCTCTGCAAGCATCAGAAAACGGGTATCACCACCTCCTCTGAGTATGCCCTTTGTCAGTTCACAGGAGGGGAGCAGAACGACGGCTACAATTGCCTGACCGTACATCAGCTGAATTGCAACATCGTGTGCTTCGGTGGATAATTTATATCCGTTTACAATAGGAACAGTAAACGCAAAAATGCATATGCCGACAAAAAGACCAAGCACTGCGGAAATCAGCAAAAGGGTAAAGCCTTCCTGCTTTACATCTTTTTTGCGCCCTTCTCCAAGTGTATTTCCAATGATGATCTGAGAAGCGCTTGAAAAGCTGTGACTGAAAATGGAGATCAGCTGCTGCATAACTGCGGTGATCGAATTGCCGGACATGAACGCGACGCTGATCCTTCCTCCAACAGCTGTGCACATGGTCATTCCAAGACCGACAAGTGTGTCGCTGATTACCGTAGGAATTGTAACCTTAAAGAATTCTCTCGCAAGGTCACGGCAAGGTGTCAGCAAATCTTTGATCCTGTAGGATATTGTCTTATCAATAATGAATAAGTAAACAAACATCGCAATTGTCTCGAAAGCCCGTGCGATCATGGTCCCGATTGCAGCCCCTGCCACTTCCATTCTGGGCATTCCGAGTTTTCCAAAAATAAATATCCAGTTAAAGAAAATATTTACAACAAATGCGCCGATGGAAATATAGAGTGAAATTCGAACCTTTCCGATATTCCTGAGGATGCAGTTGCAGATGGTCGGGATACCAATCATCAGATAACAGGGGATAGACCATTTCAGATATTTGATTCCGGCTTCAATCACGATGTCTTCAGTGGTCAGGATCTGCATGACCGTGCGGGGGAAGAATCCAACCAGTATGGTATATACAATTCCAAGTACCAGAATAAAACGAAAAGCCAGAGTGATCGTCTTTTTGATGCTGACGGTATTATTACCTCCCCAGTATCGGGCCAGCATAATGCTGGCGCCGATGCCGGTTCCAAGGCTTATAAATATGAAGAGGAGTTGTACCTGAGAAGCCATTGAAACTGCGGATAATGCAACTTCATCAAGCTGTCCAACCATAAGGGTGTCAATCATATTGACACCGGCAGTCAAAAGCTGCTGCCCGGCGATTGGGATAGACAGAGCCGCGATTTTTTTATAAAACGATTTATCTTTGACCAGTGAAAGCATTCGTTTTCGCTCCGGAAATTATTTATGACTGCGGGCAAATTCCGTAAGTATTCGTGAATCCTCCGGGGACAGCCAGCGAGGGTAGTCAAGAATGATTTTCTTTCCTTTGTACAGTTCGTAGATATCAGCCGCTTTTTGCTGAACAACTTCACGATTGTCGGAAAAATCCTCTGTAACCATTACTTTATAAACAAATCGGTCACCATATTGATCAACAAATTTTTTCTTATCGTTCAGCTCCTGCTGACCTCTCCAGGTGAAGACACCTGTTTCAATAAGGCTCGGCATAAGACTTTCAAGTTTTCCACAGGAGTGCAGTTCAACCAGTACACCCAGCTTTTTTGCACCTTCCGTAAATTTCCGCAAGTATGGAGCAATCATTTCACGGTGAGTTTCAATAGACATTAAAGCTCCGCGCTGATGTCCCCAGTCATCATGAATATCGAGCATGCCGAGGTTATAATATTTTTTGAAATAACCGACCAGCTCAATGTAAAAATCAGCGAGCTTATCGAAAACGGCTTTCACACTGTCCTGGTAGTCCTCATCAACCAGAGCAACAAGAGCATCTGAAAAACCGATGAAAGAGATAAGCCGTTCAAAAAAACCGGTGTATATGGTGGTCGACAGGATATTGTCGGTCGTAATGTATTCTTTGTTTTCCTCGGCACTCTTTTCCCAATCCAGTTTTGAAAGATCCGGGACTTTTACATATTTTTCCCAATCATTAATATCTTCAAAAAGAATATCATCTTCCATCGATCCACCCATGCCTGCGGCAGCAGGATCGAAAGTCCAATGGACACCAAACCAGTCGTACCCGCCAAAACGGTTTCTGTCGAACGGTTTCTGTTGGAACACCGTTCCTCTCGCGATATTGTCCGGGACAATTTCCGGAAGAAACAGTTTTTGGTCGTAGCTGCATGGAATCCATTCATACTCATCGCCATTCAAGTAGTTCAGATAGTTTTGTCTTGGTGTTAACATGAAACGGTCCTCCTTTTAGCTCACTATTAGTACATTTTTATTTTAAAGCGGAAAAATTAAATGTGATATTCGATTTTCAACGGAAAAAAGCCGGATTATTCCATATTATTCATAAATGAAGCGATTTATTCTTTTGAGGAAAAAATAACTATTTTCACAACATAAAAGGTCATATCTCTTTTTCGCGCTGCAATGATAGGATTAGTTCAGAAAAGAGGACATTGCAAAAAAGGAGGAATAATATAAATGTCAAAAGGTGTTTTAGGCAGAGAACTAAATGCTGAAGAAATGAAAAAACTCGTTGTCATGACTCCGCGTGTTAAAAAAAGAAGAGAAATCTGGGAAAACGAAAATGCAAAGATTTGTCCGGAAGGCTCAATCTTGTTTACGGAATCATGGAAAGAAACAGAAGGAGAACCTGTTGATATCCGTTGGGCAAAAGGCTTTGCAAACAAACTGATAAAAGGACAGGTAACCATTTTTGAAGACGAGCTGATTGTCGGCTCTCTTACAAAGAATGTAAAAGGTGTTGAACTCATGACATCATTCAGACCATTCGAGATTGAAAAGATGCTTAAAAAAGGTCTGTTTGCCAGAAACATGAGCGACCAGGTGGCGGCAACAATTGACGAAGAGGATATGAAAGCCCTGAAAGAAGAAACGGAATACTGGGTAAATCACTTGCCGCCTGATTATATCCATGATGCTCTCGAGAAAGAACTCGGTGAACAGCACTTTGAATTAATGAACGATGCATCCTGTGTTCTTGAGGGTCCGTATCTTAGAAAACATTCGGAACGTGGACTTTTTGCAGACGTCGGAGCATGGGGAGGCGTTCTTGCCGTTCATGAGGAAGTGGTCGATGCAGGTCTTGGAACCATTATTCAGACTGCAAAAGATGAGATTGAGAAGATGAAGTCAGAAGGCATTGATTTCACAAAAGAAGGAACAGATGCTTACGATAAGTACAATCTTATTCAGGCTATCATCATTTCCTGCGAGGCCGTAATCAAATGGGCCAACCGTTATTCGGAAGAAGCAAAGCGGCTTGCTGCTATCGAGACGGATGAAACACGTAAAAAAGAACTCGAGAAAATCGCAGATGTTTGTTCGTGGGTTCCGGAGCATCGGCCGCGTGATTTTTGGGAAGCAGTACAGTCAACAAGATTTCTTCATGCGGCCGTTCGTAAGGAACAGCCACAGAGACCGGAAAACAGTGTGGGCCGGTTGGACAGAATTCTTTATAAATATTACAAACCGGATATTGAAGCAGGAAAACTTACACGGCAGCAGGCGGCAGAATTACTCGGATGTTTCTGGCTTAAAACGCGTGAAGGGGAGATCCTTCAGGTACAGCCGGCTGCAACGCGTATTGCTCCTGGCACAAACCTTCCGAATATCACTATTTGCGGTACTGACGGATACGGCCACGATGAGACAAATGAAATGTCCTGGATCATTCTTGAAGTCATGAGACAGATCAGACTTTCCGAGCCGGCAGTTTATATCCGCTACAATCCGATTATGGATGACGATTTCCTGCTTTATGCGCTTGAATGCAATAAAGATATGCAGGGTGGAATTCCGGCATTCCTTAACGATGAACTTGGTGCAGAACGTTACATTGCCCGTGGTATCGAACGGGAAGATGCCTACAATTGGGCTGCAAGCGGATGCCTTGGTTATCATTTGGATTGCTCAGAGCACACAGGTGGTTCGATGCATATCAACCAGGCAAAGGTTCTCGAGCTTACCTTCTATGATGGATATGATCCATTGCGAGATGTTCAGGTTGGTATTCATTCAGGAGATCCTAAAACATTTGATACATATGAGAAATTATATGAAGCATTCCTTAAACAGGAGGACTTTGTTGCAGAGGCGCTCCACAACGATTACGCAATCCGCTGGAAAGTTGACAGAGAACATAACTTCCAGTCAGGACTTGGTTCTGCGTACCTTTATAAGTACACTATTCCGATTGGAAAATGCCCGACACGTGGTGGCTGCAAGTATCCAAACGCTTTTACGGGCTGGGTTGGAGACCGCGGAACTACGGACGTTGCAGACTGTCTCGCAGCAGTAAAATATCTGGTGTATGACGAAAAGAAAATTACATTGGAAGAATTGATCACTGCAATGAGAGCAAACTGGGAAGGGTATGAGGATATCCACCAGATGTGTCTCAAAGCACCGAAGTATGGAAACGATGACGAGTATGTTGATTCGATCTTCAAAAAACTGATCTTTGATACACAGGAAATTCTGGAAAAGAGACCGGATCCGTTTACAGGTGAGAAACCGATACTGTTTAAGGGTGCTGCTTCGGGACATATTCTTCATGGTATGCATGTCGGTGCGTTGCCTAATGGACGTTCCCGCGGCGAATCGGTTAACGATGCCGGTACCTCAGCTATGCCGGGAATGGATGTCAACGGACCAACGGCACTTATCAATTCTTCGACCTGTGACAACATTTCCTGGGAGACTTTCGGAAATACTCACAACATGAAATTTGCAAGCAATCTGTTTGATAATCCGGAAAAATTAAAGCTGATTCTGGCAATGGTAAAGGTCTTCTTTGAAAGAGGCGGATGGCATATTCAGTTTAATATTACGGATTCGAAGGAACTGAGGGCTGCACAGAAAGATCCTGCAAAATGGAAGAATCTGATGGTTCGTGTTGGCGGATATAGTGCATACTTTGTTGATCTTCCAACATCCCTTCAGAATGAGATTATTAAACGAACAGAGCATGTTGTATAATAAATACCCAATACCCCTCTATCTTCTTGGGCTGGTCTGCATTTGCGGATCAGCCCGAATCAATAGGAAGAAAATAAATGGAAACGAAGAAAGCAATCATATTTAATATTCAAAGATATAGCATTGATGATGGCCCCGGAATCAGAACCATCGTGTTTTTTAAGGGATGTCCGTTAAGGTGTCTGTGGTGCTGCAATCCTGAATCCCAGAGGGTGGAACCGGAGATTTCACATAACAGTAATCTTTGCCTGAAGTGCGGAAGATGTGCGAAAAACTGTCCCAGTAATGCAATAAGCATGACGGAAAACGGACCGGTAATAAACCGTGAAATATGTGTAAATTGCGGCAGCTGTACCAAAGAGTGCTATCCGCAGGCAATCAAGCTGATCGGCGAAGAAAAAAGTGTTGATGAGATCTATCGGACCGTAAAAAAAGATGAGCAGTTTTACAGGGCATCCAACGGCGGTCTTACCGTATCCGGAGGAGAACCGTTGACACAGGTGGATTTTGTGGAAGAACTTTTTTTACGCTGTAAACAAGATGGGATCAACACGGCAATTGAAACCTGTGGAGCGGTATCACAGGATAAATTTGAAAGGATACTTCCGCTTACAGACCTGTTCCTTTTTGACATAAAGCAGATGAATGATGAGAAGCATAAGGAATATACAGGCGTGAGCAACAAGGGAATCTTATCAAATCTTTCTTATTTGGTATCGCATGGAGCGAATGTTCTTGTAAGACTTCCGCTCATTCCGGGGATGAACGATTCTAATGAGGATATGAGAGCGGTTGCATCTTATGTCAAATGCCTTGGTCTGAAAGAAGTGGAATTGATGCCTTATCACGATTACGGTTCGGGTAAATACAACCAGCTCGACAGAGAATATGAACTATCAGAACTGAAACGACATGATGAGCAGCGCATTGTGGATATCCATAATATCTATGAAGATATGGGGATAACGTGCAAATACATTAAATGATTTGGTGGATATATGAGCAAAGCAAATGAATTATTAAAAAAGATAGATGAGACTTCTTATACGTCTGATGAAGATCGGGAAAAGGCGCTGCTGGAGATTTGCAGGAATTATGACCACACCGATGCCGACGACATGCGAGGAAGAGCCTCTCTTTATAACGAGCTTGGCTCCTTTTACAGAAGTCGCAGAATGTTGGATAAAGCGGAAGCCGCATATAAATATGCAATCGAGATTATGCAGACCCCTGTGAAAGTAGGCACTAGCCAGCCGGTTTGCAAGAGCTGTTCTTTTGAAATAGATTCTGTAAGTATTCAGGACGATACAGATATTTATTCAGGTGATTATGGTACGATTCTCAACAATCTGGCCGGATGCTATCGCCTGCAGGGGCGGTTTGATGAGGCCCTCATGATGTTTGATCAAGTGGAACAGATTTATGTTTCGTTGGAAGAGTTTCCAAAAGAATTGCGGGCCAGCTGTAAAAATAATAAAGGGTTGGTTTATTTAGATAAAAAAGAGTTTTCGAAGGCGGAAATATGTTTCAAGGAAGCCTTTGATATTCTGAAAGGTGGAGATGAGTCCACTTATGAAATGGCTATGACGTATGGAAATATGGCTGTAGCGCATTACGAAATGGAGAAATATGAAGATGCCTTGAAAGAATTGGGAAAGGGACTTGAAATACTGAAGAAGGTAACAGGAGAGGATGCTCCTGTTTACAGGAGTCTCCAGAATTTGCAAAAGGCAGTTGCTGATCGTGGCGGGAATAATTGAACTTTCAAAAGAATATTATTATCAGGAATTTCTTCCTGAACTAAGAAAAGCGGCCCCGGCTGTGATACATCCTTTTTCTTTACAAAAGCACCAAACGTTCCAGAGCAGCATAAACAAAATATAAAATGGCTTTCTATGTTGGAGAACGGATTGGCGGCTTTTACGAACGGCGAAGTTTTCGCCGATAATGAGGGAACTCTTTCTAATCTTCGAAAAATCCTTCAGGACGGCTACCCGGAAGATGTCACTCTTTACAAGCTTGCGCAGAATTTGATTTCTCTTGCTCAGATTACGCAATACAATTATCCGAGAACATATGAAAGAAAAGATGGACCGGCCCTTTCAATTATGAGAGGGAAAGCGATTGAATATAGCTGCGCAATAGCATTTTTAATAAATCATAAATTTAAGCCCTACTATAAATGGTTGGCGAGAGCACTTGATACCTTGAATGTGCTGGGAAAAGAATTGCATGAGATGCTGGTGATTTTCAGCAGATTGCCTGATGGAGCGTCGGCATATGATGCCATGGCCGGAATTAATAAAATGATCATCGGCACCCTTCGGGAGGAAGGTCTTTCTGAGAGCGGCAGCGAGTATCTGGCAGATCATGTAAATGAAATTGTGCGGAAAATTCAGGATAAGGAACTGCTGCAGCAAGCGATTCCGCTGCTGTGAGGTTAAATGGGTTGAGCGTATTTATGAATGAAAATGAAGAACTGATTTTACAAATATTAGATATTGAGTGGCAGATGTTCTACGCCACACAAAACATAGGAGGTAAGGCATCCTGCCAGAATAACCGGCCGGCATTCGAAATTATGCGCCGTTCCCAGTTCGGAGTATGGAATGCGCAAATCCTTTCTTCTTACCTGGATGATCTGAAAAAAGCGGAAGCTTCCGGAGATAATCTTCTTGCTTATAAGTATGCGTTTATGATGGAGATTACAAGTCCATCGGAGTATCAAAATATAAAAAATCAACTTCCGCTGATTAGCCGAAAAAAACAGGAACTTGTTGAGCGGATCACAGCAATCAATATGGAATGGTTTGACGAGTATGCTCGAAAATATCCCAAGTTGTCCCAAAACGGGAGGAAAAGAAGCGCAGGAGATGATTTCTTAAGTACGCCATCAGTAGAAACTTATATGATGGGTGAACTGAAAACATACAGTGAAAAAACCCTTGAATTATTGCTGTATCATTTTATGCATAGCAAAGAAATTGGAAGAAATCTTTTTATTCGTACTGTCGATTTGGAAATGCGACAGTATGGTTTCAAAGATATTGATGAAGCAGAACACTTAGCTTGAAATAATGAAGTATACTGCTCAGAAGAACTGTCCCTTGTCGCATATTGGGCGGCGGGGATTTTTAATGATTTTCATCCCAATACTGCTCTGCCTCGTCGTAGTCTTCGAAGTCGTAGTAATAATCTTCATAGAAGTCATCGGGATCGTCGTAGTCTGAGGCGTTGTAAAAATCCGTTTTCGCGGTACTCGTTGTCCCAGCTAATATTTCCGGTCACCGTTTGAATGATGAGTACGATTAAATCAAAATGAATCGGCCGGAAAATTTTGTTCATGAACGGAGATTTCCGGTTCAGATATATAGATAACATGTATAAGAAGAAAGGCCCGCAGATGTTTCCGCGGGCCTTTGCTATCTCAATAAAGAATTTGGTGAGCTTATGCGAGTTTCTCGTTCAGCATCTGCACCAGCTTGTCCGGATCAACTCCGTGAACAAAAGCCGCTTCTTCGATCGTTTCCATCTGAGAAGACGGGCAGCCAAGGCAGTGCATGCCGATGCTCAAAAGGATCGGTGCAGCAGCTTCGCCGTTGATGTTCAGTAATTCACCAATTTTTGTTTCTTTTGTAATCTGTGCCATGTTTACTTCCTCCAATACCAATCTACAATTTGTTTCAGCCCTTTTGCGTGGGCCGGATTTCTTGCATGTAAAAATTTCGTATTTACAACGTTTTTCTTACTTGCTATCATAATATAAATTTAAATGCAAAATGTCAATCACTCAAATTATCCTTACTAAATAAGAAAAACCTGAGTGGCAGGAGTTGTCTGATGAAAGAAAAAAAGAATTGTCCTTGCGGACCGGATTGTTCAATAAAAACCATATTGGAAATGATCGGCGGAAAATGGAAACTGCCCATCATCTGCTCGCTGCTCGCGGAAGGCCCATGCCGTTATAACGAGCTCTTAAAGAAAACGCAGGGCATTTCCAACACGATGCTGTCTCAGACGCTGAAAGAATTAGAAGCCGACAAGCTGGTCGAAAGGAAGGAATATCTCGAAGTCCCGATTCGCGTCGAATATGCCGTAACCGAAAAGGCAAAGAAGCTCAAGCCCATCATGAAGAGCCTGATCCAGTGGGCGAATTCCTGAGCAATTATGTCAAACCACATCAAAGGAATTTTATGTATATTGTCAGCGGCCTTTTTCTTTGCGCTGATGGCCGTGTTCGTGCGGCTGGCGGGCGACCTGCCCACGATGGAAAAGGCGCTCTTCCGAAACGCAGTCGCGCTGATCGTTTCGATCGTTCTTCTGCTCCGCTCCAAAGAAAAAATCGTCGTAACGAAACCCGCAGTGAAGTATCTCTTTTTGCGAGCGGCGTTTGGAACCATTGGTCTCATCAGCAATTTCTACGCCATCGACCACATGAATATTTCCGACGCCAACATGCTCAATAAACTGTCGCCGTTTTTCGCGATCCTGATGAGCATTTTTATCCTGAAAGAAAAGGCGAAAAAGCTGGACTGGATCGTCGTCGTGATCGCCTTTATCGGAGCAATGTTTGTCGTTAAGCCCGGCTTTTCGATGACTGCGCTCCCCGGAATCGTCGGCTTTGTCGGCGGTTTCTGCGCCGGCATCGCCTATACATTTGTAAGAAAGCTCGGACAGACCGGCGTCAAAGGACCACTCATCGTGTTCTTCTTTTCCGCATTTTCAACGCTGGTCTGTCTGCCGTTTGCGATCATTCAGTATCAGCCGATGACCGGGAATCAGCTTCTGTTCCTGCTACTTGCAGGTGTTTCCGCGACCGGCGGGCAGCTTTCGATCACAGCGGCCTACACCTTCGCGCCGGCCAAAGACATTTCGGTTTATGATTATACGCAGGTCATCTTTGCTGCGATCTTCGGCTTCTTTATTTTTTCGCAGCACCCGGATCTCTTAAGCATCATTGGCTATGTTCTGATCATCGGCATCGCCGTGTTCAAGTTCCTGTATGAAAAGAAAAAGGAGCTGCCGCAGTAGAGGCATCCGCCTGCCACTTGTTCCTGCGTCCCGGATCCCTGAGCCGCCTGTTCCTGCTTTCCGGACCCGCACCAGCATAAAAGCGCTGCCAGCAGCGCCGCTATCATAAATATAATTCCTGCTTTTTTCGTCAGAAGTTTCATCTCGTTTTATTCCGTTATGTGTATTCTTTTTCAGCTGATTCTTTTCCGTTCCGGATCTGCATTTTCCTATCTGGTTCGTCCCGTTTTCAGTGTTATAAATAGTTTCTCATATAGCACTGAACTTTCCGAGCAAATCTTCAGTGCTGTCAGAACTTTTTCGTATAGCACTGAACTTTCCAGCCAATACTTCAGTATTGGCAGATCTTTTTCCTATG
>CAZOHB010000014.1:0-27703 GCA_964579345.1 uncultured Parasporobacterium sp.
CCGCTTCCTGAGCAGGATATCTTTTTCTTCTGCAGAAGCCGTACGGAGGCAAAGTTCCAGCTCCCGCTTCTTCTTTCGGGCCAGGGCCAGAGCCGGGGTGCGTTCATCTTCAATATAAAAACCGGGACGATCATGCCCTTCCGGATCCAGGATCCTCCGGGCGGATTCTAAAGATTCAAAGCAGATTCCGGAAAGATTTGGAAATGCAGGCAAAGCTTCCGCGAGCGATTTCAGCTCCTGCATTCTGAGACAGTAAGAGGACAGTTCAAAGAGTTCCACTTCGGACAGCGTCCGGGACGTTCCCGTTTCAAAGGTGCCGGAAAGATCTTTCAGCTCACTTAAAGCATGCCGCAGTTTTTCTACAGCATCCCCGTTTTCTTCCAGCTCCTTTTGGAGAAGGCTGATGTTATTCAGCTCCGCCTCCAGTTCACTGAGTCTGTCCTGCCCGTAAAAGCCTTCCGCTTTCAGATGTTTTACGCCATAAGGGCTAACCGGGCAGAGCATATCTCTTACATATTTGAGGCCGATATCTTCTGTTTGTTCGTAAGTAAGTCTGATCATGCTGCGTCCTCTGACCGGATCGCAGGTCCGGTCTGTTACATCAAATCCATTACCGGCACATCTACTGCTAATTTCATTTTATCAAGAAACTCTTCTTTGTCAAAGCTCCAGCCGCCTGCAGAAACACTGTTGACGGTAATGGCTGCGAGCCTTGTTTTGTTTATCACGGAGAAGCTGATGCCATGCGAGGTCAGGGCTTCATACGTCTCTCTTTTCAGCATCAGACAGCTGGCATTTTTTGCCAGTAAAACAAGCCCCTCTGTCTGCGCCGGACATTTTAAAAGTGAGCGCGCCTGGATATCCGTAAGGGCACCATCCACCATAAGCACATCCCCGGGGCGTGTGTTTTCCATATGGGAAAAGTCCGTGACCGGATGCGGTTCCTGATCCGCGCCAAACAGGGTCAGCTTACCCAGCGGAGTTCCCGGAGCCTGCCTTTCGGGAAGCATGAGCAGAGCAGCGACAAAAGCGGTTTCTGCAACGACCCGGTCAGGATTCCGGTCCAGGGAAGCACCGGTGGAAAGAATACAGACCCCGTCGGAAACGCAGCTCAGAAGACTGCGTCTGTTCAGCGCACCGTCGATCAGCACTGTTTCCGCTCCAAACCGGGAAAACTCCTCCCGGAGCTTTTTGATCTGATCTACGATTGACGGCCCTGCCAGCTGGACGAACCCGTCGCTCCGGGCCCGGAACAGGATGACTTCTCCCAGACTGGTATGCAATCCGGTTGCAGAGAGGATTTCCCGGGAAACATCGCAGAAAGAAAGGAGCTTCTCTGCAGTTGCAGCAAGCATGCCTTCTTTCATATAGATCGGCGGTTTCTCCGTCCCCGTAACCAGATCCCGGGATTCTCCGTCGCGGCCGATACTGGTCAGGGCGACAGTGGACACTCCGGATTCTCCATACTCAAGGATCAGACGGTTCAGCGCCGTGGTCTTGCCGGCATTCTTGCACATGCCGAGCATCGCCACTGCCGGCTCTCCGGCGGTATAGTCTAGCAGTCTCATTTTCTTCACCATCTGTTTCTATCCGTATCATACTATTTGTTTTGAAAACAGGCAATTGCCTGCAGACGGCTGGAAAACGCAGAACAGAAAACAGGCAGGCAGGGAATGGACGCCATCCCTGCCTGCTGAAAAGGGTACATATCAATTACATTCGGTGTTCCGCACGTGAGATGATATCGTTCTGCATCTCTGTCGTCATATCAACGAAATATGCGGAGAATCCGGCAATGCGGACGACCAGATTGTGATAGTCATCCGGACGGTCCTGCGCCTTCCGCAGCGTTTTGGCATCGACCACATTATACTGCACCTCAAGGCCTCCCTGCTGGAAGTAGCCCTTTGTCAGATTCTCAAGTTTTGTCATTCCCTCGTCACCCTGGAGAGACGTCGGGTGAATCTTTAAGTTCACGGCGATCCCGTCCATAAAGTGACCATGATCAAATGTCGTTGAAGAATTCAGAACAGAAGTAGGTCCGTTTTTATCCCGTCCCTGTGCAGGACTGCATGCATCCGCGATCGGCTCTCCGGTCCTGCGTCCGTCCGGTGTCGCCCAGGTGATTTCACCCTGCACAACATGGTCGGAAGCTCCGAAGGTACCGCATTTGTAGGTCGAGCAGCGGCAGGTCGAGAATGCGCGGGTGATGTTGTAATACAGATCCATGACATACGTCATCTCCTGATCCGCATACGGATCATCGTTTCCATAATGCGGGACCGTGTTCAGAACGATCTGGCGAAGATCCTCGTGACCTTCCCAGTTATCCAGGATCGCCTGCAGAAATTCTTCACGGGTTGCAATCTTTTTGTCAAAAACAATATATTTCAGTGCTGTCAGCGAGTCAGCCGTTGTAGCCAGACCCGTGGCAGTTCCGCCGTAGCTGTTGTATTTTGCTCCGCCCTCGGAAACATCCTTGCCGCTTTCCATGCATCCTTCCGTGGAGATGGAAAGATTCGGGAACGGGTACATCCGCGGGTATTCATGCTCTGTCAGGTTATTCAAAGAAGCAGACCAGGTCATCATCCAGGTGCAGATCTTTTCAAATGCTGCACGGACATCGTCCATGGTCTCCATCTCATACAGATAACCGGAGCGGACTTTTTCCGGGCACTGTGCGCCGTTGATCGGATTGATCCCGTTATTGATCGCCATGAGAAGAGCGATTGCCCAGTAAATTCCGTTATGGCCCATAGCGGAGCCGTTCGGCGCCGGATAATCGTTACCGGAGCCTGTGATCTCCTGGCAGCCGATAAAGGCATAGTTTCTGGCATCTTCCAGTGAAAAGCCAAGTTCTTTCATGATCGCAGGGATCACGACTTCATCGTTCTGCAGCAGAGGCAGTCCGCCCACACGGGTAGAGGCAGCCATCGCGCAATCCCACATTTCCTTCGGCGTGTTCTTTGTAACACGGAGCGAGATCGTCGGTTCGTGAAGATCCAGCCGTGCCATAGCTTCGAGCACCATATAGGAGACCGGGTTTACAGCGTCTTCGCCAGTGATCGGGTCTGTACCTCCGATGGTGGTATGCTGACCGATATGGCCGATGCCTGCGGTCTGGGCTACTTTGCCGATACCGCCCCAATAGAAGGTGTTGATCTTTAAGAAGAAGCCGTCCACATATTCCTGCGCTTCGTCTTCTGTTATGCGTCCTGCTTCCAGATCTGCTTTCAGATACGGCCAGGTGTATTGGTCGAAGCGGCCGATGCTGGTGATACGCGGGTCGTTATCCGCCTTCAGGAAAACGTTGTACAGCATGACCAT
This sequence comes from uncultured Parasporobacterium sp., assembly GCA_964579345.1. Lineage (GTDB taxonomy): Bacteria > Bacillota > Clostridia > Lachnospirales > Lachnospiraceae > RGIG5612. Next base: position 3,328 of record CAZOHB010000014.1, read on the forward strand.
CTGGCATGCTTCCCAGAAGGTGCGCGGCGTCTCTGTTGCGATCCAGTCCAGGCTCTCCGCACGGCTTTCATATTCTGCTTTTTTTGCAGGATCTTCCGCCTTTTCCGCCAGATCCCGGGACAGGGCAGCGTAGCGGCGGGTCAGTGTAATGGCACCGTCGCAGGCAACCGTTGCAGCCTTGTAGAACATATATTTACCAATATCATCGCCCATGATATTGCCTTCGTGTTCATCCAGCCAGTCCTGGGCCTGTTTGCGGATCTTTCCGTAGCCGTCCCGGAGAATGTTCTGGAAGCCCGGAGTCAGATGTCCAGGCGGCAGATAGATGGGCCAGCCTCCGATCTTTCCGGTCGGGCCGGCCTGAAGAGCAAAGAATTCTTCCACACCGTCAGGGAGCCAGTCCTGAACATCCCAGCCGCCCTGGATCTGTGCCCGTTCCATGGCGATCTCACGCAGCTCTTTCAGGTCTTCCGGGGAAATGGCCATGAGCTGACGGGAATAGGCAGGATCCTCCAGCGGGGCATGGTGCGGACCGTCTTCCTGGATCGGCCAGGTGTTTTCGATGTCTGCGCGCAGCCACATCATGCCGTCTCCGCCTCCCCAGCCTCTGTTGCCCATATCGCCGAAGAAGAATTCATCCGGCTGAATACTGATCGGCATCCGCTCCAGGACGTACAGCGAGATGTACGGCTTTTGAAGCATCGGAGGGTATTTGATATATTTTTTCAGTGCTTCCAGCTGGAGCCGGGGTTTCGCAGCATCGGCCACGATCACCCTGTCACGGACAGCTGCGCGGAGCCTTTCAACACGATCGGTATGAGGTTTAAACGTATACATAGTGGTTCTCCTTTCCTACTGAAGAATTTTTTGACGGAATGTCAGGATCTTATCCTCGTCAATTCCCAGACATCCCCGGATATAATTATCTCCCATTGCTTCCCAGGAAGCCTCCAGATAGGTTGGATCGGCAATGGTTGCTTTATAAATATTTTCTGCGGCTTCATCTCCATGTTCCGCACGGGCCTTTTCTCGGAGCATGCGGGCCTTCTCCAGACTGAACAGATTGGTCTTCATGTAATCCTCCATGATGGCATCCTTCGGAACGCCGAGGATCTCCAGTACCAGCGATGTTATCATCCCGCATCGGTCCTTTCCCTCCGAACAATGCCAGAGAACAGCGCCGGTGGAATAATCATGCTCCATAATGGTTAGAAGTGTCCTGCGGAAAGATTCATAATGATGATCGGTGATCCTTGCGTAGATCAGATCCATGTTCGGAGCCCCGACCCAGTGGTTTCGAGTTTCTTTGCTGATTCCCGCCACCCGGTCTTCGAAGACCGGCTGGTGAAGATAGGGGATGCCGTAAGTCTTATCCGGTTTCTCCTTTGTTTCTTCCGGGGTTCGAAGATCGATGATCTTGGAGATTCCAACCAGATCCTCTTTTTCGGCGTTTCCTAAGAACGCGGATCGCACAAGCTTTCCGTAAGAGATCTCGGCTCCGTCTGCTGTTTTGATCCCGCCAAGGTCACGCATATTCCGTATCATATATTTCCCCGCTTTCTGCGTAAGTTGGTGCTGCTTATTAATTGTAAATTATTCTCCTGCTACCGTCACGATATCCACAGCGCCGCAATGACCCTGCGAACCGATGATCTGCGGTTTGCCCGGGGCAAATTCCATCTTGTGGTATCCGTGTACATGACCGCAGATGATCGCTTTGATCATATCATTGTTAACGCACAGTTCAATGAACGCGCGCGCATTTTCATGCTCGGATTCTTCGGTAAAGTAGAAGTACGGATCCAGCTTGCTCATCTCTTCCATGCAGTAAGGAGTTGCAAACGGAGCATGGCAGAGCACGATGATCGGAATGCCTTCCTCACAGAGTGCCTTCAGTGAAGCCAGGTCCTCATCGGATACCGTCAGCCGGCTGTCGTCAACAGCGGCGATCCGGAAGCCGTCGCTCTCGATCGTATGCACACCGGTTTCCCAGACGCCGGGGAGAGCAGGGTCCTCGTGATTTCCCGGTGTTGCCAGGAAAGGACCAGGATACTCCGCCATGCGCTTTACGAGATAGCGCTCTCCTGCAGGATGCATGTTGTCCAGAATATCTCCGGACAGCAGAAGCGCTTCCGGATTCATCTCTTCGGCTAGCGCCAGCATTTTTTCAAATGCATCCAGCATGGGGATCATCTGCGGTTCGCCGTAAGGTTCGTTGCTCTTATCCGCAAAGATTTTCTTGTATTTTGCCCAGAGTTCATGCTGGTAGTCGTATTTTGCCCGCTCTTCCTCTGTGCTCAGCTCGTCCACGACATCGATATGCGAATCCGTGAGGTGCATGAAAACATGCTCGCCTTTTACTCCCGGGATCACGATCCGGTTTTCCTTAAACCAGAAAAATTTATCGTCCTTTATCATTGCAATTCCCTCATTTTTCTATCTTCTCGAAATATGTTCATGTACATCGCCGCGGAGCATATCATTCAGTGGGGCTATCTTCCACTGAGGTAGTTAGTATTAGAATACTTCCTTCGAGTAAGCGTCGATCTCTCTGGTGACGCTGTCGTATGCGCCGGGGTAGATCGAACCCGGTCCTCCCGCGGTCAGGCACGGGATAAAATAGTGTTTTCCAAATTCATCGCAGGCTCTTCGGACTTCCCTGCGGGCTTCCTCTTCGGTCCAGCTGTCATGATCGACCAGCGCGCTGTCGATACCGCCCATGAACGAGATCTTTCCGCCATAGGTGTCGATCAGTTCCCGGATATTATTGGAGCGCATGACACCCTGCCATACATCGATCTTCATATCGATCATATCAGGGACCAAGGTTGCGGCATAGGAATCCGAATGATGTACGATAAGTTCCACACCATGGTCTTTGTAATATCCGTACACTTTCTCGTAGCATGGTTTGATGAATTCGCGGAACATCTCGGGAGAAATGAAGGTAGACTGCTGGCTTCCCCAGTCGTCATGATGGAAGATCGCATCCGGATGCATATGCTTGCAGATCTGTTCTGCCATAATAAACTCATACTCGGTGACAACATCCAGGATTCCCTTCAGTTCATCCGGATTCGTATAGAAATAGATCAGGGTGTTCTGGATCTCGCACAGATAATGACACATTTCAAAGATGCCCGGCGCGAGCATCACGGTCAGGAATTTTTCCTTCCGGTCGATCTGTTTTGCTTTTTCGAGATAGGGTTCCCAGTCTTCGTCTGTAAAATCGACCCGGGGCATTTTTACATAATCTTCCCAGCAGTCGATATCCTGGACAACGATCTTATCCGGCGAATGATCCGGGAACGCGCCTGGCGCATTATTCGGGAACAGACGGGTCACACCCCAGGAGTCCGTGACCGGAGGTCCTCCCTGGACCGGCCTCGGCTGATTGATGGAAAACGGAGTGGAGACCATCGACAGATACTCATACTGATTGACGAAGCGGTCCGGCTTTCCACCTTTTACAGTTTCCCAAAAGTTGTCTCTGATTGTAAGCATTCGATTCCTCCGTTCTATAATGATGTCGTTTATACGCTCATTTCCGTACGCCGGATCAGGTCATCCTGCGCCTCTTTATAAACCTCCACGAAGTAAGCAGAGAAGCCGGCGATCCGGACTACCAGATCCTGATATTCTCCCGGTGTTTCCTGCGCTTTTCGCAGTGTCTCTGCTGATACAATGTTCAGCTGCAGCTCCATGCCTCCCCGTTTGAAATAGGACTCCATGACCGCGCGCAGCTTGCGGTTTCCTTCCTCGCCCTGAAGTGCGGTCGGGTGGAATTTCATATTGCACAGCGTTCCGTTTGCGTAATTACGCTGATCAAATTTCAGGATCGAATTGATCGTGGAGAATGGGCCGTTCTTATCCATGGACTGAACAGGGGAGATTCCATCAGAAAGAGGATCGCCGTCTTTTCTTCCGTCCGGTGTCGCGCAGACCATTTTGCCCAATGCGACGTTTAAGGTGACCGGCCAGCATCCTGCAGACCAGGAACAGCCTCTGACGCTGTGACCTCTCGTAATTCCTTCGGAATAGGTGTCCGCAACAAACTTCAGATACTGATCTGCTTCCGGATCGTCATTTCCGAAATGGGTGCATCTTCCGAGGATATACTGATGCAGGTCTTCATAGCCTTCCCAGTTCGCCATCAAAGCGTCATAGAGTTCTCTGGTCGTTGCGATCTTATCGCGGAAGCAGACCTGTTCGATGATATTCAGACTGTCGGCGACATTTCCGTGACCGATACTGGAGTTTCCGGCTCCGTTATATTTCGATCCGCCCCACATGACATCCAGACCGCTTTCCATACAGCCGGTCATGGTTGCAGAGAGCAGAGGCAGCGGCATCCATTCTGCATAGAGATATTCGTAGCAGCTGACCATGCTGACCTGCCATTTTGTGTAATAGTCGATCTGGGTCTTGTAAGCCTTCAGCACTTCTTCCATGCTGTTCATTTCGTAAAGATAACCGGTCTTCGGTCCCGTGGCTTTCGGATCCGGAGTTCCGGGGAAGTGGAACGGATTGGTTCCGTTATTGATCGCGCACCAGAGCGCAGCAGGAAGGATCGTATAGGAATTGTTTCCATCGCCTCCTGAGTTTGCGAAATCACATCCGCAGACACATGGCTCCACACATCCGATGATGCAGTAATTTCTTGCATCTTCAAGAGGAATGCCTCTGCGCATGAGGCTTTCCTGCGCCACATCATCCGCTTCAAAGATTGGAACGCCGCCGACCTGTTTTGTTGTTTCGATACCGGCATCCCACAGTTCATCCGGTGTGCCGTCGTGGGTGCGCAGCGTTACCGGAGGGTTATGCAGTTTCAGTCTTGCGGAAGACTGAAGGATCATATAGGTAACGATATTGGTCACATCGTTTCCGTCGCTGTCCACGCCGCCGATCGTGATCATCTGGCCGGAGGTATAGCCCGGAGCGGTTCTGGTCGCTCTTTCGGACCAGACACGGTTCACTTCCGCGACCTTGAGCATGAACAGGTCAGTCAGCTCCTGCGCTTCCTCTTTTGTGAGTCTGCCTTCCCTGATATCCTGCTCCGCGTATTTTCCGACGTACTGGTCGAGTCTTCCGTAACTGATTCCATGAAGCTGTGCATCCAGGACCATACCCATCTGATACAGATAGCAGGCCTGAAGCGCTTCGTAATAAGTCCTGCACGGCTTTTCCATGATCCAGTTCAGGCTGTCTGCCATGGAAAGCAGTTCGGCCTTTCTTTCTTCATCCGTGCAAAGCTCCGCCTGACGCAGGGCTTCTTTTGCATACCTTTTTGTATAAGTAATGATGCCTTCCGTCACCATCTCGACGGCACGGTAGAATTCAAATCTCCGTGCATCGTCCGCCTGGATTCCCTTTTCTAAGAGGGCAGCCTTTTTTTCGCGCGCTTCTTCGAGCACGGCGCCGAGGCCCTTGTCCACGACTGTCCAGAAATTTCCGCAGAAATGACCGATCGGGTTCTGGCAGTTTTCGTGATCCCGGTAGTTCAGGACGCCGTTGCCCAACACATCCCGGTAATACTCATCCGGATAGATCGCGTCGATCGCGGCGCTCATGCAGTTTTTGACCCAGAACTGACCGGTTTCCAGAATATATTGTCTGTCTTCTTCCTCGAGAATATAAGGATCGACCGAGCGCGTTCGCAGCGTGTCGATCTCATTCAAAAACCAGGCAAACGAGTTTTCCGGAAACAGCGGGCTGGACCGGAATTCTTCGCCGCAGTAACCGACAATGATCTCCTGATCCCTGATAGGAACCGGCATCTTTTCAAACAGATTTTTGAGATTGCCCGCCCGTTTCAGGATTCCGATCTCCTGCGGGTGGTTCTGATAGTATTCAGTGATCAGTTTATAGCGATTGATATCAATCTTCGGTATGGTAGTACGGTATAACTGGCGAATGTGCTGAACACGTTCTGAGATGGGAGCATTCTGATACATTTTTCTCTCCTTATAAATAAAAAAAGACACTCTTACAAATTGTGTATAGCATAGAGAAAGAAGGCGGTCAATTTTTCATTTTCGATGAGGTCATTCATCATGCGGCTGAGTTCATCCTTGTTTTAAATTTGATAATGACAAGGCCGGATGATATAACGAAAATGAAGAAAAACAGTTATGGGGGAGCATACAGGAAGGAGGAGCAGATGGCAGATTTTGTAATGAATAAAGAAGGAAAATACGGACACCTGTTTGTACAGGATCTCAGCGGAGCACCGGCAGATAAGGTCTCTGAGGAAGCGCTTGCAAGGTATCGGACGTTCGGAGACCGGCAGCTCTGGATCGACAGCAACTGTGTTCCGGGAGCGTTCCAGATGAACACCTGTTTCTGGTGCAAGCCGAATTTTGAGATGATCCGGAACAACCCGAACGGTCATGTCGGACGGCCGCATTCGCACCCGTATCCGGAGATCATCGGCTTTGTCGGAACAGATGCGGAACATCCGCTGGAGCTTGGCGGAACGGTCGAGTTCTGGGTCGGCGGCGAATGCCATCACTGCACGAAATCAACGATGGTCTTTATCCCGCCAAATACCGAACACTGCCCGCTCATGATCCTCGATATCGGGGACAAGCCGATCCTTCATTTCTCCGTGGTCATGAATGATGTCTATACCTATGACCGGGACGGGGAGACGCATTTTTGATCGATCATGAATATCGAACCGTGGAAATGAATCCTTGCGGGCGCCTTCGGGTGCCCGCTTGCTGTTCCATACCGCATCGCATATAATAATTTCAACTATTCATTGAAGGGAGGGCAGGATGCAGAAGATTCTTTTAGTGGAAGATGATATAGAGATCCGTGACTCACTGGTCGTGTATTTATCCGGCGAGGGGTTTTCTGTGAGCTGCGCTTCCGGGGCAAAGGAAGCGGGAGAGCTGCTCGCATCGCAGTCCTTTGATCTGGCTCTTCTGGATATCGCGCTCGCGGAAGGGAGCGGCTTTCAGGTCTGTACAAGGGCGAAAGCCATCGGACTGCCGGTCATTTTTCTGACAGCCTCCGGGGATGAGAACAGTGTCGTGAACGGGCTGGAAATGGGAGCGGATGATTATATCGCAAAACCGTTCCGTCCGCGGGAACTGGTTTCGAGGATCCGGAACGTATTAAGGAGATATGCCGGAAGCGGGTCGAAGATCGTGATCGGCCATATCATGGTTGATACGGAACGCAGTATCGTTTACAGGATCGATCCGCAGGAAAACGAAAAAGAAGAGATCCCGCTGACGGCTCTGGAGTATCGCCTGCTTCTGACCTTTGTCAATAACCGTGGCTGCCTGCTTTCGAGGGCAAAGCTGCTGGAGGATATCTGGGATATTGCCGGAGATTTTGTAAATGACAATACGCTGACGGTATATATCAAACGTTTAAGAGAAAAAATAGAGACCGATCCTCAGAAACCGGCAATCATCAAAACGGTCAGGGGACTCGGATACCGTATGGACTGATCCTGTATGAAACTGCTGAAGAATCCGGAAGTGAATAAAGAATTACTGATCGTCCTGCTGATCACCGCTGTTCTTTCTGCAGCGGGGTTTATCCTGCATTTGTACGCAGGCATCGCAGCCCTGGTGACAGGGCTCATCTTCTGTATTCTTTACCTGCTTCATGCAGCCCGGAGATACCGCCGGATGGCGGAGCTGTCCGATCATCTGGATAAGATCATACATGGGCAGGAGCAGATCCTTCTGAACGATCAGGACGAAGGCGAACTGGCCATCCTGAAAAGCGAGATCGGAAAGATGACGCTTAGGCTGAAAGAACAGACCGCTCTTCTTACGGATGAAAAGCTGAACCTGTCCCGCGCGATCGAAGATATTTTCCATCAGATCCGGACTCCGCTGACGGCGATGAATCTGAACGCCGAATTACTGAAAAATCCGGATCTTTCCTATGAAGACCGGCTGCGCCTTGCCCGTACACTGTCCGGACAGATTGAGAGGATCCAGTGGCTGGTCGAATCGTTGCTTAAGATGGCGCAGATCGATGCCGGCGTGATCCGGTTTGAGGAAGAGCCGTTCCGTGTTGCCAACGCGCTGGAAGAGGCAGCTTCCCCGCTTCAGATCCAGGCGGAGATCCGGGATATCCGGCTCAATATCCGTGCAGGAGAGGAAAAAATCACAGGGGACCTTCGCTGGACGACGGAGGCAATCGGCAATCTGGTCAAAAACGCACTGGAGCACACGCCGGATGGCGGCGTTGTCGCGCTTTCTTCAGAAGAGAATGCTTTATATACGGAGATTCGGATCAGTGATTCCGGCGAGGGGTTTGATCCGGAGGATCTGCCGCATATCTTTGACCGGTTCTATAAAGGGAAAAATGCCGGCTCCGGAAGCATCGGGATCGGGCTTGCCTTAACCCGCGCGATCATTACCGCGCAGAACGGAACGATCCGTGCGGACAATACGCAGGATGGCGGCGCCGTGTTTGTTCTGAAATTCTATAAGAACGTGATCTGACCGAAAACCATACTATTAAAATCCAAACCCGTTGTTTGCAGAGGAAACAGCGGGTTCTTTTTTTACAGCTCTGTCACTTAACTGTCACTTTGCCTTGTTACACTGTGGGAGAAAGAGGAGAAGAAGCTCTTGAAACTCCCGATCAAAAGAAACCGATACACGATCAAAGTTTCTGCACAGAGAATGACAAGGAGAACAGAAATGAAAATACTTGAAACAGTGAATCTGACAAAAATATACGGGACCGGAGAAAACCGGGTGGTGGCGCTGGACAATGTTTCCTTTTCGGTAGAAAAGGGAGAGTTCCTTGCGATCGTCGGTTCGTCCGGCTCCGGAAAATCGACCCTGCTGCATCTGCTCGGAGGAGTCGATATTCCGACTTCCGGAAAAGTGTTTATGGGCGGACAGGATGTCTACGCGCAGAGCGAAGAACAGCTTGCCATCTTCCGCCGCAGACAGGTGGGTCTGATCTATCAGTTTTACAACCTGATCCCGGTCCTGAATGTTGTGGAAAATATGACACTTCCGGTTCTTCTGGACCGCAGAAAAGTGAACGAAGCGAGATTGAAAGAACTCCTTCAGATTTTGTCACTGACCGATAAAAGGGACAGTCTTCCAAACCAGCTTTCCGGAGGGCAGCAGCAAAGAGTATCGATCGGACGCGCGCTGATGAATGCACCTTCCGTCGTGCTTGCAGATGAACCGACCGGAAACCTTGACAGCCGCAACAGTCAGGAGATCATTGAACTTTTAAAACTGTCAAACCGGAAATACGGACAGACGCTGATCCTGATCACCCATGATGAGAATATCGCGCTTCAGGCTGACCGCATCATTGCCATTGAAGACGGTCGGATCATCCGGGATGAAATCCTCAGGAGGTCCCGGTCATGAAAAATATCCTGCACAAATATACCGGCAGAACGCTGAAAAAGAATAAAGTCCGGACCGCAGTAACCCTTATCGGCATCATACTTTCCATGGGCCTGATGACCGCAGTTCTGGAAGGAGCATACAGCGGAATCCAGTATCTGATCAACATCGAGATCGATCATTGCGGCAACTGGCATGGCGGCATGCGGAATATGACAGAAGAAAAGCTGACGGAGCTTGCAGAAACAAAAGGGATCGATCGCACTGTCAGCTGGGAGGAAGTCGGCTGGGCGGATGCGAAGACGAAAAATGAGGATAAGCCGTATCTGCTGATCGAGTCCCTCGGAGAAGGCGCGGAGGATCTGATCGCGGTCCGTCTGATCGAAGGAAGACTTCCGGAAAATGATCAGGAGATCCTGCTTCCGGAGCACCTGAAGAACAACGGCGGTGTGAACTGGAAGACCGGAGATAAGATCACTCTGGATGTCGGACGAAGAGTCTTAAAAGAAGGAAGCTCGGAAGGAGCAGAGTTATCTGATCGGGAACTCGGAGTGGATCGGTCGTTTACGTCAAAAGAAGAGGAAACGATTGCCGATACCGTTCAGAAAACCTATACCGTAACAGGTACCTATATGCGTTTTTACATGGGAATAGAACCCTTTGAATGCCCGGGCTATACGGCGCTTACCCGGGGAAAGGGAAATGGCAATCTGACAGCGTTTTATACGCTCAAAAATCCAAGGGCCTACTATGAATTTGCAAACAATCAGTCCATCTCGTCAAATCTGATCACCCATACCGATCTTTTGGTGAACTATGGAATTACAGGCCGGGGCAATGTCAATATGGTCATATACGGATTTGCAGCGATCCTGATCCTCCTGATCGTTTTCGGTTCGGTCTCACTGATCTATAATTCCTTCTCCATTTCCGTCAGTGAAAGGACGCGGCAGTTTGGAATCCTGAAATCGGTCGGCGCGACCGGAAAACAGATCCGGAGCAGCGTCTTCTATGAGGCGTTTGTTCTTTCGGGAATTGCAATCCCGATCGGAGCTCTGATCGGATGCGGAGGGATCGGACTGGTTCTGTATCTGCTGCAGAATTCGTTTGACCGGCTGCTGACGACTACAACAGCGACGAAGATCCATCTGGTGATCTGGGTCCCGATGCTGGTGATCGCCGCAGCGATCTGTCTGCTTACGACTTTGATCTCTGCCTGGGTTCCGGCATTTCGGGCGAAAAAGATCTCGCCGATCGAAGCGATCCGTCAGAGCAGGGATGTGAAGATCAAAAACCGGAGCGTGAAAACTTCAAAGCTGACGGAAAAACTGTTCGGGTTTGAAGGAATGATGGCTTCCAAGAATTTTAAACGGGAGAAAAAAAGATACCGCAGTGTTGTAATTTCCCTGTTCCTCAGCATCCTGCTTTTTATTGCGACCTCTTCTCTGACAGCATATCTGCAGCAGTCGGTGACAGGAGCTGCATCCGGACACAGTGCGGCGTATGATGTCACCTGGTCACTTGCTGAAATGCCGGAAGGGAAAGACCCGGAACAGATCATATCGGATATTAAGGCATTCAATTCCGTGGATGAGGCAGCTTTTGTAAGCGCAGCAGCTCTCCAGGCGCCGCGGGTCAGCAACCGGATCCTTTCAGAGAATTTACTGGATTCGGACATGGTCGATCAGAATACGGGAGAGGATAGCAGTACAGTTGTTTTGCTGAATTTTGTAGACGATGCGGCCTTTGAAAAAATGCTGGAGAAGCAGCAGCTGGATCGAGACGCATTCTTCAATAAAAATGAGCCGCAGGCTGTGGTATATCATCATGTGGTGTTTGATTCCCTGGATCCGAAGTCCGGAAATATGATGGTCCGCACAGGCAATCTGTTCAAAAACAATGCTGCAGGGCAGACCATCTCCTGTTATCGGGAACGAAAAAAGAAAGGGATGTCCTTTGCACAATTCGAGACCAAAGAAACCGGTGAAGTGGAAGCTGTTTATTACGAGCTCAAAGATCCGGAGGCAGAGGATGATGGATACGCTGAGATCGATCCGGAAAAAGAACAGCGGTTCCCGGCGGATGAGGTGAGCGATGTGATTCCGCTGAAGATCGGTGCGCTGATCGATACGGAACGGGATTACTTTTCCGACTCCGGCTATGTGGTATTTCAGTATCCGTATTCCATGATGGATGCCGTATTGAAAGATGCGGAAGCTGTCCGCGAAACGCTTGCCGGCGGGCACAGTGTTTTTGTCCTTGCGACAGACCATAAAGCGGCTGCGGAAGATCTCCATCGCTATGAGGAACAAACACAGGCGGGCGGATATATCCAGGACGCTGCGGAAGAGGCAGAGCTGATACGGCTTGTGATCATGGTAGTCAATGTCTTCTCCTTCGGCTTTATCATCGTGATCTCACTGATCGCTGCAGCGAATGTATTTAACACGATCTCGACGAATGTGAATCTGAGACGACGTGAATTTGCAATGCTGAAATCGGTCGGTCTTTCTGACAGAGGATTCCGGAAGATGATGAACTATGAGTGCATCATCTATGGATGCAAAGGACTGATCTGGGGACTTCCGGCTTCTGTTGTTGTGACGTTTCTGATCTGGAAAGTGACCACGCAGGCATTTGTTGTTCCATTCTCCATTCCGTGGTACAGCTTTGCGATCGCTGTCGGCGCCGTTTTCCTGGTCGTATTCGCATCCATGCTGTATGCCGCAAGACGTGTCCGGAAAGATAATATGATCGAGGCGATCAAGAACGAGAATCTGTAAACGTGATTGATTCAGATATGCTATAATTCTGCCTGAGTATATCCCGCACGGAACGAAAATTTGTCGGGATATGCGGAAAGGAAGAAATCATGCCTTTTAAAATCGTTCGCAATGATATTACAAAAATGAATACGGAAGCGATCGTCAATACGGCGAATGAAAATCCGGTCGTCGGAGCGGGATGTGATAGCGCCGTCTATCAGGCGGCCGGATTCGAGGAACTTCTTGCCTATCGCAAAGAGCGGATCGGGAACGTGCCTGCGGGTGAAGCGTTCGTAACGCCGGGCTTTCGGCTTCCTGCCAAATATATCATTCATGCGGTCAGTCCGTTTTTTAACGGAGAGGAGAAAGATGAAGAACTCCTGCGCGCATGCTACCGGAACAGCCTCCGGCTCGCAAAGGAACACGGGATCCGGTCGATCGCCTTTCCGCTGATCTCGACCGGAAGCTTCGGATATCCGAAGGAGGAAGGGATGCGGATCGCGGCGGACGAGATCAATGCATTTCTTCTGGAAAATGAGATGCTGATCTATCTGGTCGTTTTTGATGAGAAAGCAACGGCTCTCGGAAAGAAGATCTATCCGGACCTGGAAGCTTACATTGACCGGCATTATGTAGAAGAAAAACATGCAGCGGAATACGGGCAGGATTTTCGGAATGCACCGTTTGCCGGAAGCTATGCGCCATACAGAGAGGCGCGCAATATGCCGGCGGCAAGTGTGCAGCGCAATTATTCCGCCGCGCAGCCTGCGGGCAGCCAGGCTTCTTCTGAACCGTACGCTCCGCCAAAGAAGAAACGCGGCGTTTCGATCTTCAGAAGACGCCGGAAAGAGGCTGCGGAACCAAAAGAAGCATGGACGGCTTCACAGGAACAGGACGAGATGCTTTATGAAGCATCGACAGCAGCACCTCTTGAAGACACGCAGCAGATCCCGGTAGAGAAAATCGAGGAGGCGGTTTCTTTTGCCGATGCGATCGAAGAACATGAAAGCCGGCTGGAAGAGCGGATGCAGCATCTTGCGGATACCTTTTCCGAATACCTGCTGTACCTGATACAGGATAAACACATGGAAAACGCGGAAGTTTATAAGCGCGCGATCGTGGATAAGAAAACGTTTTCCAAAATTAAAAATAATGCGGCATATCATCCGCAGAAACTGACGGCGCTGTGCCTTTGCATCGGCGCAAAACTGAACCTTGATGAGACGAAAGATCTTTTGGCGAGAGCGGGATATGCGCTTTCACCGTGTGATAAAACGGACATTATTTTTTCGTACTTCATCGAGAATGAGATCTACGACATGATCGAGCTGGATATCCAGCTTGAAGAGCACGGACTTCCCTGCATTATTTCATAATTGGAAGGTCGCCCGGCGGGAGACCGTTTTTGAAAAAGCGTTTCATATAATGACCTCGGAAAGAAAAAAACAGCCTGAACAGGCAGCAGATTTAAAGGAGGTAACATTATGCGTAAAGGATTAACAGAAGTTGTTTTTATTTTAGACAGAAGCGGTTCCATGAGTGGACTGGAAGCAGATACGATCGGAGGTTTCAACTCCCTGATCGAAAAGCAGCGGAAGGAAGAGGGCGAGGCACTGATTTCCGTCGTGCTGTTTGATGATGTGACGGAAGTTCTGTACGACAGGGTACCGGTTGACAAAGTCGAGCCGATGAATGACAGACAGTATTATGTGCGTGGGTGCACGGCACTGCTGGATGCGATCGGAGGAGCGATCCACCATATTGCAAACGTGCATAAATATGCAAGGGAAGAAGACCGCCCGGAGAAGACCCTGTTCATCATTACAACCGACGGCATGGAAAACGCGAGCCATAAGTATGATTACAGCGCGGTCAAAAAAATGGTGGAGAAGGAAGAACAGAAATACGGATGGGAGTTCCTGTTCCTTGGAGCAAACATGGATGCTATCGCAGTTGCAGGCAGGTTCGGCATCCGAAGCAACCGGGCGATCAATTATGAGAGCGACCGTACTGGAACGGCACTGAATTACAAGGTCCTTTCCAATACCGTTTCCGCAGTGAGACGATCCAGATCCCGCGAGGAGACGGAGTACGTGATGGAAGCCTGCATGGCTCCGGTCCGTGAAGATTACGCCAAACGGCATAAAAAATAATTGAAATCGAAAACAGAAACAGATATTTACGGGAGGCAGGGGAATCCCCTGTCTCCTCTGTGAGATGAAGGAAGACAACATGGAAAAAGACAACAAAGAAACAAACAGCCTGGTGGCCTGGCTCAGAAAGATTCGTGAACCGAAAAAGACGGTATCCCTGACAAAGAAATTGCTTTTTTCTCTCCTGATACTTTTATTCGGAATCGCAATGGGCGTCGGTTCCAAGATGCTTGATACGATGGCATTTAATGAACTGCCCGGATTTCTTCAGGCAATTGATATCATCAATCTGCTTGGCAGACTCGCGATCTGGATCTTTATTGCGGTCGTTATTTCTGTATATAGCAATTCCCCGCTGAGGGCTGCTTTGAATACCTTCCTGTTTTTCCTTGGTATGGTAGCAAGTTATTATGTGTATTCGATGCTGGCTGCTGGATTTTTCCCACGCAGTTATGCTATGATTTGGTTCGCTATCACGGCTGTGTCTCCGTTTCTGGCTTTTGTCTGCTGGTACGCGAAGGGGAAGGGCTGGATCGCGATCGTGATCTCCGGACTGATCCTGGGAGTCCTGTTTGCGCAGGCAATCCTGCTGTTTCAGGGAATCCGGATCGCAAATTACCCGGAGGTTGTCATCTGGATCGCTGCGGCCGTGGTCTTATGGCGCAAGCCGAAGGAGTTCCTGATCGAACTTGCGATATGTATTGCGACAGCTGTTGTTTACCAGCTGTTTATTCCATATTGGGGATGAGTAAAGTTTTTTATGTGGTTGTATATTGTTTTAGCAATTGTAATATTGGCACTGGTCCTGTTCGGTCTGATGATCGACTGGATGACCCGTTACGCTTATGACCGGAAAAGTCCGAAGCTTCCGAAATTTCTGGTCAATATCCTTATGGGATATAAACCGGTCAATGAGGAAAAGCAAAGGGCTGTCCGTGAAGAAGCAGAAAAGTTAAAGGCGCAGGTCACTGACGAAATCGAGATCAAAGGATATGATGGTGTGAAGCTTATCGGACATTATTATCCTTGTGAGAATCCGGTCCGGTTTGTGGTCGCTGTTCATGGCTGGAGATCCGGATGGAATTATGATTACCGGACGACAGCTCCTTTTTTGCATGATAAGCAGACGTCTGTTTTGATGATCGATCTGCGCGGACATGGAGAGAGCGGCGACCGGTATCTGTATTATGGAAAAAAGGAACGGTTTGATATCGCGGCCTGGACGAAATATGCGGCGGAGCAACTGGCTCCGGGCGTTCCGATCTATGTGATCGGAAAGAGCGCAGGCGCTTTGAGTACGCTGATGTCGACTGCCTCCGGACTGCATGAAAATACGAAGGGCGTAATCCTGGACAGCTGTGCGGAAAGCACGCGGGTCCTCGGACACAGTGTTGTTAAAAATATGGGGCTCAATCCGAAGATCGTCTATCCGTTTATCCGTCTGGACGCACGGATCCGGCTGGGCATGGACGACAATGCCTATACCGGTCTGGACGCACTGAAGGAGAACAAGCTTCCGATCCTGTTTATTCACGGCACGCGCGACAAGGTCGCCGATATACACTCGATGGAAAAACTGTATGAGCTTTGTCAAACGCCGAAGTTCAAACTGATCGTCGAAGGCGCGGGCCATACGCAAAGCTGTTTCAAAGCGCCGGAAGAATACCACAAGGCGATGATGGATTTCTTTGAATTCTGTGAGGGGTGAGAGCCCCTCTTTTTTTACACTATTCTGATAAAAATCTTCTCTTATAAAGTCTGCTTTTTCGTTACATATTATTGTAATGAACAGTTTCGTGAAAGAAAAAGCCTTTTATAAAAAGATCCTGCTTATCTGTCTGCCGATTGCCCTCCAGCAGCTGATTACTGTCGGCATTAATATGATCGATACGCTGATGCTTGGGCGGGTCAGTGAAACCGCACTGGCTGCATCATCGATGGCGACACAGGTGCATATGCTGTTCGCTTATATTGCTCTCGGCACCGGTACGGGGGCCTCGATTATGTACGCCAGATACTGGGGGCGGCGGGATCTGAAAAGTCTGAAGGTATCCGTCACTCTTTCTTATCGTTTTCTGCTCGCAGCCGGGATTGTTTATACTCTTGCAGCCGCTTTCTTCCCTGAAGCAATCATGAAGCTTCTGACAACAGACCCGATCATTGTTGAGGCCGGAACACGCTATCTGAACTGGACTGTTCCCTGCTATCTTTTTCAGGGACTTCAGATTGTATCCACCAGCGTCCTGAGGAATGTCGGAAAGCTGAATTATCCGCTTTATAATTCCATCGTTGCATTCTTTATCAATATCTTTTTTAACTGGGTTTTTATCTTCGGAAAACTTGGCGCACCGGAAATGGGCATCGCGGGAGCTGCGCTCGGAACAACGATCGCCCGTGTCGTTGAAGCAGGCAGCATACTTGTCTATATGTTCGGGATTGAAAAGGGCCTTGGATACAGGCTGAAGGATCTGTTTCTTCCGTGCCGGAAACTGGTGCGGGAATTTTTTAAGATCACAGGTCCAACGATTGTAAGTGATGTCCTACTCGGACTTGGACAGAGCCTTACGACGGCAGTCGCAGGAAGGATCAGCCAGGCGTTTATGGCAGGGAACTCAATTACCGCGGTTGTACAGAGTATGGCAGTGATCTTCAGTTCGGCCCTGGGCCAATCGTCCCAGATTGTAATCGGCAACACACTTGGAGAAGGCAAACCGAAACGGGCAAAGCTGGAATCCAATACCTTTATGCTGCTTTCGATCCTTATCGGAATCGTGATCGGAGCTTTGATCGTTCTGACAGCCCATCCGATCGCAGATGGCTACAGACTTTCAAAAGAAACGAATACTGTTGCTGTTCAGCTCCTCCAGGCACAGGGAATCAGTGTTGTATTTATGATTCCTGCAGGTGTCATTACAAAGGGTGTTTTGAGAGCCGGAGGCGATACGGCGTTTCTGATGGTTGCAGATGTGATCTTCCTGTGGATGATCAGCGTTCCCTTCGGATATCTGTTCGGAGTTGTCTGGCATCTTTCGCCGTTTCTTGTATTCCTAATGCTGAAAAGTGAGCATTTCCTGAAACTGATTCTCTGCATGATCCGTTATGCGACAGGGAAATGGATCAAAAACATCAAAGGATATGAGGATTAAAAATCACACCTTTACAATTAAAAAATCACCCAAAGCTTGTTTTGGAATAAATACAATACAGATACTTCACAAGGTAAAACTTTGAACGGAGAAGAAGATTATTGATTAAATGGAGGAGGAAGAAATGAAGAAACGCATTTTAAGTTTGATTTTTGCGGTAATTCTTGCTGCAGGTCTTCTTGCAGCATGCGGCGGTGGCGGCGAAGCTCCGGCACCGGCTGGAAGCGGCGGAGCAACGCCCTCGGGCAGCAGCGCAGATGCCGGTCTTTCCGGAACAATTACTCTTGCTATGCTGGCAACGAACCAGCCTGGCATGGAACAGGTTATTGCAGACTTTGAAGCAGCAAATCCGGGCACAAAGATTGAAGCGGAATTCATCAGTGACCTTGGTGCCTTCTCAACGAACATTCCTGCAAGATTTACAGCAGGAACAAGTACAGACATTGTCCATCTGATCGCAGGTGATGGCGGTGCTACATCTGTAGGCGCAATTGCCGGTTCAGACTGCCTCATGGATCTTTCTAATGAGCCTTGGGTCAGCGATATGTATGAAGATACCAAGCAGTTATTTATGTATGATGGCAAAGTTGTAGCTATGGATTTCGGATTCTGCCCGCTGGCATGCTTACTGATCAATGATGATGTAATGGCAGCAAACGGTGTGGAACCACCAAAGACCTTCGATGAATTGTTAGCTGCATGCGATAAACTTAACGCAGCAGGCGTTACTCCGATCTCCTTTGCAGGCGGCGAGGTATTCGTTCTTTTGAATGATGTATGTGTAATGGTTGGTAATGAAGTAATCGCAGAAAACCCGACATGGTGGGATGACATGCTTGCCGGAAAGACCACCTTCTCTGATACTCCTGGCGCAAGAAAAGCTGTTGAAATGCTGAAACAGCTGATCGATGCAAAAGCATTCTCACCGGGATGTGCAGCTATGACTCAGACTGAGATGGTTTCCGCTTTCGCATCTGGCGAAGCAGCGATGATGTTTACTTACGGCGGACATGCCGGCATGGTACTTCAGCAGGATCCGTCTCTGCATATTACAGAGATCCCGTTCCCGGGCTCTACGGCAGACAAATCCCGCGTTATGGTTCAGGCTTCAGGCGGACTGACCATTGCTAAGACCTGCCAGAATCCGGAACTTGCAAAAGCATTCCTTGAATTCTTCCGTCAGCCGGAAGAAATGGCTAAATTCGCTGAAGGGGCATCCTGCATCTCCGTACCGCAGATTAAAGAAGGAAAGACGGAAGGCAACTATGTAGGATTAACCGGAACTCCGTTTATCGGCGACATCACAGCAAGATGGCCGAACACCACGATTGGTCAGAAATGGGGCACCGATCTTCAGGGTATGCTTACCGGTCAGAAGACAGTTGACGACTGTATTGCATCCTTCGATGTATATTTCAAAGAGTAACAGAGAAAGCAATCACATCCTGAAAATTGTATCAGCATAAATGGTCATGGCCTGGCTTGTTAAAGTCAGGCCATGATGGAACTAAGGATTATGATAGGAGGGGTTTCATTGGCAAAAGTAAAAAATGCAGACGGAGTGATGGTGATAAAAAAACACTCCACCCTGAAAGGCCCGCTTGAAGTCCGGCACGTTTCCTGGTGGTTTCTGGTCCCCGGAGTTGCGTTGATCCTTCTGCTGAGGATTATCCCTTCCATTATGGGAGTTGGATTTTCCTTTACGGATTGGGGCGGAATCGGTTTTAAAGCAAACATTACGTTTTTTGAAAACTATATAAATATATTCAGCGACAAAACGTTAAGCGGAGCAGTCGTCAATACGATAATAATTTCAATCTGTGTTGTTATTATTTCGAATATCCTCGGACTGATCCTTGCTCTTTGGCTTCAGGTGAAGTTTAAGTTGAGAAATGTTTATCGCGCGCTGTTCTTTATCCCTTATGCACTGAGCTATCTGGCCACTGCATATGTCTGGCAGTATATCCTGTCTTACAAAGGACCATTTAATGTTTTGGTCGAGCTGTTTGGAGTTGAAGCAAAGGCCTGGCTGGCAACGCCTGGCTGGGCAACGGTAATGATCATTGTTGTTATGGTCTGGCAGTATACAGGTCTTACCATGGTCATCTATCTGGCTGGACTGGAAAGTATCTCTGAAGATGTGCATGAAGCCTGCGCAGTTGATGGAGCCGGCCGTTGGAAGAAGTTTACGAAGGTAACCTTCCCGCTTCTTGCACCTGCACTTGCGGAAGCGCTGACGCTGACCGTTATCTTCTCACTGGCTGCGTTCGACGTTATCGTGGGATTAACAGGAGGCGGTCCGTCCGGAGCAACGGAGACGCTTGCATATTCCGCATATTGAATACTTTCCGTTACAGCCTGTATGGACGCGGATGCGCACTTGCAGTATTGCTGACGATATTAATTGCAGTATTTACCGTTATCCAAAGAAGGGCAACGAAGAAAGCGGAGGAGAATGTATCATGAGAAAGCACTATACATGGAAAACCTTAATAGCTGAAATCATCATTGCCATTATTGGTCTTGCCTGGATCGTTCCCCTGTATTTCGTATTCACGACATCTGTGAAATCAGATAAGGAAGTCTTTTCATCCGCGATGGGTTTCCCGGAAGTCTTTCAGTGGGAGAACTTTAAAACGGTTTGGGAAAAAGGCGTGGCAAAAGGGTTGGTCAACAGCCTGATCATAACTCTGGTATCCGTCGCAATCCTTGTTGTTCTCGGGGCGATGGTATCCTATGTAATTGCAAGAAGAACGAACTGGATCACAAAAACTGCATATTGGCTTGTGCTGGTAAGCATCATGATCCCGTTCCAGTTAAGTATCATCTTTATCTACTTTGCTTTTGCAAAAATGGGGCTGGCCGGAAACCACATCGGCATGATCATCCTATGGTCCGGGGTCTGGCTTCCGATGACGGTCGTTTTGTACACAGGGTTTATGAGAGTTCTTCCGAAAGACTATGAAGAGGCAGCAAGGATCGACGGGGCAAGTCCCTGGAAGATCTTCTGGAAAGTAGTCTTTCCACTGCAGCGCCCGATTACCGGTACAGTGGCAGTCGTCATCGGTTTATATATCTGGAATGATTTCTTTGCTTCCAATATTTTCCTCGGAGGAAGTAAAGTAATGACACTTCCGGTTGCGATTTATTCGTTTGTGGGACAGTACATCTCCAAATGGAATCTGATCTTTGCCGCGATTCTGGTAGCGATCGTTCCGGTAATTATACTTTTCATATTTACACAGAAACAGATGATCAAAGGATTCGCAGGCGGCATGAAAGGATAATGAACTATGGCTGAAATTATTTTTGATAAAGTGACGAAAATTTATAAAGGCGGTGTTAAAGCCGTAACGGATTTAAATCTTACAATACACGATGGTGAATTCGTTGTTCTGGTCGGTCCATCCGGATGCGGAAAAAGTACGGCGCTTCGTATGGTAGCCGGGCTGGAGGAGATTACGGACGGTACAGTCACGATCGATGGGACCGTCGTAAATGACGAGGATCCGGGCAACAGGGATATTGCCATGGTGTTCCAGAACTATGCACTGTATCCGCATATGACCGTTTATAACAATATCGCCTTCCCGCTTCAATGCAGAAAGGTTCCGAAAGATATTATCGACAAGAAAGTCAATGAGGTTGCAGCGCTTTTAGGTCTTTCTGAATATCTCAAGAGAAAACCGAAAACGCTTTCCGGCGGACAGCGGCAGAGAGTTGCGATGGGACGCGCCCTTGTACGTGAACCGAAAGCCTTCCTGATGGATGAGCCGCTTTCCAACCTGGACGCAAAACTTCGTGTGCAGATGCGTTCAGAGATCTGCGAGCTGCAGGCAAAGATGGGAATCACAACGCTTTACGTTACACATGATCAGGTGGAAGCTATGACGATGGGCTCCCGGATTGCAATCATGCGCTTTGGAGTTCTGCAGCAGTTTGATACACCGCAGAATGTGTTTGATAAGCCGGCTAATATCTTTGTTGCATCCTTTATCGGATCTCCTTCCATGAATTTCGTGAAGGCGGCAATTCGCAAAGACGGTGCACAATACTGGGTCGATATTAATGGACAGAGACTGGATATTAAGAGTCTTGATATGGAACGGCATCCTGCGATTGCGGATTGTGTCGACCGGGAAATCGCGTTTGGCGTAAGGCCGGAACACTTTGAGGTGGTCGCTCCGGAAGGAAACGTCATGAAAGCAAAGGTTTATCACGTGGAACTTCTCGGCGCAGAAAAACTTGTCTATGCAGAGATTCCTGCAGAGTCGGTTTCTGTTGATGAAGTAATAGCAAAAGCAACCGGCGAAATGAAGAAGAGCGATGACGAGCTGGTTCGTGACGGAACTGCGAAGATCGTTGTGAAAATTGACTCACAGATCAATATTCAGAGTGGAATGGAGATCGGGCTTGTTCCAAGAGACGGACTGATGCACTTCTTTAATCTGGATGACGGCGGCAGTGCGATTGCAGAACGTTAGAAATAAATACTCCAATTGTCAGAGAGGAGAACGATATGCAGAAAATGGAACGGATCGACCACGACTTTGAGCGTGGCTGGAGAAGATATGGCTTTGATAACCTTCCTTTTGTGAATGATAAGATCCACGGATCGGAGGATGGGATCGATGTATTCCTTGCTTTTAACCGCGGATTGCATAAACCTCATATTTCTTTTGCAACCCTTTATCCGACAGAGCAGCCGTCGATCGGCATGCATCTGCACCGGGATATTCCGGAAGGATGGGATACCGAAGAATGGTACATCATCATCGACGGAGAAGGGGAGATGGTCTTTTCAAATGGCGATGTGACGAGATGCAAAAGCGGGGATCTTGTCGAGATCTATCCCGGAACAGGGCATTCATTCCGCGCTGTCGGCGGGCCCTGCAGGATCATTTCGATCACCCCGGATATGTTCAGTTATGTGAAGGAACCGGCAAAGACCGATGAATATCCGGATGAATTTAATCCGAGAATCAAAGTGACGGAAGTAGACGATGCAGTCGTTGCAAGAAAAGCTGTCTGTACCGTCTGCGGTGAGGAATGGATCTGCCCGGAGGATGATATCGGAGCAAACTCTCTGCCGGTTTGGGCAAGAGCTCACAGGCACGGAGAGGAGGCGGTGGAAGAATGAGACTTGGCGGGAGTATTTTTGAAGCGTCAAAAGCATCCGACCTTGATCTTCTGATCGAACCGTTTGATACCTACGGACTTTCCGCTGCCACCGGCCCCTGGGGCTTTGACCGTATGGAAGACGAGGTCCTGATTGAGTTCGGTGAGCATGCAAAAGAACTCGGCATGGTGATCGGAGAAACACATTCCAGAGTCAATCTTTTAACGCCGGATTCAAACCTTCTTGCGGAGCGCATCGAACTTCTGCATGAGGGACTTCGGAAGGCGGAACTGATGGAAGCGCAGTGTGTCTGCATGTTAGTCGGAACAGCCGGCCCGGAGGATCATCTCGCAGCTCCGGATGCATTTAACTATACGGATGCTGCAAAGAAACAGTTCCGGGAAGCGATTTTGAAAGCAACCGACGGGCTGCATCTGGAAAAGACATCTCTGATGATCGAGCCGTGGCCGAATACGTTCTTCTATCAGCCGGACGATATTCTGGAATGTCTGGAAGGGATCGGGCATCCGAAGGTCGGACTGCATCTGGATCTGATGAATATGATCGACCAGTATCATTACTATAAAACAACAGAGTTTATCAATGAAGTGTTTGATAAGCTCGGAAAAAATATCGGCTGCATTCATTTCAAAGACCTGAGATGGGATTGGGAATATATGTACATGAAATTTGATGAGGTCCCGGTTGGAAAAGGAATCATCGATTATCAGACCTATGTTTCAAGAACCGCCGAACTGGATGAAAACGTTGCCTGCTATGTGGAGCATTTCCCGACGGAGGGAGACTTTGCAGTGTCTTTCGCAAAGCTCCATCAGCTGGCGGATAATATCGGAAAACCGTTTATCCGAAGAAAAAAATAAAAGAAAGGGAGAAAAACTGCCATGAGTATTTTAGGCGGAAAAAATGGATACATTGAAAAAAACAATGACCATCTGCTTCTCGTTTTTACAAATACAGAAGTCGATACCGACAAGACGTTTAAGAGCTGGTGGGCAAAGGAGTTTCCGGATCTCAAAGCAATTCCGGGACTGAGCAAACCGCTTCACCTTAAGAGAGATAAAGATCAGCGGCCGGGGCATTGCCCGTATTGGAAATATATGATGGCGTTCGGATTCAAAGGCGATGTGAAGCTGATGAGGGATGCGGTGCAGGCACATATCCCGAACGGAGATACCGTGCTCTGGTTCTTTGAAGCATTCGCGCCTCTTTACAACAGAAAGTGGGATCCGAAGGATAAGGAAGAACATATTTTTATGGCGCTGACCAATCCGGTCCCGGGAAGAGCTGCCGATTATAATGAGTGGTATAACGAACATCATGTAAAGGATATCGTTGCGATCGATCCTTACCGGTCGGGAAGAAGATTCCACCGGATCGCTTATAACGGACACGCCCCGTATGAGTATATTGCGTTTTACCGGTTTACCGGACCGGAAGTGAAGATGCATAAGAATTTAATGGACTTTATTGATACGCATGATATCGCGGAAACGGATGCCTATGAACTGAACGATCTTGCAACCTTCTGGAGATACTCTTCGCTCTCATAGCCGCCGAGGGTGATAAGCTTTCCGTCAATCATCACTTTTACTGCATTTTTGTTGGGCATGGTCTTTCTCCTGTTTCTTGTTTATTAAAAGGGATATCCGTATTTGATTACTGCTTTGCTTCGTATGCAATGCCGAGATGCCGGTAAGCGGCTTCCGTGGCAATCCGTCCTCTCGGCGTGCGCATCAGCAGCCCGGTCTTGATGAGATAGGGCTCGATAACATCCTCAAGTGAGATCGGAAGAGCACACGTCTGAACTCCAGTCACTCCGTCTAAT
>CAZOHB010000015.1:0-4594 GCA_964579345.1 uncultured Parasporobacterium sp.
GTCCAATGGGAATCTGCCGTACAGATTCCCTGCTTGCTAAAGCATGAGACACAGGTTTTTCTATGGATTTGATAAACTACTGTCGAACCATGCCTTTCGAAATGCTGCGGAGCATTTCGGATTATAAACGTTTTTTCATGAATAATGGCCGGAGCCAGATCTGGCTCAGACATTCCTTCTCCGAATTATTTTTGAGCCGAATCCGGGCAGTTTTGGCTCAGCCGAACATCTCAAGATCTTCCAGCACACTTCGGTCGTTTTCTTCTTGTTCCTCTTCTGAAAGAGAAACTTCTTCTGCAGAATGTAGAATGGAAGAGGACACCGGCATGATAGAAATATCCTCCAGCTCCTCACGAAGAACCATGCGTATGTCATCCAACGAAAAGGGAGCACGGGAAACTCCTGCCAACTGTTCTATCAGAATCGAAACAATTAACCGGCTGAGAGAGCAGTGCTTTTCTTTCTGAGTGTGTTGAAGCCGGTTTAAGACTTCTGCTTCATTCGGATCATTCGGATCGAACCGGACATTGATACGATAGCTGCGGCTCATGGTATCAACCTCCCTTCAGCTGAAGTTCAGCCATATACTCATAGCCCTTAGCAGCCGCGCATATGTCCTCCACGAAGCGGATCCTCTCCGGTTTTGTTTTGGAAAAGTTTCGTATCAGGCATCCGCCTCCGCCGGTCACGATGAGCTTCATGGTGTTTTCATCATAACCATGCTCCCGCAATCTCCGAAAAATTCCCTGGACATACTTTGCAGCGACTTTACGGATGATCCGGAGGTCAGTAGCAGGAATATCAGCTGTCCCTGTCCGAAGTACCTCCTCGATGATGAGATCATTCAACTCCCGGTTTGTTTTCTGCTGGAATTCTTCCCGGATTGCAAGCGTGCATTGATACGTCCCGAACTTATCTGTGAACTTATTGGCGCTCTGGGGAGAACCGTTCACCATGTATAACGTGTTCATGGTACCGTTGCCAATATCAGCAATTACAGAAAGTCCTTTTAATGTGGATTTGATCTCTGCGACTGCCGCATATCCCTGAGGATAGATTTTTACTCCTGCAATACGGATATGATAGTCCTTCCGATTGTACTGAAAGCTGACATCTTCGTTACGAGAAAGATAAGCGGTAAAAGCTTCCTTCTGTCCGGACATCCAGGTGAGCGGAAGCCCGGCGGCAATCACGATCTCCGCTTCCGTGATGCCTTCCGGTTCAAGCTCTTTTGCAATGGCAGCAAGAGTCATGATGTAGTAGTCCTCATCGCTGGTCTTTTCTGCAAAGAACTCCTTGTGCCCTTCACCGAAAAGGTAATACCGGCCATTATAGACCAGCATGTCTTTGGTGAAGGTAGGTTCCGAATCATAGGACAGAATACCTGTGCGGAAAACATGATTTGCAGTTTTGATGTTGCCATAGCCATGGTCGATTCCGATGATGATCTGGTTGTAGATATGTTTCATTCATTTCTCCTTTCTGCAGGATTTAAACCTGCTGTGCATTTTTTAAGAGTCTATTTATCCTCCTACTAACTTAATTGGAGATTTTTGACAAAAAGGCACGTATTGCGATACAGAGGGAAAACAAGGTGCGTTACAACCGAAAAAAAGCTGAAATAGCAATGCTTTCCCGCTATCCACAGAAAGTTGTGGATAAACCTACTTGACCGAACATATGTTTGGTTTTATAATTTTGACTACTCTTTGAGAGGATGAGGGGTTGGATGAGAGATGAATGACTTATTTTCATTTTTTGAAGCGGATTATTATAACGGAAATGTTTATATCAATGAAAAACGATATGCGGCAGGCGTCTTTGCCATGCATCTTCTTCAACAATTCTATGTGAATGATACTGCAGCTCGAATCAGTGTGTTGATTCATAGCTGGGAGGTGCAGCGGGAGTTGGCTCTTGGATTTCTTCAGGCAAAAGAATTTACTGCTGCGAAAGAGGAACTGGTTGAGATTTTAAAAAATGTCGGGCGACTCAGACCATTTGATCTGTTTGATATTGAAAAGGAAGAACGGAGACTCACTGAATTGTTCGACATAGATAATGCAGGACGTTTACAAGCCTTTTTTCTAATGCGTTCTCAGATTGAACACAAAGATCCGTTTGTTAATGGCATGGGAATAAGTGTCCCAGGGTATGATGCAGTTGAATTTAATTCTTGTCGCCAGCTGATCAGAAATATTTCTGAAACCTTGAAGTTTTATGAAAGCATCGGTGATGGAATGCGAAAAGCCTTTTACGGACTTCTGCGGTTTATAGATCGTTTGGAAGAGGCTGAGCGATTTGATGAGGAACATTTTCTACCAATAGCGAAAGAAGAACTGTCCGGCGAGATCATATCCAAGGCGCAATATGTGACGATAACCTACCGGAAGAAAAAGATTACGGTCCGGAGACTACAATTTCCTGATTATTACAGCTTTATCCTAACGGATTTTTATGAAGGTCTTCATTATGGACACTATCCCAGACAATGCCCTGTCTGTGGAAAATATTTTTTGATGCTGAATGCCCGCAGACAGTATTACTGTTCCGGAAAAGCACCAAAGAAATTGACGGACGGGAAAGACTTAAGCTGCCGGAAGTATGCGGCCTCCTGTGGAGTGAAGGAACTTGCGGAAGGCAATCCTGTTATTGCAGTTTACAAACGGCGTATGAGTTATATCCGGATCAATAAGAGGAGAGGTATCTTTGATGAAGACTTTGCACAGGCCGCGAAACAGTATGCACTGGAGCTGAAAGAGACCGCCATCCTGGATGATGAATATGCAAAGAAGCAATACCTTCAGGATATGCAACCGAAAGCATTTACGAGAGGCGTCAGGCAGTTTATGAGTGCAGGAGGATATTAATGGAAGAAGAAAACGAGAAAAAATGGTTCCATATGAACCCTGCGCCGGAAAAGAAAGCATCAGAAGAATATATTCAGCTATATTTAAAAAGTGGAGATGAAAAAGATCTTGCGGCGTTCCTGCATTATTACGAACCGCGGATGAACCACAAGGTA
Organism: uncultured Parasporobacterium sp.; assembly: GCA_964579345.1. Lineage (GTDB taxonomy): Bacteria > Bacillota > Clostridia > Lachnospirales > Lachnospiraceae > RGIG5612. Next base: position 3,026 of record CAZOHB010000015.1, read on the forward strand.
CAGGGATATATCGAGCGGTTTTCCATGGAGGGACATTTCGAGGATCTGAAAGCGGTCTTTGTTTACGGGCTTTATCAGGCGATGCGCTCCTATGATTCACAGTATGGAAAGACATTTTTACAATACAAAGAATATATCGTTCTGGAAGAAATCTTGGAGTACGTGCGGACGATGCGAACGGGCTTTACAATCCCCACGGTGCATGAATACCGGACTCTTCGCAATGTCATGAAACTGTTCAATAAACTGGACAGAGATTACAGCAGACAGGGTCTGGAACATATTGCTGAAGAGATGGACATGTCAGTGAAGACCGTCAAGGAATATATCCTGGCAGGTCTGGACAGTGAAAATGTAATCAGCATGGATGAGGAGACTGACGAAGAATCTGGACATACAATCGAAAATTTGATGGCAGATCAGGAAGCCAGTGCAGAGGAATTGTGCTTTCGGCTGTTGAGGTGGGAGAGACTGAAGCATGCTTTTGAACAGCTGACTCCAAGACAAAAAGACGTCGTTGCGTCGCGGTGTGGGATCTGTGAGAACTGCTATGGTACAAAGAAACCAATCAAGTTTAAGGAGATTGCAACGAATAATGGATTGTCTTCTGAAGAGGCGGCGGAGCAGATATACAAAAGGGCATTTGTTGAATTGCGTTCAAATTACAAGGGGAATTAGATATGGCAAAAATAATTTTCAATAAGAAAGGTCAAAAAGTAGTTGAAATTGATACCATTATCTTCTCCAGTAAGAGAAGGATTGATTGGGCCGGCGTGGAGAAATATCTGAAAAAATATGTGGGAGAGCAATATAGAATTGACGAGACAGATGACCTTATTTTCATCGGTTCAGATTTTCCAGATGAGTATGCAAACAGTAAGTATAGTGCACGGGCATTAGGAACAATTGGAAAGGCAAAAGCTAATGCTGCACAGGCAATTCCTGAGTTGATTAAAATTGCAACCAACATCGCGTTCCGGGAAAATACAGATGAAAAACACTCCAAAGACGCGAAGTATGGCTGGTATCGATGTACAGTCCGGTTTACCTTGCCTACTTGTGACGATAGAGGAAATGTCATTGGCAAAAATGCTTTTCAGGGTAGAATGATTATTCGATTCAGCGGAGACGGAAAAAGTATTTATATGACATTATAGATATAAAAAAAGAAACGTAGTACCCCGCTTGAGCTAATCGCTGTACGGCACAAAACCACATTCCTTTGTCAATAGATAACAAAACAAAAGATTCCTGTCAAGTTAATTGTAAAAGAAATCTCCGGACAGTTAATTCTGGTAGTAATATTGTTTATTTATGGGTCATGCAATGATAATGAAAACGCAAATTAAGAATATTAACTAATAGAGATACTTGTGTTCTGTCTTTCAGTCGACCAGAATGGAATAGAACTCCAAAATAGACAAGAAGCAGGTTGAACTAATATCTTTGTATTTTTAGTATTGATTTAGTGCAGTGACAAAAAGAAATCAGTCACTGCACTTTTTATAATGGAGCATGAAAAAGAAGCTGAAATAATCGGCAAATGAATTTACTGGAGGATATTGCATG
>CAZOHB010000015.1:4604-26404 GCA_964579345.1 uncultured Parasporobacterium sp.
CGCCCGGCAGCACCAGAATGGCGCCGTCTTCCAGGCGTTCGGGCAACGGCTGCAGGCCGCTGCTGTATGACAGGGACCGGAACACCGAAATCCAAGAATCCGGCGCTGCCGACACAGCCAAAAGAAATCGCAGAAGATGCATACCGGGTCTGGAAAGCAGGTGCGTCGATCGTGCACCTGCATATGAGAGATGAAAACAATGTGGGCACCATGGATGCTGCAAGATTCCGTGAGACTGTTTCCCGGATCAAGGATCTTTGTGGAGACGATCTGATCATTAACCTGACATCGTCCGGAGCAAAAAATGTTACAGATGACGATCGACTGGCTCATATCATCGAGCTGAAACCGGAGATATGTTCTTTTGATTCCGGAACTTTTAACTGGCTGCCGAACTTTATTTTTGAGAATTCACCGGGTTTTTTAAGGAAGCTCGGAAAGGTCTGCATTGATTATAAGATCAAACCTGAAATCGAGGTGTTTGATGCCGGCATGCTTTATGCTGCACAGTATTTCCAAAGCAAAGAGAAGATCCTGCCGGAAGGTCCGATGCATGTTCAGTTTGTGCTCGGAGTGCTTGGTATGGGAAAGGCAGATCCGCAGACGCTTTGCTATCTGAAGGATAAACTGCCGGAAGGCTGGACCTGGGCAGCAACGGGAATCGGGCCGGGACATCTGCCGGTGATGTATACAGCAATTGCCTTAGGCGGAAACCTGAGAGTCGGGCTGGAAGACAATCTGTACTTTGCGCATGGACAGCTGGCTACAAATGAAATGCTGGTAGAACGGGCAAAACGAGCCGTGGAACTGTATGGCGGTGAAGTTGCGACGCCGGATGAGGCAAGAGAGATTTATGGACTTAGAAAGAAGGGCGAATAATATGGGAGATCTTTTTTCATTAGAAGGAAAAAACGCGATGGTGATCGGAGGCGCCGGCGGCATAGGCAACGCAATTGCCATCGGCCTTGCAGGGCAGGGAGCCGGAATTGCGATTGAATCCCGCAGTGAGGATTCATTAAAAGCAGGTGTTGCTAAGATCAAAGAAGCCTGTGGGGCAGAAGCAGAATATTTCCAGGTTGATGTCTCCGATGCTGAAAGCATAAAAAAACTGGTACAGAACGCTGAAGAGAAGATGGGACATATTGATATTCTTGTCAATTCCCAAGGCTATAACAAGAAATATCCGTGTTGGGAGTTCCCGCTCGATGAGTGGCAGAAACACCTGGATATCAATGTGACCGGTGTCATGCTCACCTGTGTGGAATTTGCAAGAAAAATGAAAGAACGCGGATGGGGAAGGATCATCAACGTTTCTTCGATTCGGGGACTCCTTGCAGCGCCGGGAGGCGGCGGAGCCCTGGCATACGGTACAACAAAAGCAGCAGTTAACATGCTGACGGAGCAGCTGGCGGTGGAAATGGCAAAAGACGGAATCACAGTCAACGCCATCTGCCCTACGGTCATTGCGACACCGATGATGAAAGATACTATGACCCCGGAATTTAAGGCAAAAATGGAAGCAAAGATTCCGATGGGACGCATCGGAACTCCGGAAGATTGTGTGGGACAGGTGATCCTGTTCGCATCCGAAGCCGGGGCATACCTGACCGGTCATATCGACGGAATTGATGGAGGTCTGGCAACGCTTTGATGGTAAAGCGGCCCGGTGTCCGCAGAATAAGGTGAAATAGAAAAAATTTAAAAGATAAGGATGATCATAATGAAAGACATTGTATTTACAGCAGCGGTCCGCACACCAATGGCAAAAAACGGTGGAATCATGACGGACGCACAGGCAATGGATCTAGGCGCACTTGTGATTAAAGAAGCAGTAAAACGTTCAAAAATTGACCCCGGAGAATATGGGGAGTGTATTTTTTCCTGCATTACTGCAATGCAGGTGAAAAACCCGGCAAGAGCCTGTATGCTGGCAGCAGGCATTCCTGTGGAAGTTCCAGGCTTTAGCGTGGACAGAGGATGCGGATCTTCCCTGACCGGAATGGGTGTTGCAGCGGCTATGATCGATGCCGGCTATTTTGATGCGGTGATCGTCGGGGGTGTTGAGAGTTGTTCAAACCGTCCGTTTTTAATGAACCGTGTGAAGAATCCTGCGGTTTATGCGCCTCCAGGCTGGTCACCCCAGATCTTAACTCCACCTGAATACGAAAACCTTTCCAACGGAGAAACCGCTGAAGTTGTAGCAGACCGGTATGGAATTACCAGGGAAGAGTGTGATGCCTTTGCGGCAGATTCCCACAGGAAAACAACGGAGGCATGGAACCGCGGGTCGTTTGATGAGCAGATCGTTCCGGTCACTATCAAGCAGAGAAAGAAAGAGGATCTGGTGATCACGAAAGACCAGATCTACCGCGAAGACTGCACGGCGGAAAGCCTTGCAAAGCTTCCGGGTTCTTTCCGGAAAGATGGCGTTTCCACTGCAGGAAATTCCTCCCCGCTGACGGATGGAGCAGCCTGCGTTGTCTTGATGACAAAAGAAAAGGCAGAAGCAGCCGGAGCAGAGATTCTCGGATATTTCAGAAAGTTTGTATCCGTCGGTCTTGAGCCGCAGGTCATGGGCATGGGACCGTATTATGCGACAAAGAAAATGCTGGAAGAGACGGGCCTTTCGATGGAGGAGATCGATCTGATCGAGATCAACGAGGCATTTGCGGCACAGTCTGTTGCCTGCATCAAACTGTTAAAAGATGAGTTCGGTCTGAATGAGGATAAAGTAAATGTGAATGGCGGCGCCATTGCAATCGGACATCCATTTGGAGCATCCGGTGCGATCCTTACAGCGAGAATGCTTTACGCATTAAAAGAGAGAAATCTTCACCGGGGAATTATTACCTTCTGTGTTGGCGGAGGGCTTGGTGTTGCGATGCTTGTAGAACGATAGAACGGCAGATTGAAAGGAGGCATATGGAATGAAACGAATCCTGGTTATTAACTTCGGCTCCACGTCCTCAAAAATGGCAGTTTTTGAGGACAGGGAAATGGTCGATGAAAAAACTATTAACTATACAAGAGATGAATTGACACTGTTTCCGAAGATGATAGACCAGCTTCCTTTAAGACGGGAAGGTGTCTTAAACTGGCTTTCTGAAACAGGCCGGAAGGTGACAGATTTTGACGCAATCTCCGTCAGGGGCGGTGTAACACAGCCTTTGGAGCCCGGCGCATATGAGGTGAATCAGGAAATGGTGGATCGGCTGACAGAGGCTCCGTTATTAGATCATCCTTCCAATATGACGCCGATGGTTGCATGGGAACTGACGAAGGAATATGGCGTTCCTTCTTATATCTATGATCCGATCTTTGATCATATGCTTCCGGTAGCCAAGATCACGGGTATTCCTGAGATCAAGAGGACCCATATGGGGCATATTGAGAATATGCGGGCTGTTTCTTTGAAACTGGCAGCAGAGCTTGGGAAGAAAGTAACGGAATGCAATTTTATTGTCGCGCATTTAGGCGGCGGTATTACGATGTGCTGCGAAGAAAAGGGAAGATTCATCGACTTTAATGATTCTTCCAACTCTCCCTTCTCACCGGAACGGGCCGGTGTTATTCCGGCCCGACAGTTTGCAAAGCTGATCTACTCCGGAAAGTACACTGAAGCAGAAATCACAAAGCTGATCACCGGAAGAGGAGGCATGTATGCGCATCTCGGAACGACCGACTGCAGGGAAGTGGAGCAGCGGATCGCAGATGGCGATGAGCGGGCAAAAGTTGTTTATGAAGCAATGGCTTATCAGACCGCAAAATGTATCGGAGCATTTGCTGCAGCACTAAAGGGCAATGTAGATGCCATCATCCTCACCGGAGGAATCGCCAATTCCAAATACTTTACCGATTATGTTTCTGAACGGGTCTCATTTATCGCTCCACTGAAGCTCTATCCGGGCGAGTTTGAGATGGAGTCCTTAGGACTTGGTGTTTTAAGGGTTCTGAATGGCGAAGAAGAGGCAAGGGTCTATCAGGATGACCGCGTAAGAGATGAACTGTCATAGAGGAGGTTCATGATGGAATATAAAAACTTCGAAGAATTATTTGCAAAACTGAAAGAAAGTACGGAAAAGAAAACCTGTGTTGTTGCTGACGCAGGAGATGAGCATACATTAGATGCTGTTGTTAAGGCAGCGAAAGACGGATTGATGATCCCGGTGCTGATCGGAAATGAGGATGAGATCAAAAGAATCTTAACAGAACTCGGAGAAGATCCGGCAGGTTATCAGATCGTTCCCTGTGAGTCCGACGAGCCGAGTGCGCAAAAGGCATGTGAACTGGTAAAAGAAGGAAAAGCCAACGCCATCATGAAAGGCCGGCTTGAGACTTCAACAATCATGCATGCAGTTCTGCAGAAGGAGAATGAGCTTCGTGGAGACGGACCGATCTCCTCGGTTTCCATGCTGGAGATTCCCGGATATCATAAGCTTCTTCTTACCACAGATCCGGGAGGCATGATCATGTATCCGGATGTGGATCAGAAACAGCAGCTGATTGAAAATGCTGTGCATATGCTCCATGGACTTGGGATTGAAAATCCGAAAGTCGCAGTGCTGGCAGCAGTAGAAAAAGTGAACCCAAAACAGCAGGCAACTGTTGATGGGGCGGAACTCAAGCGCAGGAATCAGGAAGGCATCATCAGCGGCTGTATCGTGGACGGTCCGCTTTCTTATGATATTGCAATGAGCAAAGATGCGGCAAAAGCAAAACATGTGGAATCGGAAGTCGCCGGAGATCCGGATCTGATCCTGTATCCGAATATTGACGTTGGAAATATCTGCGGAAAGGCACTGGTCTTCACCGGCGGTGCAAAGAGCGCGGCAATCATGATCGGCGCTAAAGTTCCGATCATCAACACATCGAGAGCTCTCTCCGTTGAAGGAAAGCTGAGAGCGATCGCCCTGGCAATTGCGTGTGGGTGAAACTATGAAAAACAGAGGACTTATTTTAACTGTATCAACGATCGTCCTTTTTTGTCTGGGCTTTTTATACAGTTGGACAGTCGTAAAAAATTATATTGAACTCCCCGGAGATCCTGATATCTCGGATGTCTGGCTTTTTATCATGCTGGCTTTTACGATCGGTATCTTTCTGCAAGGAGTGATCCCATTTAAAAAATTCCGCTCACAGAAGATTGTCGCAATCATAGCAACGGTGATCACAGCTGCCGGTCTGTTTTTATCGAGCTTTGCAACGCTGCCGGTACATTTATATATCTGCTACGGCGTGATGTTTGGTGTCGGAACCGGATTTCTTTATAATTCCTGGGTCGCCATGGCTATGCGGTGGTTTCCGGATAAAGGCGGTTTTGCAACAGGAGTCCTGCTAATGGGCTTTGGCGTTACCACCTTTGTGTTTGGATTCTTTGCCGCAAACATCCTGAAAAAAGATGCACTTGGATGGCAGGGAACAATGCGGCTTGTCGGGATCGTGATCCTGGTGGTCGGGCTTATTGGAATGTTCTTTTTCAAAGAGGCAGATACGACCGGGCTTATCAGAAAGGCGAAAAAGATGCCGATGCACCAGCTGACCTTCACCCAGATGATCAAAGATCCGACCTTCTGGTTTTATACGATATGGAAAATGATCCTGAAGCTGGTAGGCATCTCCATGTCTGCGTATGCAACGACGACCCTCTATATTATGTATGCCAGGCAGAACGGACTTTCCCTTGCGCTTGCAGACAGGGCAGCCTCAATGGAGATCTTAAAATACGATGCGACTGCCGCTACAGTTTTTGGTGTCCTTTCGGTGGCAGCAATTGTATCTATCGCCCAGGGATTTTTCTCCGTTGGAAACGGCTTCGGCAGAGTTCCGCTTGGGATCATGCACGATAAGATCGGCGCGGTAAAAAGCCTGGCGATCATTTCCGGCTTAAATATCTTAGGTTCCCTGCTTTGTATTATTGGGACCAATGCGGAAAGCCTGATCCTTTTGATTATTGCAGTCCTGATTGCAGGTCTCGGATATGCGGGCAGCGCAATGGAAGGGCCGGCTTTTATGAACGAGGTCTACGGCAACAAAAATGTCCGTGCAAATATGGGCTTTAACGCGTTAACGACGATTCCGCCGATCATTATCGGATCCAAGATCGCGCAAAGTGTTTATAACCGGACCGGCGAACTGACAGGATTCTTCATCATCGCTATCATACTGGGCGTGATCAGTGCGTTAGCTGTGATCTATATTCCGTTCGGACTGAAGCGGCTGGACCGGCTTTATGGAAATGACAGGGAAGGAAAGGATTCATTATCTGCACAATAAAACCGTTAATTGTTGAAATTGATTGTTCATCGGAAAAATGAAACCGTTTATTCCGGCTGATAAAATTTTCCCATAAGGAATATTATGTGGGAGGAGAGATTTATGGAACAGACAAAAAGTTCAAGGAAAACAACTCTTGCAATCTGTGCGGCAGCAATCACCGCAATGCTTTACATGTGTTTTGTCGGTGTATTGGAGGCTGCAGCAACGGCATGCCATTCTGATCAGATTATTGTTTCGGCACTTATGACACTGCCGGTTTTGTTTGCAATTATATTGAATGTTGTAGTCGGTGTTCTAACCAAATACGTTCGTCCGAAAGTATTAGGTATCATAACATTGGTCTTTGCGGTTATCGGCGGGTTCCCGTGTTTCCTGATCGGAGCAGAGCAAAAGATTTCTGAAGTCAAAGCGTTAGAGGCATCTGGCGGTGTTATAACTTCAATTCTTTATGACAATGTATGGATCTTATTCCTTGCGGTAGCGTTTACGGGTGTGGCGACTGCAATGATTACAACGATCCTGAATACGATCATTATGCAGGAATATCCGGAAGATAAGCAGTTTTCTATTATGGGTCTTCAGAATGCGTTTGGCGGATATGGAGCAGCAGCAATGTCATTGATCGGCGGCGCAATCGTAAGTGCAACAGATATGATGACGCCGTTTTATATTCCGATGTTTGTCGTCTGCATTGTGCTCCTGATCATCTTCTGTAAATGCTGTCCGAAGGGACATAAGGTTCCGAGAGTAGCAAAAGTTCCGAAAGCAGAAAAGCCAAAACTTGGAGCAGCGCCATGGTTTTATGTCTGTTATCTGACGTTCTATATGTGCGCATCCATGGGCTTTCTGGTGCAGTACGGAATGCGCGTTGTTATGGGATTTGGATATGCAGAAAGTAGTCCGGTCGTTACCCTTCTTCCGGTTGCGGCATTAACACTTGGAGCAACGATGGGACTTTTCAGCGGAAAGATCGAGGACAAATTAGGAAACTGGGTCATCGTTCTTGGACCATGCATTGCATTGATTGGCCAGCTCTTATCTTTCTTTGCACCGGATGGAGTCATCGGCGTTGTGATCTGCTATGTTGCAGGTGCATTCGTAGGTGCAGGTCTTACATTGACTCTTTCCAGTGCGATCTTTGGTTTTGTGAAAACGACACCGATTCAGTGGTCCTCCTTTATGACAGGTCTCTCCACATCGCTCGGTAACTTTGTTACACTTCTTTACATCACCTATTTCGTATATAACTTCGGAACCGGCGGATCCTTTATGAATATCCCGCTTGGTGGTGCAGGACTTGCTCCGAAGTTTACGGTTTATGCAATCCCGTTTGTAAAGGAACTGATCCGGAAAGTATCCAATGCCGGAAGTCAGGCAGGACCGGTCATTTTCACAAACTGCTGCATTCTCATCTGTATCATCATTGCAGCGATCATCCGTGCAAAAATCGAGGATAAGCAAAAGAACGACATGTCCTTTGATATTTCCGATTTCGATGATTTCGGTGATGATTCTGATTTCGATTGGTAAGATGGGATCAGTCCAGATAAAAAGAATCATACTCCGGATTGGATTTTTCCGATCCGGAGTTTTCGTCAAAAGAATCACTATAGGAGATATTGAAGAACGGAGGCATTCAGCATGAGCAATGTCACATTTATCGGCTCCGGCATCATCGGAGCAGGACTAGCAGTTAACGCAGTCATGCATGGGGAAGATGTTACAGTCTGGTACCGCAGAAATTTTGAAAAGCTGGAAAACAGCATAAAAAACATCCTGAAAATTTTTTCGGATAATCAGGTCTGTTCTGAAGAAGAGGCAGAGGCTTTCTTTTCGAAAATTCGCTTTACTATGGATTTTGAAGAAGCTGTAAAGGATGCGGATCTGATCCAGGAAAGCATTGCGGAGAAGCTGGAAGAAAAACAGGAGATGTACCGCAAAATTCAAGAGATCTGCGGCAGCAAGGTTTTGATCGCTTCTTCTACTTCGTTACTGTTTCCTTCTGCGCTGTCAAATGGAGCGCTGTATCCGGAAAATATCGTTGTAGGACATCCGTATAATCCGGCCTATATTATGCCGGTGATGGAGATCTGCGGGGGAGAGAGCGCGATTGAGGAAACCATACAAAAAGTGAAAAAGATTTACGAGACCTGGGGAAAGGTTCCGGTGATCTGCAGAAAAGAAGTCAAGGGCTTTATTGCAAATGAGATCAACCAGAGCAGCACGCGGATTGCAAGAGATGAAGTCGTTCAGGGAATCTGCACAGCGGAAGACATGGACAAGGCGATCATGTTTGGACCGGGACTGCGCATGGCAGTTACGGGACAGCTGCTGACAACAAGTCTTGGCGTTGAAGGCGGGTTCCGGAATTTATGTGCAAAGTACAATCTGCCGCCAAATTCGGATTATGATCTTTTAGGAGAACAGATGGATTCGGCTTATGCTGCAAGAAGCGAGGAGGAAGGACAGACTCCGGAAGCGGCTGCAGCTTATCGGGATCATATGATCATTGAAATCTTAAAACTGAAAGGACTGATGTAACTCAGTGGAAGAAATCCTCCACTGAGTTACACGCTCCGCGAGGATGCGCAGGGATTTGGATTAGAAATATGTCAGCAAAGCTGACCCGAATCCCGCGCCAAATCTCGCAGGAGCGAGATTTGAATTAATAATGGTCTTTGTGCCATGAACAAAGAAACAGCCTTTTGACAGGATTTTTTTGTTCCTTCAGATTATTGAAGTGCAATGCCTGCAAAAATTATAATTCGCTTAGAACCTTTATTAATCGATACACAGGAGGTCAATATGAAAAAAATAATGATAACCGTAATTGCCGTAATGATGCTTCTAAGCTTAGCTGCCTGCGGAAACAGTGGCGGCTCTTCAGCGCCGGCACCGGGAAACGACAACGCAGGAGGAGCCGCGTCATCTGCTGTCATCGCGCCATCTGCAGCAGGCGCCGAGGACCTTACGATCAATCTGCTTGGCGAGGATGTCCCTGTGAAGTTGGAGCTTGGAGACGGAACGTTTACAGCAGCCTATTCTTTTAATGGAAACGATGTGGTTGCAAACGGAACGATTGATGCTTCGGGAATGATGACGGTCACAGACTATACACCGGAAGATGTACCGGAAATGTATGTGCAGGGTGCGATCGATCTGATTGCGGAAGAAATTGCGGAATAAAGCAGCGCAGGGGAGATAAAATGACGGAATACACATGTGATCTGGCGGTTGTGGCAGCAGGACCATCCGGACTTGCTGCAGCCATCACAGCGGCTGAAAATGATCTGAATGTCATCGTTCTGGAAAAGAGTAATGTTGCCGGCGGCAGTGCCAATATGGGCATGGGACCACTGGGCATTGATACGGATGTACAGAAAAAAGAACTCTCTTCGATCACTGTCGAGAAGGCATTCAATATGTTCATGGAATACACGCATTGGCGGGTGGACGCGATGCTGGTCCGTAAGTATTTTGAAAAATCTGCAGACACGATTGCGTGGCTTCAGGATATGGGAGTTCAGTTTTATAAGGCTGCTAAATATTTTCCGGAAAGTGAGGCAACCTGGCATATTGTGCAACCGGAAGAAGGAAGACCGGGTCCTCGTGCAGCGGGAACCATGATCAAACGTATGATGGAACGTGCAGCGGGACTTGGGATTGAGATCCTTACAGAAACGCCGGCAAAAGAGATCCTGATGGAAAACGGAAGCGCGAAAGGCGTGAAAGCAGTTTCTGCATCCGGAGAAGAAGTCCTCGTACATTCCAAAGCGGTTGCGATTGCCACCGGCGGTTTCGGAAACAACCCGGATATGATGAAAGAAGTTTCTGATATCGAATACGGCAGAAACTATTTTGGAATCCGTGTGCAGGGACTTATGGGAGAAGGCATTCAGATGGCCTGGGCAGCCGGCGCCGGAAAAAGTGACATCAATGTTGAAATCAACCTCGCGATCTTTGGAGAAGATGATTTCAATATCAAGACGTGTTTCTATCAACCGAACCTTCTGGTGAACCGGAACGGGGAACGCTTCTTTAACGAGGGGAAAATCCAGAACGGAACGTTTGCCGGAAATGCCTGCAAGGCACAGCCGGAAAGTTACGGTTTGATGGTAATTGATGACCGGATCAAAAACCTTTATGCAAAAAAAGGCGTCGATTTTATGAGCCTCGTCTTTACCAAAGATAAGGTAGATAAGGAAGCGTTTGAAACGGGAATGAAGGAAGCAAGAGAACGGGGAAGCGAATCCTTATTTGTTGCAGATTCCTTAGAGGAGCTTGCAGACCTTACAGGTGTTGACAAGGATACGTTTCTGGAAACCGTGGAAAGCTATAATGAGATGTGTGATTCCTACGACAGCCTGTTTTTCAAGGAACCGCAGTACATGCGTCCCATTAAAAAAGCCCCGTTTTATGCTGCAAAGATGAGACCCGGCGGTTATGGAACTTTAGGCGGAATCAAGGTGAATCATAAAATGGAGGTCCTTACACTGGATGACCACATAATTCCGGGACTCTATGCGTCCGGTACGGATACCTGCGCGATTTACGGCGATAGCTATATGTTCCTGCTTCCCGGAAATACGATGGGTTATGCATTGAATTCCGGAAGGATCGCGGGTGAAAGCGCAGCGGAATATTTGGAGCAGTTTTCCTGAAACGATATCCAAAGCTGCACAAAAGAAAAGGAAAAACGGAAAAAGTTTTTTGTCGCTGCACAATGCCCTTAAGAAGGGCTATTGATAGAATAAAACCACGAAAGTAATTCAAAATAGAATCATACAGGAGGAAGTAAAAATGGCATCTTTAATCGGATCATGGAAAGTTCTTATTAAAACTCCGATCGATGAAAGCAGATCGATCTGGAAATTCTGGGAAGAAGACGGAACCGTAAAAGGAACGATCACTCCGGACGGAGATCATCCGTACGATTTTGAAATAGTTCAGATCACCGGAGACGATTTTGAGCTGATGACACATCTGGATCTTCAGTTTGGACACATCCAGTTTGACTACAAAGGAACCGTTGCTGATGATACGATCATGGGCATTTCCAGGATGAAAATGGGCAAATCCAAATTCAAAGGAAAAAGAGTGGAAGAATAAGACTGAAGCACAAAGCGGCACCTTCGGGTACCGTTTTTTTTGTGCAGTAATCAAGTGTTTTCCTCATATTCATTTTCTAAAATAATTATCATAGAAACTCAGAAACATGAATCGCGCGCGGAAAGGAATAGATATATGGTTCAATTTAAATTTAATTATGAGGATTGTATCGGATGCAAAAAATGTGTAAAAGCATGTTTTGTTGACGTTATGAGATGGGATGAGGAAAACAATCGTCCGATAGCAAAATATCCGCAGGAATGCGCTGTTTGCTGCTGGTGCGTAATCGAATGTCCGAAAAACGTGATCGATGTAATTCCGGATTATACGATGAAAAGACCTCCTGTATTCCCGAAGTCGGTATGGCCCTTGTCCTACGAAGAAGAATAAGAATTAGGAGGAGATCGAATTATGACAGATAGAAATATAATCAGAGAACAATCAGATGTATTGATCATAGGCGGCGGAATCGCAGGCCTGTGTCAGGCGATTAAAGTCAAAGAAACCAATCCGGAACTAGACGTTCTTATTGTGGAAAAAGCGACTGCAGGTACTTCTGGAAAGTCAAATAAAGGTGCAGGGATCATCATGTATGTTCCGACAAAAATTGATGATCCGGATGGAGGATGGGATCTGGTAGATCTGGAAATTGATGATTTCGTAGAGTGGATCACAAGAAATTTAGGACAGTATCTGAACGATCAGCCGCTGCTGGAAAAATTTGCGTATGCAACAAGAGAATATATGCAGGATTTGCAAAGATGGGGCGTGAAATTCCAATCCCAGGTAGATCCCGATGATGAACAGCAGGAATACGGCGTGCAAAGCTTTTGCACGATCGTGGAAGGATATTGGCGTCTGGCTGTTATGGATCATTCCTCAACGCAAAATCTGAGAAAATTTGCGACAAAGATCGGAGTGCGTTTTGTGGATAAAACGCAGATGGTAGATCTCACACATGCGGCAGATGGAAGCATTAACGGCCTTACAGGCTTTAATCTTCTTACGGGAGACTTTTTCGTTGCCAACGCGAAGGCCGTCGTTCTGGCGACCGGTTCCTGCAACTATATGAACCAGCACATGTGGTTTTCCGCCAGAGGCGACGGAGCAGCAGCAGCTTACCGCGCCGGCGCGGAGATCCGTGATGCAGAATTTTCCAACTTCTACAATATTGTTACAAGCGGATCATCTTTCAATATTTGCGGGCCGGCTTGTATGGAGACTGTCTATAATCAGGCGAAGGAACCCTGGTATTACAAATATATTGTTGAAAACAAAGATCTGGATATTTCTTCTGCATACCTTTATGGAATGCTTCGGGAGGTTAAAGCCGGACACGGTCCGATGCTCTTTAAACGGGATCAGCTGATCGGTTTTGATCTGACTGATGAGCTGCCTGTTACAAAGAAATTCTTTGAGGCAACAGAACAGGGAAGAGAAATTGAATATGATCTTTACAAAGGTGGGGAATATACACCATGTGCGCCGTCTCTTCTGGGAGAGTTTTCCGCTGTCCGGGTTGACAATGATATGAGAACAACGCTCGAAGGACTCTGGGCAATCGGCGATACTTCCTATACCGGATCTGCAATGTGCGGTGCCCTTCCGGGACCTCCGGGAAGAATGAGAGGATCCGGAAACGGTTTCGCTGCAGGTTCTGCGGAAATGGCATACAAATCAATCGTGGAATATGCTTCCACGGCTAAGCTCAAAGCACAGGATGAAGCGGAAATCGAGAAACAGAAAGAGCGCATCTATGCACCGTTTGACAGGGCAGATGCAGATAACCCGCGCAATGCCATCTGGGATCTTCGCTGTGCTCTTCAGCGCTTTGACTACTCCATCGCGAAAACAGAAAGCAGCGTACTGGAGGCGATGGGAAAAGTCAAAGATATTATCAAACGGGCGGATGAACACGTCGGCGCAAATGGCGATTATCATATGCTGGGGCTTTGCCTCGACCTTAAGAACATGGCGACCTGTGCGCTTCTGTATTATCAGGCTGCCCTTGCAAGAACCGAATCCAGGGGCTTCCATATCCGGGTAGAATATCCTGTTCGGAATGACCACGATTTTGTTGCATGGAGCGTTCAGAAGCTGGATGAAAACGGCAGGAACAAACTCTGGTTTGAGCCGGTTCCGCTGGAAGACTGGGGAAGCTTTATCTACTAGAAAGGGAATTATTCATGAAAGAAGAGTATAAGATCCTGTTTGAGCCGATGAAGATCGGAAAGTTGGAAATCAAGAACCGCTTCTGCATGGCGCCGATGGGTGATGGCGGTCTGGTAGGTTCTGACGGAGAATTCACAGAAGAAGGAATTGAGTTTTTTGTTGCCAGAGCCCGCGGCGGTGTCGGACTTATAACGACCGGTATCTGTGTCGTAGAAGATGAAATCGAAGGTGTGGGGCGCGGATTAGTACCCTGTACGGCTTTTAACGTTCCTGTTTTTATCCGGCAGTCGACACAGCTTACAGAACGTGTCCATGCATATGGGGCAAAAATGTTTTTGCAGCTGACAGCCGGTGGAGGCCGGATCAATAATCCGAACTGGTCCATGAAAGGAAAGAGCATGATCAGCGCTTCGGAGAATCCAAATCGCTGGAAGCCGGAGATCATAACACGGGCACTGACGACGGAAGAAGTAAAAACTATGATCCGGCGAATGGTGATCTCTGCAGGAATGGCAAAGGCTGCCGGTTATGACGGAGTTGAAATACACGCGGTCCATGAAGGGTATCTGATGGATCAGTTTGCGACAGAGATCTTTAACCATAGAACGGATGAATATGGCGGCAGTCTGGAAAACCGTCTGCGCTTTGCGACAGAAGTTGTTCAGGGCATCAAAAGAGTCTGTGGTCCGGATTTTCCGGTATCGCTTCGTTTCTCCACCAAACATATGATGAAAGAGCTTGGACATGGAGCGGTTCCGGGCGAAGAATTCATAGAGCTGGGTCGTGACATGGAAGAATCTTTAGAGGCTGCAAAAATTCTGGAGGCAGCAGGCTATGATGCATTCAATGCAGATGTTGGCTGCTACGATGCGCATTACTGGAGCCATCCGCCAATGTATCTGGGCAAAGGCGTCTATCTGCCGTTTAATGAACAACTGAAGAAAGTAGTCAATGTCCCGGTCATTTCTGCCGGCAGAATGGATGATCCGGACCTGGCAAGTGCTGCGATTCGGAAAGGCCAGACTGACTTTATCGGTCTTGGACGACCGCTGCTGGCAGATCCGGAACTGGTGAACAAGATCCGCAGGTGCCAGGTCGATGATATCCGTCCTTGCATGTCCTGCCACGATGGCTGCTTTGAACATATGGGAACTCTCCTTTCCTGCGCGGTACGCCCGCAAACCGGAAGAGAGATCAAATATGCACCCGGAAAATCAGAAGTCTCCAAAAATGTTATTGTTGTTGGCGGAGGCGTTGCCGGCTGTGAGGCAGCCAGGGTTTGTGCAATCCGGGGGCATAAGGTTACGCTCTTTGAAAAGACAGAGGAACTCGGAGGAAATCTGATTCCTGCAGGAGCACCATCTTTTAAAGAAAACGATCGGAAGCTGGCTAAATGGTACACGAAACAGCTGGCGGATCTTGGCGTTATTGTACATCTCGGAAGAGAGGCATCCGTTGAGACCATGCAGGAGGAGAAACCGGATGTGATCCTGATCGCGACGGGATCAACACATAAAACCTTTGTGATCCCGGGAGATGATTCGGTACCTTCAATGACCGCTGTTGAGGTGTTAAATAAAGAGAAGAATCCGGGACAGCGCGTTTTGATCATGGGAGGGGGTCTTGTCGGAAGTGAGCTGGCGCTGGCACTCTTAGAGGAAGGAAAGCAGGTTATGATCTGCGAAGCCCTTCCGGAAATCCTGAGCAGCGGTGCGAAAATGAACTTCTGCAACAAAGATATGCTGACAGATCTTCTGCATTTTCATAAAGCAGAAATCAGAACCGGATGTACTGTGGAGCGTATCGAAAAAGGCTGCGTTCTTGTGAAGAATGCGCAGGGAGATACCGAGACGATCGAGGCAGACTCCGTTGTCTTTGCGGTCGGCTTTGAGTCACGTAAAGAGCTTTATGAGGAGCTGAAGTTTGCGCCTTGCGATGTCAGACTTTTAGGGGACGCACGACATGTTGCCAATATCATGGGCGCCGTTTGGGACGCGTATGAGGTTGCACGGAATATTTAAGACAGGAGACAGATACGATGGCAAATACGAATGCAGTTCATGTAGAAACATTTGATGAATACAAGGAACGCTTTAAAGAGCATATGCAGATGAGCCGGGATGAGAATGGCGTGATACGTGTTCAGCTATCAACCAAAGGAGGAGAGGCGGTCTGGAGTTATCAGCTGCATAATGCAATGTGTCAGCTCTGGAAAGCAATCGGAAATGATAAAGAAAACAGTTTGATGATCCTCTCAGGGTTTGATAAAGAATGGATTGCCCAAAGAGAAGTGGAGTCCTTTACGGAAGTGGAGCAGCATCCGGATAAAAACAAACGATTCGACAATGGTATCATCGATACCACAAAGATCATCGAAAACTTCATCATGGATATTGAGATTCCGACGATCGGGATCTTAAATGGTCCGGGCTTTCATTGGGATGCGGCAGTCATGTGTGATATCACACTTGCGGTACCGGAGTTTAAATTCTCAGACGGACACTATGTGATGGGAATGGGGACGGTTCCTGGAGATGGCATGACTATGCTGATGCAGCATTTCATGGGAAAGAAGCGGGCAAATTATATGAGCTATACTTCTGAAGGCATCACTGCGGAAGAGGCAAAAGAGTATGGCCTGATCACAGAGGTTGTTCCGAGAGAAAAAATCTTTGAACGAGCAGAGGAAATTGCAGCTAAGATCATGGCCAAGGACCGCATTGTCCGAAATATGACACATAATATCGTAGCCCGGCCTCTGCGCAGAAGGATCATAGAAGAGATGCAGTATCATGTTACTGCGGAGATGTACTCTACCTCTATGATGGGTTATCATCATGAGTTCAATGACGAGGCGTTCCTGAAAGAAAAAGGTTTAGCGTAAGAAATGTAACAGGTTTTCTGAAGGCAGAAAACCTGTTATAATTTTTTCGGAATAGTTTTAGATCACAGGAGCATATCAAATGAATCTGACGACAGACGTATTATGGGATTATTTGCTGCCGGTGGATCCGGATGCAAAAGTTTATAACTGCATCAAACGAAAAACCTCTTTTAACAGTGTCAGACAGCATCCGAATAAAGATCATGTTTTTGTAGAGAACGCGATTTATGTCGTGGACTATGAGAAGTATGACGTGATCAATTCTCAGCAAGAGCGTTTTTCCGAAAATACCTTTATTTTTGTAAATGAAGATAATGACAAGACCTTTGATCCGAAAAACTGTTATATCAATTGTTTTGTTATTATGAACGACAGCATTATGGACATCTTCACACAGGTATCCGATATTGCTGTGGATTTTAACAGTTGGGCAGAAAGGCTGAATGATGCACTGATCAACAATTTGCCATTAGAGGATCTGATTGCGATCGGACAGGAATATATCATTAATCCGTTCATCGTATTGGATGAGGCGCTGAATGTTATTGCGCATACAGATAATATAAAAGAGGATGATGAGACGTTCCGGGAAACGATTGAAAAAGGGTATACACCTCCTACACTGATTGCAGAGATCATCCGGAAAAGAGGTGCCGCAAAAAAATCATTTGAAACATATGAATCCTATTCAGACGAGGCAATAACTCCTTTTGAAGAAGTGAATCAGCCGGTATTGGTTGACGGGAAGATTGCAGCTGTTATTTATGTTCACTGCAATCAGGTTACCCCGTCAGAAGGAAGTGCGGACGTATTAAAGTATTTTGCTTCCAAACTGAGTCACTATTTCAAACGGAATGTTGTAGAAAGCGTACGCTATACCGGAGACAGCGCAAAAAGCGGGAAGATGTTGAGTTATATCCTGCGGCATAATCTTGATGAGCAGGAAATTCAGTTGATGGCGGAGGCAGCGGATTTCCCGGTACATGCAAAATTTAATATGTATGTACTGGAACCAAAGACCATGGTTGGACAAAAGTATCTTTTAAACAGAGTGCTCGAAAATCTTCCGCTGGAGCGGTGCTTTGTCGCAGAGGAAAAGATCGTGGTTGTATCAGCGCTGATCCGTAAAAACAGTTCCGCAGAAGAACATATAGAAAATCTGAACAAATCGATTCTCCGTATAATGGAAGAAAACAATTGTTATTGTGGAAAAGCAAGAGAATTTAATTCTCTGATCGTGTGTAAGGACGCGTTTGTGCAGGCTTGTGCTGCGCTTCGCATTGGTAAGAAACTGATCAATAATTCACATAGTGTCAACGATTTCGACTGGAAAGTAAAAAAAGATAGTCAGATCTTTCGCTATGAGGATATTGTACTCCATCATATGCTGGAAAGCTGTTCAAAAGAACTGAATCTGAAGAGCATCTGCTCTCCGGCCGTACTGGAGATGCTTGAACATGACCGTCTTAAAGGGACGGATAATTATAAGGTGCTGTACACCTATCTTGAAAACGACCGTGTGACCAGCGATGCAGCAAATCTCCTGCATATGCACAGGAATAACGTCAATTACCGGATCAAACGGATCGAGGAGACGTTTGGTATAGATCTTTCTGATATCGAGGAACGGCTTCGCATACAAATGTCTTTCCGTATTCTGGATATGCTGGAGGAATAAAGAGCAAGTCGTTCAAACTATTAAAAAGAAAAATCCTGAAACGATATTGTTCAGGAATACAAGGAATCCTTACAGGGTGATTGTTATAATTCATCATGTAAGGATTTTTTTGATGAGAGATGAGCTGACAGAAAACAAGGCGTGCGATACAGGTTCAGCTGATTTCAATCAGTTACAAGGAGGAAAAACATGGCACAGTACAGAGAAATACAGATGAGACCGAAGATGCCGGTCAGTGAAGAAGATAAAAAGAAAAGCTATTATAAGTATTATGAAAGAGATTTTAACTATGCTCCACAGGAACTGTTTGATGAGGTGTGCCTTCATCCGTTAAAAGAGGAAGAGGCACTGCAGATTTATCAAAGAGATCAACTCTTTGACCCTAAACATGTTCATAAACCGGGTTTTTGGTCCGGTGATGACGGAACCGGCTATCAGACAGCACTTCTGCAGAATAATATGTTCCTTCCCGGTGTGACCGGAGAAATGTTTGACTGGTGGTTTGGCTGGCATTCCATCGATTCCTTGCGCTATAAGATCTGGAATCCGGAAGATCATGCATGGGCTTTGAATCAGGATCTGGACCGGATCTTAGATGAATCGCTTCCGGTTAGAGAGAGAAACTGGTACACCAACCATCATATTGATGAGATGATCTTTTCCGGAAACCCTTATGGTTTCCCGGAAGGCAGTATTTACGGAGCTAATTCTGCAGACACGCCGGACAGCATGATCTCAGAAGACTTTGAAGTAAAACGAAGAAACCGGGCATATAATGTTCCGTATTCCCAGCCGATTGCTCCGATCGATATCAACTTTGTTCCGCCTTTTGAGTATGGTTTTGATATGAGTTTGATCGGGACAGATCTTTGTTCGACAGTCGTTTGCGGAAACGGCGTTGCGCTTCGCCCGGGTGAGGCTACGATCACGACTGCGATGTGTCATTTCCTGAAACCGGCGGAGGGCGGCAGCTATCTTCTTTCCACCTTCTGGGGCGGATACAGCATTATGCATGGAAAGGTCATTAAAAACAATGAACCGGATGCGCCGGCACCGGAGCCGGTCGTTATGATGCTTCTGCTTCATAACATTAAAGAATTCTACAATCTGGGTTCTTTCCTTCCGGAGCTATATGAGGAAGAAAAGGATCATTGGGGACCGGAGATTCATTCATAGCTTCTTCTTTTCATAGCAGAGGGGAGACAGGGGGATTGTTCTCTGTCTCCTTTTAAGGTGAAATATGGACGGATTCTCAGAATACGGGAAATGATCATGAAAGAGAAAGGGAAGAAGATGAAAACGACAGATATTTTGATCTTAGGCGCCGGCGGTTCCGGTATGGCGGCTGCGATCGCAGCAAAAGAAAAAGGAAAAGAGGTTGTGATCCTCGAGAAGGCGAAAACATGCGGTGGAAATTCAGTCTATCCCCGCGGCGGAGGATTCTCCTCGGGAGGGACCAAATACCAGGAACTTGCACCGAACCCGTTCGGTGTTCAGGAAGTCTATGACAACATCATGGACTATACGCATCATCGTGCCAACGGACCGCTTCTTAAGGCTTTCCTTGAAAATACAACAGATACAATTGAGTGGCTCGAGGGTATGGGCATTGAATTTGATAATGTCCCTGATATGTTTGTTTTCTTTACCACGGTTGCCGGTGGATATCCGACAGGTGTTCCGATCAAAGGAAATGGAGCCCGTGTAGTAAAAGTATTTACAGAGAAATGCAAAGAGCTTGGAATCGAGATCATCACAGAGGCCCGTGCCAAAGACTTGATCATGCAGGAAGACAAATGCATCGGAGCTGTCTATGAAAAAGACGGAAGAGAAGAACGCATCGAAGCCGGAGCAGTCATTATTGCCACCGGAGGTTTCGGGGCAAACGCGGAAATGGTAAAAGAATATACCGGCTTCGATCTCTATAAGAATATGCATCCGATCACGGACGTTCAAGTGACCGGAGATGGCATCCAAATGGCCTGGAGAGCAGGAGCTGCAAAGGAAGGCATGGGATGCCAGATTATTTTTGGCGTCAATGGTCCGGGAAAACACAGCAACGGAATGCCTTCACTTGCGCAGGAACCGCAGTTGATCGTGGATCAGGCGGGCCATCGGTTTATGAATGAAAACGAGCCGAATCCGACATACAAAGGAAATACGATCGCACGTCAGGCCGGAGGTGTCGGCTATCTGATCTTTGATGAAACTTTACGTAAGGGTATGGAAGAAGACGGCTTTACCGTTCCGAACATGTTCTTTCCGGATCCAACCCTGACGAATTTTGATGCGCTGTTAGAAAAGAATCCTGATTGGCATAAAGCGGATACCCTTGAAGGACTGGCAGAGGCAGCAGGGCTGAAAACGGAAGTGTTTCTAGCCACTGTTAACAGATATAACGAGATCTGCGATCTCTGGGAGGATCCGGATTTTGGTAAGGGCGGAGGAGCATTAAACGAGATCCGGACAGCGCCGTTTTATGCCGTACAGCTGACACCGCAGATGTACGGGACGATGGGTGGCATTCGTGTCAACGAACATCTGCAGGTGGTTAACAATGACTTAGAGCCGATCCCGGGCCTCTATGCAGTCGGATATGACGGAAACGGATGCCTCGGATCGCCTGTGCCGGACTACTCCATGAAGACACCTGGGCTGACCTTTGGCTTTGCCCTGAACTCCGGGAAAATGGCCGGCAGGCACGCAGCAGAAGAGATCTAGGCGAATGCATTCATGCCGTAGCGTTCAACTTCTTCGCTGAAGAGCTTACTGACTTCGGCCTTCGTTGCAACAAAGTCCGGGATATAACGGCCCTTCTTTGCATAGGCATCGATGCAACGGTGCGCTTCTTCAATCACGGTCTCTTCGGTTGCGTTCGGATGCTCGATCTTCTGGTTGTCCACGCCGCCGGCAACGCAGATTTTATCGCCGTAGTTATCAAGAAT
This sequence comes from uncultured Parasporobacterium sp., assembly GCA_964579345.1. Taxonomy (GTDB): domain Bacteria; phylum Bacillota; class Clostridia; order Lachnospirales; family Lachnospiraceae; genus RGIG5612. The sequence continues at coordinate 25,669 of CAZOHB010000015.1, forward strand.
CCATTCCATATCATTGCAGATCATGACAGGCTCTAGAATATCGACACCGATCTCAACTAGATCAGGTACGATCTGCATCACATAGCCGCAGGAGTGGTGACGGTAGAGCATGCCGTGTTCATGGATTCGGTCAGCATATTTTTTCTCATTTGGCTTAATGAATTCCCTCCAGATCTCGGGGCTGAAGAACATATTTTTGGCAGCTCCCCAGTCGTCCTGCAGATCGATGATATCCGGATGCGCATATTTTGCAGCAAGATCGATGCATTTCAGCTTATATTCGCACATCGCGTCCATCCATTCATGCATGAGCTCCGGCTCATCATAGAAAGCGCAGAGCGCATCTTCCATGCCAATCATTTCATTCAGACGTTCAAACTGACCGGAAAGAAGAAGCACTTCGATCACATCTTCTTCGCGGTTGATATGCATTCCTTTCTCCATGGCACCGAAGATCTGTTCCAGCGGTTGCTTTTCCGGATCCGGGAAAACAACTTTTTCTTTCCATTCAGCGAAATCCTCAAACAGTTTAAAACCAACGGCAACCATGCTTCCGTCAATGCCTGGATTGGGCCCTAAGTTTGTCCAGAGGACATTCCAGGAATCCGGCCCTGTTCCATACGGGTCAAAGGGGAATTTGATATAGCGCTCTCCCGGAAAGACCATTGCATGGTAATGACCGGCCCGGTGCCCCGGAACGCGCTCGGCTTTGCCCTTGCCGCTGAAGATCGCCATC
>CAZOHB010000016.1:0-26373 GCA_964579345.1 uncultured Parasporobacterium sp.
TTTCCAAAGCAGCAAAGAAGCATGCTTGGCAAATAGCGGCTGGTTTGCTACACTAAGAATGAATCAAAGGCTGATCGTTTCAGAAACGTTTTGTAAGGTATTTTATTCACGAAGGAGGGATTTTTATGGAGATGAAATTTTATAAATGTGCGCACTGCGGACAGATCATTGCGAAGGTGAAAGACAAAGGCGTTCCGGTTATCTGCTGTGGAGAGCCGATGCAGGAGCTGGTCGCAAACACAACGGATGCCGCACAGGAAAAACACGTGCCGGTTTATGAAGTAGCTGACGGTGTAGTCAATGTAACGGTTGGTTCAACTGAGCACCCGATGCTCGAGGAGCATTATATCGAGTGGATCATGCTGCAGACGAAATCCGGAAATCAGAGAAAGGCTCTGAATCCGGGAGATGCACCGAAGGCAACGTTCTGCATCGCTCCGGACGATGAAGTGGTCGCAGTTCTCGCATACTGCAACCTGCACGGACTCTGGAAAGCGTGAGCTGAGTAGAAGACTTCGGAAAGCCAAGCGCTTGTGCAGAACTTTGGAAGACTTGAGCCTCATGCAAAGCACCGGTTGGTGCAGAGGCTGTTATGGTCTGACTCTGAAGTGTGAGACAATTGAAGAATGATGAAATGAAGGGGAGTTGCATCGCAGCTCCCTTTTTCGTGTCGCTGGCAGCTTTGTTTTTCTCTATGGCGAAGTTCAGGAAAATCGAGCCCAACTAACAGGCCTGTAAACGGCAGGAAAAAAGTAGATTTTCCCTATACAGCATTTCATAAAAATTCGACCCAAAGATTTTGCCGTATACATTGGGCTGAGATTTCACGAAAACGGCTATAGAGAAAAAGTGCCTGTAAACAGGCGTTTCTAAGGTGTTTTAGTTGGGCCGAGATTTCATGAGATGTCCTATAGGGAAAATCAAAGTGCGGTGACAAGTTTTTGCTGAAAAAGTTGGGTCGAAATCTCCTGATCAGCGTGATATGCCCAACGCGCTTTCGTTCGTTTTCTCATCTGCCACACAACATGTTCGGACAAAATATTCTGGCTTGCTAAAGTGCATTTGAACAATAATTCTGACCGCGTTTACTCGGCCGTACATAGAATGCGCAGGTAAACACAAATATAGGATTGACGCAATGCGTATACAGTGTTATGATGCAAAAAACGAGCTTGAGTGTTCATTGAAAATAATTTGGCAAAGCAGACTTATACATGAAAGGAATAAATCATGGACAGTGCAAAAGAGATCAAAGAGCTTCGGGAAAGCATGGGAATGAACCGCAGAGAATTCTGCGAATATTACGGAATCCCGTATCGGACCGTGACGGACTGGGAAGCAGGAAAGCGAACCATGCCTGACTATGTTCTACGACTGCTGAAGTATAAGGCGGAGACGGAGAAGCTCCTGAAGGATGCATCTGGATCTGCGTCTGAAAATGAAGAGCAGTAGAGAATAAAAGGAAGAAGAAATAAAGCTGGTTCACGAAAGATATAGAGACGATTCTAAACGACCGCCAAAGCAGCTGATAATAGTGAGAAGGCTATGATGTTGCGAGCGTGGAAAAGGGGAATATATTCCCGTGCAAAAGAAAGCAACGACAGAAATTTTTACCAACTATAAGGAGGATGAAACATGGCAGATTTTAAGTATGAGATTATTGAGCAGATCGGTGTGCTCTCGGAGAGCAGCAGAGGATGGACGAAAGAACTGAACCTGATTTCGTGGAATGAGGGTCAGCCGAAATATGATATCCGGGACTGGGCTCCGGACCATGCAAAAATGGGAAAAGGGATCACGCTGACCAAAGAAGAACTGGATCAGCTTGCTGAATTGCTGGCAGGTCTTACCGAATAGTTTACTATCTGACAAAAGAAGAACGGGACTCGTTGGCAGATCTGCTGAACAGTATTTTGGAGTAGTGTATGGATTATTACCGTCTGATGAAAGAAGAACAAAAGCGCTTATCTGCACAGGAAGAAAGCTATATTCGAGCGATTGAAAAATTACCTGACGGGAAGCTGACAACCAGCCGGAGTGGAAACTATAAAAAGTATTACCTGATTAAAGATGAAAAAAAACAATATATCTCCAGAGCAGAGGAATCTTTGATCAATAATCTTGCAAAAAAAAGATACCTTCAGGCAGAATTGAAAGATATCTCTGCGGAACAGAAAGCAATCGATTTATATCTGAAGAATCATAAAGAGTCCTCCTATGCGAAAGATCTCCTGAGCAGAGAAGATGGGATAACCGAAATATTGAAAGAAATACTTGCACCCTCAGACAAGAAACTTCAGGAGTGGGCAGAGGCGGATTATCCCGCATATAAGGGTTTCCCGCAGGATCTGATTCATCGCGGGCCGTTCGGAAAAATGTATCGGTCAAAGACGGAGGCAAATATTGCATTCCTGCTGACTAAGAACAGGATTCCTCAACGTTATGAATGGGAGCACCAAATTAACGGAATCGTCTATCCGATTGATTTTACGATCCGGCACCCGAAAACCGGAAAGTATGTTTTCTGGGAACATTTCGGAAAGATGGACGATCCCTCTTATTGCATGAAAATTGGCCCAAAGTTATTGGACTTTGAAAGTGCCGGCATCTTTCCGGATGTGAATCTTATCATGACCTTTGAATCAAAAAAGTTCCCAATGAACATCAGTCAATTAGAAGAAATCGTGCAGCGCTGGTTTTTATAGAATTGGAAACGATGCTTTTTGATATTGGAAAGGATGATTCCAGTGATATTGGATATATAGAGTTCAGAGTGGCGCCCTTGCGAGGGCGCCATTTTTTGTGCGAAGTGAGGATCCGCGAGACCGGATCTAACTGGTGGAGTCGCGCGCACCGCATTCGCAAGCTCCTCGCGCACTGCGCACGGAAGTGTTCTTTGGAGGGCGTTTTTCCCTATAGCAAGATTCACAAAATCTCAGCCCAATGTTTTTGCAGTAAACAGTGGGCCGAAAAATCACGGGACAAGGTATAGGGAAAATTGCCCGCATTTGCCCGGTTTACAGAAGAAAAAGTGGGGCCGAAATTTCATGAGATGCGCTATAGGGAAATCGGGCAAGTATTTGAAAACTTATAGACGAATATTCGAGCAGAAAGCTTATGAGTTCTGCCATTGGGAAAACAAAAAGCACATAACAGATGCCGGAAGGATATTTCATATTGACACAATCCGTGACAATATTTACATTTTATATAAATCAAGGCACAAAACTCTCAGTACAATAAGTACGGTACATCCCTTATAGGAGTTTTCACAAGCGCGATCCGGCAAAGTGGAAAGGCAGCAGAACTTATTCACAAATGCACTCCTGCAACATTGAAGGGCAGCAGACATAAATCGAAAGGCGAAACCATGTTTAGAAATGAATATCAGAAGAAAAAAAGAACCCCGGAGGAGGCAGTCGCTGTAATAAAAAGCGGGGACTGGATCGATTATTCGGTCTCCCTGGGATTTCCGTATTTGCTGGACAAGGCGCTCGCGAAACGGAAAGACGAATTAAAAGATGTCAAGATCAGAGGCAATCTGATCTTCGGGCCGATCGAGGTTGTCGAATGTGATCCGGAGCGGGAGCATTTTATCTATAACAGCTGGCATTGCTCGCCGTATGAACGAAAGCTTTGTGACAGGGGACTCTGCAGCTATATTCCGATGATCTTCCGTAATGTGGTGCCGTATTATCAGCATTTTCTCGACGTGAATGTTGCAATGATGTGTGTGACACCGATGGACGAACACGGTTATTTTAACCTGTCCAGCTCCACGGGAGTCGCAAAGGGAATCCTGGATGATGCGGATATCGTCATTTTGGAGGTCAATGAAAATCTGCCCCGGATTTACGGCGGCTTTGATGAGAGCATCCACATCAGTGAGGTGGATTATATTGTTGAAGGGGAGCATCCGCCGCTTATACAGGTTCCGATGCCGGAGCCAACACCGGAGGATATCCAGATCGCGGAGCATGTCATCCCGCTGATCCCGTCTGGCGCAACCCTTCAGCTCGGCATCGGCGGCATGCCCGGAACGATCGGAAAACGCCTTGCAGAATCCGACTTGAAAGACTTCGGCATGCACACAGAGCTTGCATCCGATGCGTACGTCGATCTGTTTGAATCCGGAAAACTGACAAACGCGAAAAAGAAATTCTGGAGAGGCAAGGGCGTCTGCGGAATTGCGTTCGGAACGGATCGCCTGTATCAATGGGTCAATGAGAATCCGGGTGTTGTTGCATGCCCGCTGGAATATGTAAACTCGCCGTATACCATTGCGCAGATCGATAACATGATCTCGATCAACAGCTGCATTGCGGTGGATCTTTACGGTCAGGTCAACGCGGAAAGCTCCGGCCTGCGCCACATCAGCGGGACCGGCGGCCAGCTGGATTTTGTGACCGGAGCCTCTGACAGCGCTGGCGGCAAAGCCTTCATGTGCCTGAAATCTTACTATACAGATAAAGACGGCGTCCGGCATTCGACGATCGTACCGCACTTCGCCGGAGATATTATCACAACTCCGAGAAGCCAATCCTATTTTATTGTAACGGAATACGGAATCGTAAACCTTGAGGGCCGCTCGACCTGGGAGCGCGCGGAGATGCTGATCTCCATCGCCCACCCGGATTTCCGGGACGAGCTGATCCGAGAGGCGGAAAAACAAAAGATCTGGATTGACAGAAGATAGCTCTGCTGCTCCGGGATCCTGACAGCCTTTGCCGGATCTGGAAAAAATCTTTTGAAAAAAGCATCTGAAAAGTAAAATGAAATAAATTCTTATAAAACCTATTGACAAAGTAGGAATTAAATGATATCCTTCACACCAACACAGAGAAAGGTGTCGAAGGTATGAGTTATATTTTTAAAGACCTTGTAAGAAACAATTATCGATTTGGCAGGATGCGGAGCTTTCCGCAGAGTAGAGATAGGATCTGCAGCAAGCAGACACGATGTTGAAAGAACCAGCCAATGATATGGGAATCGCACGGATGGAATAGAGAAATTCCGAAAGAACCGTCAAATCATTCCCAACAATAATTGAAAGAAACGAGGTACAAAATGAGTAATTATAGATTTGAAACACTGCAGCTTCACGTAGGACAGGAGCAGCCGGACCCGGCAACCGACTCCAGAGCGGTCCCGATTTATCAGACCACTTCTTATGTATTCCATAACAGCGCACATGCGGCAGCCCGCTTCGGACTTGCGGATCCGGGCAATATCTACGGAAGACTGACGAACTCCACGCAGGACGTGCTCGAAAAAAGAGTTGCCGCATTAGAAGGCGGAGTCGCAGCACTGGCACTGGCATCCGGCGCGGCAGCAATCACATATACGATCCAGGCTCTGGCACAGGCCGGCGAGCACATCGTAGCGCAGAAAACCATTTACGGCGGATCTTATAATCTCCTCGCTCACACGCTTCCGCTTTATGGAATCAATACAACGTTCGTAGACGTTCATAATCTTGAAGAAGTCGAAGCGGCGATCCGCCCGGAAACAAAAGCGATCTTTATCGAGACACTGGGCAACCCGAACAGCGACATTCCGGATATCGACGCCATCGCAGAGATTGCACATAAACACGGTCTCCCACTGGCGATCGACAACACCTTCGGAACGCCGTATCTCATCCGCCCGATCGAGCATGGCGCAGACATCGTCGTTCATTCCGCAACCAAGTTCCTCGGCGGACACGGGACGACACTTGGTGGAATCATTGTGGATTCCGGCAAGTTTGACTGGAAAGCAAGTGGAAAATATGCTCCGATCGCGGAGCCGAACCCGAGCTATCATGGAATCTCCTTTGTTGATGCGGTGGGCCCGGCAGCTTTCGTGACTTATATCCGCGCGATACTCTTAAGAGATACAGGGGCAACGATTTCTCCGTTTAACGCGTTTCTCCTTCTTCAGGGAATTGAAACCTTGTCCCTGCGTCTCGAAAGACATGCTGAAAACACGAAAAAAGTGGTAGAATATCTGGTGAACCACCCGAAGGTAGCAAAGGTGAACCACCCGTCGCTGCCGGATCATCCGGAGAATGAACTTTATAATAAGTACTTCCCGAACGGCGGAGCGAGCATCTTTACCTTTGATATCAAGGGCGGACAGAAAGAAGCACACGCGTTTATCGACGCGCTCGAGATCTTCTCGCTGCTGGCGAACGTTGCAGATGTGAAATCACTCGTGATCCATCCGGCAACGACAACACATTCCCAGCTTTCCGAGGAAGAACTTGCGGACCAGGGCATCTTCCAGAGCACGATCCGCCTGTCGATCGGCACCGAGCACATTGATGACATCATCGCCGATCTGGAGAAGGGATTCGCAGCAGTCGAGTAGCAGGGAAACCGCGAACAATTCGAAAAATATATTCCATTCTGGCGGCTCATTTGCCGAAGGAATACAGATGAGGAAAAGAAAATGACTGAAAAATATACAAGTGGTTTTCGATGTTGAAAGATTTCAAATCCACCGATACCGCATAAAACAGATCAGATAAATATGGAAAGGAAATCATCATGGCAAATATTTATACATCCGCCGATCAGCTGATCGGAAGGACCCCCTTATTAGAACTCGTACACATCGAAGAGCAGGAAGGCCTGAAGGCAAAGCTGCTTGCCAAGCTGGAATATTTTAATCCGGCCGGCTCCGTCAAAGACCGGATCGCAAAATCCATCATTGATGACGCAGAGGCGTCCGGCGCGTTAAAACCCGGCGCGACCCTGATCGAGCCGACCTCCGGAAACACCGGAATCGGACTTGCTTCCGTTGCGGCAGCAAGAGGCTATAAGCTGATCATCACGATGCCGGAAACGATGAGTGTGGAACGGCGCAAACTGATCCAGGCTTATGGTGCGGAGATCGTTCTCACCGAAGGCGCAAAGGGAATGAAAGGCGCGATCGCTAAAGCGGAAGAGCTTGCGGCCGAAACACCGGGAAGCTTTATTCCGGGACAGTTTGTCAATCCGGCAAACCCGAAGGCGCATTACGAGACCACGGGTCCTGAGATCTGGGAAGATACAGATGGTAAAGTCGACATCTTCGTTGCAGGCGTCGGCACCGGCGGCACCGTGACGGGCGTTGGCAAATATCTGAAAGAGAAGAACCCGGATGTAAAGATCGTTGCGGTAGAACCGGCGACATCAGCCGTCCTTTCCACAGGAGTTGCGGGCAGCCATAAGATCCAGGGAATCGGCGCAGGCTTTGTGCCGGATGTCCTCGACACAAAGATCTACGACGAGATCATCCCGGTTGCAAACGAAGATGCATTTGCGCTTGGCAAACGGATCGGAAGAGCAGAAGGCGTTCTGGTCGGAATCTCCGCAGGCGCAGCTGCATGGGCAGCGATCGAACTCGCGAAACGTCCGGAAAATGAAGGCAAGACCATCGTCGTCCTCCTTCCGGATACCGGCGACCGCTATCTGTCAACGGATCTGTTCGCAGAGTAATCGAATCGGATGATAGTCACAACCCGGTGGACTGACAGACAACGGATCTGTTCGCCGAACGTTGAAACCAAGCCATCTCCTCCAAATGAATTGTGTGATCAAACGCAGCTTATCTGAAATGGTAAGCTGCGTTTTTCTGATTACTTACGAAAACAACAGGAAGAAGCACGCTGCTTTTGCTGATCAACCCTCGAGATTAAATGACATAGAAATCTTCAACCCGATGTCTGCAAATCAATAACGCTTCGCGGGTTTGAATGTCACCCATGGCGTAGTTTTTTTGTACGATCGAATTAAGCCTCTCTTCGCTGACGAGCAGATTGTGAGAAAATGGCTGATCCAAAACCGAAGTTACATCAGCAGAAACTCTTTTCTCCTCTGAATAATAAGGATCAAAAACACGATAAGAATGACCCTCCATTCCTGAGAGAAGAAGATAGTGCCCATATCCATGGAGGGAAACATGCAAAACCGCTGCGGCGCCATTTTTCAATCCCTCGGTCAGCCGGGTGCCTTCTCCGAGATGCACCTCATCTTTTTCAAGAAAGCAGCTTTCAATAGGGAGCAGCCCCGCGTAGCGCAGTTCATTCAGCCAGGAGCCGAAATAGCGGATTGCCGCCCCGCTTGTTCCGTATCTCCCGCAGTGTCCTTTCTCATCAAAACTGTCCAGCGTTCCCTGTCCGATATGACGGATCAGATCGGGCGGAATTTCCTCCCGGTCAAAAAGAAACATGATAGCATTGGTGATTGCAGTCGGTCCGCAATCATATTCTGTTGCCTGATATCTTAATGGGGAATGCATGATCAAAAGCCCTTTCGTAGTTCTATATGAAAGGAGGATAACACGTATTACCTACTAAATCAATAGGAATTAAAAATGAGTCAAAAGAACCGTCTCTTCTGACTCTGAATATTACAGGTCTGCGTGGATCGGATCGCCTGCCTTGATCGAGCCTTCCTCTAAAACGATGGCAAAGATCCCTTCGCGCGGCATGACGCAGTCGCCGACCTGCTGGCGGATCGCACAGTCCGCATGGCATTCCTTGCCGATCTGCGTTACCTCCAGAAGCGTTTCTCCGATATGGAGTTTTGTTCCGATCGGAAGCGTGCAGAGTTCGATCCCTTCCGTCAGGATATTTTCCGCAAAAGCGCCAACCGGAATATCCGGAAACTTCGCCCGCATCTTTTCCACGCTTTCGTCCGCAAGGAGGCTCACCTGCCTGTGCCAGTTGCCTGCGTGTGCGTCTCCGATAATGCCGTGCTCCTTTCGTAACTGCACTTCGTCGACCGGATGCTTCATTGTACCTTTTCTTTCGCTGATACAGACGGCGAGAACTTTTGCCATGATCATTTCCTCCGTAGGGTTTTCCTGAATCAATCATCTTCTGACAAAAGGATAACACTTAATTCCTATTTAAACAATAGGAATTACGCAACTCAAGACACACCGTCTCATTTGTGATATAGTTATAGAAAATTTCTACGCGTCATTCTTCCCGGTGAGCCGGCAGGCGGACGCGAAAAACAGGTGGTATATTCATATGGAAAAAGTAAGAAAGACAGGAAAAGTAATCTGGCGCATTTTATTTTTCATTCTTGCGCTGGTTTTCCTCGCGATTTTAGAACTGAACAAGAATACGATTTACGGCTGGGTCATCGCCGTGATCATCTTCGCATTCTTTTACTGGTTCCGCTCAGCAAAGCTGAAAGAGAGCGGGCGCTGGATCCGCATCCTCTCCTGGCTCTGCCTGCTGGTGCTCTGCGGCGTGATCCTCTGGGTCTCGTATCCTCCTTATAAAAGAGTGCCCGCGGTCGATGTCAGTAATCCGCAGAAAACCGCGGTCGTCCATGTACAGCAGGGCGACCTGACCGGCGTTGTGGCGGAAGAAGGACAGATCGAGATCTACGCAGGCATCCCATACGCGAAGCCTCCGGTCGGAGACTTGAGATGGAAAGAGCCGGAACCGGCGGATTCCTGGGAAGGTGTGCTGGCAGCAGACCACTTCGCCCCGATGTTCATGCAGACGACGAACCTGCCGATCTATGATTCCCTGGTCGAGATCATCGGATACCACGATTACAATCTTTCATTAAAAGATAATTACCGCCCGGCGGTAAGCGAGGACGCCCTCTGCATCAATATCTGGAAGCCGGCCGGCAAAGACCTCAAAGATCTCCCGGTCCTGGTTTACATACATGGCGGCTCCCTCCAGACCGGCCAGCCCTGGTATGAAGACTACAGCGGCAAGGGCCTTGCGAAAGAAGGCATCGTTGTCGTCAACATGAGCTACCGCCTCGGCATCTTCGGTTTCCTTGCGGACCCGGAACTGGCGGAAGAATCCCCGAACCATACGACCGGAAACTACGGACTGCTCGATCAAATCCTCGCCCTGCATTGGGTGCAGGACAATATCGAAGCGTTTGGCGGCAATCCGGACAATGTGACGCTGGCAGGCGAGTCTGCAGGCGCGGCATGTGTCAGCGCGCTTTGCACCTCCCCGCTTGCAAAGGGGCTGTTCCGCAGAGTGCTCATGGAAAGCTCGACTGTTTCCGCTCCGGAGCCGGCGCATTCCTTCCGTCTGCTTGACGAGGCCTTTGAGGCGGCGAAGGAAACGAAGGAAAAATACGGCGCCGCTTCCGTGGAAGACCTGCGCTCACTTCCGGCAGAGACAATCGTTGGCGAACTGTCCGTTCACCATCACATGACGGTCGACGGCTATGTGCTTCCGGAAACACCGTACGAATCCTATCAAAAAGGCATCCATAACGAAGAGGCCCAGCTCCACGGCTTCAACCGGAAAGAAGCGGATCCGTTCCTCTATTTCAACCCGGCGAGCATGAAAGATTACGAAGCAAGAGTGCGGGAGGCGTTTGATGATCCATACGCGGACAGAGTCCTGGAACTCCTGCCTGCTTCGGACGATGCGCAGGCAAAGCAGCATTGGAACGATCTGAGCACCGCCTACCTGTTTACCTATGGTCACTACTGCCTCGCACGGGAAGCGGTGGCAAACAACATCCCGAGCTACATGTATTATTTCACGAAGGATAACGGGCGGATCGGCTCCTGGCATAGCGGCGAGGAAGTTTATCTGTATGGAAACATTCCGCCGTCATCCAACCTCTATACAGGGGACGACCGCCAGCTCAGCGACCAGTTCTTACACTATGTCAAAAATTATATCGTGACAGGAGATCCGAATGGCGAGGGACTTCCGGTCTGGGAACTGGTCAAAGACGGCAAAGAAGTACTGGAGCTGAACGTGCCGATTCAAAAAACGCAGACGCCGTATCTGGATCTGTTCGACGTTTTTGACGAATACTATAAATATGAAAGATAAACGGCAAACGATACACTGACCAAACCGGAAAAAAGCAGCAAACGACCGGCTGACCGCAAACGGCGGAACGCCGGTCTTTCTTTCCCTTTTGCGCATGAAAATCAGGATCAAAACCCCTATCCCCCCTAGGGGGGTTCTTAAAAAAGTACAAAGAAATCGAAATATTTTACAAAAAACAAAGGAATTGTACCATTAGATAGTCGACAGAAATGGTAAAATTGTCTTGATTGTTAAAAAAATATCAATATACGAATATCATATTACTCAGGAGGAGGGACAATATTGAGCTGGGAAGGAATTATTTCATCAAAAGAAGTCATGGCTGCAACCGAAGAGCTTCTGAAAACAGCGGAGAAAGTCGGCGCTGACACTTGGCAGCAGCGTGTTCAGAACCAGACACCTCACTGCGGTTTCGGCGAGTCCGGTACCTGCTGCCGTATCTGTTCCATGGGTCCTTGCAGGATTTCGAAAAAAGCACCGCGTGGTATCTGCGGCTGCGATGTACATGGAATCGTAGGAAGAAACTACCTCCGGTTTACCGCCGGCGGAGCAGCAACCCATTCCGATCACGGACGAAGCATTGCACACACCCTGTATAACGCATCTCCGGACGGCGATTACAAAGTAAAGGATGAAGAAAAACTTCTTCGGATCGCAAACGAATGGGGCATCGAAACAGAAGGCAAAGATATTTATGAGGTCGCGCATGAAGTTGCGCTGACCGGATTGAACGAATACGGAAAACCGTTCGGTACCCAGCGTTTCCTGAAGAGAGCACCGCTCGAGCGCCAGAAGATCTGGGAAGAGCAGGAAATCGCTCCGCGCGCGATCGACCGCGAGGTCTCCCAGTCCATGCATATGACACACATGGGATGTTCCTCTGATCCGGAAGCCCTGGTACGCCAGTCACTGCGTGCAGGCCTTTCCGACGGATGGGGCGGCTCCATGATGGGAACCGAGTTCTCCGATATTCTTTTCGGTACACCGAAGCCGGTAGATACCGAAGCAAACCTTGGCGTAATGGAAGAAGACATGGTCAACATCATCGTCCATGGTCATGATCCGTCTCTTTCCGAGATGATCGTCTTTTACGCAAACGATCCGGAAATGATCGCACTGGCGAAAGAGCAGGGCGCAAAGGGCATCAACGTTGCCGGCGTCTGCTGTACTTCCAATGAAGTTGCAATGCGTCACGGTATCCCGATGGCAGGCAACTTCCTGGCACAGGAAAACGTCGTCCTGACCGGTGCCTGCGAAGCGATCGTTGTTGATGTGCAGTGTATCTTCCCTGCACTCGGACCGCTTTCCAAATGCTTCCATACAAAATTTATCACGACCTCTCCGATCGCAAGAATTCCGGATTCTGAGTTTATTCAGTTCGACGAGAAGAATGCGGGAGAGAACGCAAAGAAGATCATCCGTCTTGCGGTCGAGAACTTTAAGAACCGTAAACCGGAGCTGGTCAATATCCCGAAACAGAAAGCCAAAGCAACCGTCGGCTATTCTGTCGAGGCGATCAAAAAATGTCTGGACGGCGTAACGAATTCCCACGTCGATGAACTGGGAACGATGAAGCCGCTGATCGATGCGATCAAGAGCGGTGTCATCCGCGGTGCGGTCGCGATGGTCGGCTGCAACAACCCGAAGATCCGTCCGAATGTATACCATATCGACCTGATGAAAAAACTTCTGGAAAATGACATCCTCGTCATCGTTTCCGGATGCTCCGCACAGGCAGCGGCAAAGGTTGGCCTGATGGACAAAGACGCTGCAAAATACTGCGGCGAAGGTCTTAAGAGAGTCTGCCGTCTGGTCGATATCCCGCCGGTACTTCATATGGGATCCTGCGTGGATATTTCCCGTATGATGGTCCTTGCGTCCGATATCGCAAAAGACTGGGGCATCGAGATCTCCCAGATCCCGGTTGTCGGATGCGCGCCGGAGTGGATGAGCGAGAAAGCCGTATCGATCGGAAACTATGTCGTAGCAACCGGTATTGATACCTTCCTTGGTGTCAATCCGTACACCAGCGGCTCTGATCAGGTGGAAGGTCTCCTTCAGGGATCGATCAAAGACTGGGTCGGCGCGAACTTCACGGTCTGCACAGACTTTGACGCGCTGATCACCATGCTGATCCACCGTATAGAAAAGAAGAGAACGGAGCTGGGAATCTGACAATGAAAGTAGCAATCACAGGAAAAGGCGGCGTCGGAAAAACGACCCTGGCCAGCACACTTGCAAGATTATATGCACAGGATGGCCGCTGCGTCCTTGCGGCGGATGTGGATCCGGATGCAAACCTGGGACTGGCGCTCGGATTTACCGAGGAAGAGGTCAACGCGATCACACCGATTTCCAAGATGCGCAAGCTCGTGGAAGAACGCACCGGCGCTAACGCAGCCAATAAATTCTTTAAACTGAACCCGCAGGTCTCGGACATTCCGGATACTTACGCGAAAGAGATCAACGGCGTAAAGCTTCTGGTGATGGGAACCGTGGAAACGGGCGGCAGCGGATGCGTATGTCCGGAGCATGTCATGCTGAAGGCGATCCTTTCGAGCCTCGTACTTCGAAAAGACGATGTCGTGATCATGGATATGGAAGCCGGGCTCGAACATCTCGGCCGCGGCACCGCAAGTATCATGGACCAGTTCATTGTCGTTGTGGAGCCGGGAGCGAGAAGCATCCAGACCTATGAAAAGGTGAAACAGCTGGCAAGCGACATCGGCGTGACAAAAGTCAGTGTCGTCGGAAACAAGATCCGCGGAGAAGAAGACAAAGCGTTTATCGAGAGCCGGATTCCGAAGGACGTGATCCTCGGCTACATTTCTTATAACAGCGAGGTGATCGACGCAGACCGAAGCGGCGTATCCCCTTATGATGTCAGCGAAAAAGCAGTGGAAGAAATCAGGCAGATCAAGGCCGTAATGGAGAGATAATATGAAAAAATTATTTGATAGAGTATTTGACGGGTCCGCACAGATGATGACCCGATTAGAAAGAAGCATCGAAGAGACCGAGTCCCAATTCGGTCCGGATGCTCCTGTGCAGATGCCGGAGACGGCTTACAACTGTGCCGTCAACCTGGCATACAAAGGGATCAAGATCTCAAAAGTATCCGACCTTCGGGCCGCTTACAATGAGGTCAACAACATGATCCAGAGAACGCAGAACACCAAAGCGATCTTCAATGCGGGAATCGCAACCGCAATGGCATGCGAGCTTATGGAAGCCTGCAAGTATGTTGCAAGCCCGACCCCGTATGAAGGAACCCCGTATCACGGACACTTTGTCGATGCGGAAGTCCGTGAGCTGGGCGTGCCGCTGGTAACCGGAGATATCCCGGGCTTCGTCGTGATCATCGACGAGACACCGACCGATGAGCAGGCAGCAGAACTGATCAAAGGATATCAGTCAAGAGGAATCTTCGTATTCCTGATCGGCGGCATCATCGACCAGGCACAGAGAATGGGAATCAACATGGGCTTCCCGGTCCGTGTCGTAGCAGTCGGCCAGGATGTCTGGACCGTCGGCCATGTCATTTCCTTCTGCGTCCGCGCAGCCATGATCTTCGGCGCGATCGAGCCGGGTGACTGGGACGGATTTATGGAGTACACCTTTGTAAGACTCCGCGCGTTCGTCAACGCGTTCAAGCCGGTCCGTGACCTGACGGTAGCCTGCGGCGGCGGCGCGATCGCAATGGGCTTCCCGGTCATTACCAATGACCCAAACAATATGTGGAGCATCCCGAAATCCCTGATCATTCAGGAAAATATCGATGAGATCATCGAGACGTCTCTCGAAGCAAGAGACATCAAGATCAAAGTTACCAATATCGACATCCCGCTGGCGTACTCGTCCGCATTCGAAGGCGAGATCGTCCGTAAGAAAGACATGCAGGTCGATTTCGACACCTCCAAGGTTGACGGATTCGAGCTGGTCAGAAGCCGCGAGCTGACGGATGTCGAAGACCATAAGATCGAACTCATCGGTCCGGATATTGATGAAGTCGAGCCGGGCAGCGTCATGAACCTCGGCGTCCTTGTAGAGGTTGCCGGCAAGAAACTGCAGGCAGACTTTGAACCGGTATTCGAGCGTAAATTCCACGAGTTCATCAACCGTGCGGAAGGCATCATGCATACCGGACAGCGCGATATCATCCGCGTCCGTATCAACAAAGACGCCTTCGAGAAGGGCTTCCGGATGAGACATTACGGCGAGATCCTTTACGCACAGGTCAAGAGTGAATACGACAAGGTCGTCGACAAATGTCAGGTCACGATCATCACAGATCCGGATAAATGTAAGGAATTAAGAGCAGAAGCAAACAAGATCTACGACAAACGTGATGAGCGTCTTGCGAACCTTTCCGATGAGAGCGTGGAGCAGTTCTACACCTGCATCCTTTGCCAGGCATTCTCCCCGTCTCACGTATGTATCGTTACTCCGGAACGTCTCGGCCTTTGCGGTGCGGTTTCATGGCTGGATGCAAAAGCAACCAACGAGCTCGATCCGACCGGACCGTGCCAGATCGTAACGAAAGAGCATCCGCTGAACGAGACTCTCGGCGCATATCAGGATGTCAACGATGCCGTCCGCGAATACTCCCACGGCGCATTGGAACAGGTAACCCTGTATTCGATCCTCGAAGATCCGATGACCAGCTGCGGCTGCTTCGAATGTATCTGCGGTATCGAGCCGATGACCAGCGGTTTCGCGATCGTAAACCGCGAGCATACCGGTATGACGCCTCTGGGCATGACCTTCTCCGAGATGGCTTCCATGACCGGCGGCGGTGTACAGACCCCTGGCTACATGGGACACGGCAAGCACTTCATCGCTTCGAAGAAATTCCTGAAAGCAGAAGGCGGAAGCGCACGTATCGTCTGGATGCCGAAAGCCCTGAAAGACATGGTGCGGACAAAACTGGATAAGACGGCGATGGAACTCTACGGTATCGAGAACTTTACCGATATGATCGCAGATGAGACCGTGATGCAGGATCCGGGAGATCCGGCAGAGCTGATGGAATATCTGGCAGGCGTCGGACATCCGGTTCTTGAGATGGAACCGTTGCTTTAAAATAAGGTGAAGATTTATAATATGCTTGCAGCTGTTGAAAAAGCAGCTGCGGGCAGTGTCGTTCAAAGAAACCCCGGTGAAAAACCGGACGCGACAGACAGGAGGAATTATCCATGCACGATGTATTAAATCATGAGCATGCACATGAGCATCACCATCATACACATGAAGGCATTACCGCCTTTGACAGCAAGGAACAGGCCGTCAGCATCCTGACCTATATGCATGAACATAATGTCAGCCATGCGGAGGAGCTTCATGAGATCTGCCACAAGCTCGAAGCAAGCGGCGAGGAAGAAGCTGCAAAGCTGATCGACGAGGCGGTCGAGGCGTTCCGCGAAGCAAATTCCATGATGGAAACCGCACTGAATGTGCTGAAGAAATAGGAGATCGATATGTGTTTATCTACCGTATATAAAAAGAAAGGCGAGGAGCAGGAAAAGATCTGTGAATATGTCAGCAAAGTCGAGCGGAAAGACGACGGCTACGTATTTACCGATGTCATGGGAGATGAAACGACCGTGAAGGGCAAGCTCCTTTCCATGGACTTTGTCAAAAATGTGATCTTGCTGGAGGAGTGAGGACCGACGATGAGATACGAAATGATCCGGGAAATTTTCAACAAATGTTCCGGAAACCAGATGCGGGACGTCTTCATCAGCACAGTGGAAACAGACGATCCGCTCGGCTATGTGGAGCAGATGCTGGCCGGAAAAGAAGTGAAACTGGAACCGGAAACGCTGCCGGACGGAACCGTCGTGATCGACGCGGATGTTGCCGGTCTGAAACAGCGTTTCAGCTTCAGTCCGGATTAAAATTTTCCATTGATAATGAACTCTTAAAGGTATAATATTAAGTTAATCTTTGTTTTTTTTAAAAACATTTCGTTAATTATTTAACGAAATGAAATTTTCGATAAATTGGAGGTAGGAATGGGAGCATTTACATTAGCAGTTGCAGGAAAAGGCGGAACAGGAAAGACAACGATCTGCGGAATGTTGATCGACTGGCTTTGCAAAAACGGCAAAACGCCGGTCCTTGCTGTGGATGCGGACGCAAACTCCAATCTGAACGAGGTGTTAGGCGTTGAAGTTGAGCATACCCTTGGAGAGATCCGGGAAATGATCGCGACGGCGGATCAGGCAGAGGTAAATCCGATCCCTGCCAGCATGAGCAAGAAAGAATTCATGGATGCGAAGTTCCACACCGCCCTGATCGAAGACGACGATTTCGACATGCTCGTTATGGGCCGCACCCAGGGAAAAGGCTGCTACTGCTTCGTCAATGATCTGCTGAGCGCAGAGCTGAGAAAGATCAAAGACGCATATAAATACATGATCGTAGATAACGAAGCCGGAATGGAACACATCAGCCGCGGCGTTCTGCCGTCGGTGAACTACATCGTTCTGGTTTCCGACTGTTCACGCAGAGGCATCCAGGCTGTCGGCCGGATCGCGGAGCTGGTAAAAGAGATGGATCTCGGTGTGGAAAAAGCCGGACTCATTGTCAACCGCGCACCGAACGGCGAGCTGAATGACGGCGTGAAGGAAGAGATCGCAAAATACGGACTGGACCTCATCGGAGTCGTTCCTCACGATGAAGGCGTCTATGAATATGACTGCGAAGGCAAGGCAACTGCCAAGCTGCCGGATTCTTCTCCGGCCAGAGCCGCAGTCAACAAAATTGCCGAAAAACTGTTTGCCTGAGGCAGATGGTTTGAAATAAAAATTTATATCTTATAATTAAGGAGGCAGGCTTATGGCTTTCAAAAGAGTGCCACAGGTGTTTACTTCATCCATCAATGAAGTGACATTCGGAAGTGGCGAAAAAACAGTCACGATCGGCGGCGGAAATACATTGCCATTGTATACATTTGACGCGCCGGCAAAGAACAAAGTTGCAATCGGTGTTGAGATCACCGATAACGGTGTGGACAGAACCCTTCCGGGAGTTGCAGCTTATTATGAAGGAGCAGAAACTCTTGCAGATATCGCAAAACGCGCAGCAGAAATGCCGGGCGCTGATTTTGTGGTTCTTGCTCTGGACGGAGCAGACCCGAACGGCGACAACCGTCCGGTTGAGGAATGCGTAGCGATCGCAAAAGAAGTAGCGGACGCAATCGATGTACCGCTGGCGATCACCGGTTCCAAAAACGTTGAGAAAGATACCGAATTATTCAGCAAACTTGCTGAGGCACTGCAGGGCAAAAATGTTCTCTTTGTTTCCGCAAGAGAAGAAAACTATAAAACCGTTGCAGCTTCTGCTGTTATGGCTTACGGCAACAAGATCGCTGCAGAGTCTGCAGTTGATATCAACCTTGCAAAACAGCTGAACGTGCTGCTTACCCAGATGGGCATCCAGCCGAACAACTTCGTGATGAACGTCGGTTCGGCGGCAGCAGGCTACGGCTATGACTATGTTGCTTCCACCCTTGACAGAGTAAAGGATGCGGCACTTGCACAGAACGATGCAATGCTGCAGATGCCGATCATCACCCCGGTTGCTTCTGAAGCATGGAACGTAAAAGAGTCCATCGTTTCCGAAGAGGACTTCCCGGAGTGGGGATCCCGCGAATCCCGTGGTGTCAGCATGGAGATCTGCACAGCAGCTTCCGTCATCGCAGGCGGCGCAGATGCAGTGATCTTAATGCATCCGGAGTCTGTTGCAACCATTTCCGGCATGATCGCCGGCTTAATGTAGAAGGGAGGCGCGCATTATGGCATTAAAAGGATTAGATATTTTTAAACTGACGCCTAAGACAAACTGTAAAGAATGCGGCAACCCGACCTGTATGGCATTCGCTATGAAAGTCGCACAGGGTGCAATCCCGGTTGAGAAATGCCCGCATATGTCCGAGGAAGCGCTCGCACAGCTTTCTGAAGCAACCGCTCCTCCGATGAAGGCAATCAAAGTCGGCGCAGGAGATGCAGAACATAAACTCGGCGGAGAGACCGTTCTCTTCCGTCATGAAAAGACCTTTGTTTCCGAGAACCTCTTTGCAGTCAGCGTTTGCAAGGGCTGCGTAGATGAAAAACTTCCGGAGATCGAGAAGATCGATTACGAGCGTATCGGCGAGAGAATGTATGTCGAAGCTCTGAACCTGGAATTCTCAGATAAAGATTCTTATGTAGAACTCGTAAAGAAAGTTTCCGGCAAAGGCAAACTCCTGATCCTCGAAGTTCAGGATGCAGAGGCAGCAGAGGCAGCTCTGGAAGTCTGCGCGGCAGAAAAACCGATCCTGAACGGCGCAACACCGGAAAACTATGCACAGTTCGTTGAGATCGCTAAGAAACACGGCGTTGTCCTTGGCGTAAGTGCTCCGGATCTGGATCAGCTTTATGACACAGTGGCAGCGATCGAAGGACTCGGATACAAGGAACTCGTACTTGATGTCACCGGCGCTTCTATGAAAGATGCGTTTGCAGGTGCTGTTCAGGTAAGACGTGCAGCCCTCAAGAACACCGACAGAACCTTCGGATATCCGTCGATCGTCAATGTCAAAAAGCTTGCACCGGGCGATGCAAATATGCAGACCGCTCTGGCAACCCTTTTTGTTATCAAATATGGTTCCATTATCATTATGGAAGATATGAAATATGCACAGGCACTTCCGCTTTACGGACTGCGCCAGAACATCTACACAGACCCGCAGAAACCGATGAAGGTCGCTCCGGGCATCTACCCGCTGAACGGCGCGGACGAGAACAGCGTCTGCGTAACGACGGTAGACTTTGCTCTGACCTACTTCGTAGTTTCCGGCGAGCTTGAGCGCAGCGGTGTTCCGTGTAACTTCCTGATCTCCGATGCGGGAGGATATTCCGTTCTGACTGCATGGGCAGCAGGAAAATTCAGCGCAGGCAGCATCTCCAAGTTTATTAAAGAGCAGGATATCGAGAATAAGATCAAGAACAGAACTCTGATCATCCCGGGCAAGGCTGCAGTACTGAAAGGTGAACTGGAAGAGAGACTTCCGGGATGGACCATCGTTGTTGCTCCGAATGAGGCAACAAACCTTGTTAAGTTTATGAAGGATTTCCAATAAAAGATTCCGGAAGTCCAGTTGACATACGAAGGAGGTAATTATGGGAAAATTTGTAATCATTGGTGAAAGAATTCACTGCATTTCTCCTGTGATCAAGAAAGCCATGGAAGAGATGGATCCGGAGCCGATCATCAAAAGAGCAAAAGAGCAGATTGAAGCCGGCGCGACCTATATTGATGTAAATATCGGACCGGCAGAGAAGAACGGACCGGAACTGATGAAGTGGGCGGTTCAGACGATTCAGGAGGCATGCGACAATGTTCCTCTGGCGCTGGATACGGCAAACAAGGCAGCGATCGAGGCCGGAATCTCCGTGTATAACCGAGCAAAGGGCAAACCGATCGTAAACTCTGCAGACGCTGGTGACAGAATCGAAAACATCGATCTTGCTGCTGCAAACGACGCAATCGTTATCGCACTCTGCTCAAAAGCAGGCGTTCCGTCTGACAATGACGAGCGTATGGCATTCTGCCAGGAGCTTCTTGAGCGTGGTCTGATGAACGGCATGGAAGCAGAAGATATGTGGTTTGATCCGCTGTTCCTTGTTATCAAGGGTATGCAGGACAAACAGATGGACGTTCTGGACTTTATCGGACAGCTTTCCGACATGGGCCTGAATTCCACCGGCGGTCTTTCCAACGTTTCCAACGGAACTCCGAAGGATATCCGCCCGATCTTAGACAGCACCATGGTTGCGATGGCAATGTGCAAAGGCCTCACTTCGGCAATTGTCAATCCATGTGACAGAAGACTGGTCGAGACGATCAAATCAGCAGACATTATCAAAAACAACTTCCTGTATGCAGATTCCTATCTGGATATCTAAACGGCAGAGAGTAAATTAGAAAGGACAAAACAATGAGCGTTTTAACAGATCTTATCTATGGCGGATCCAATGCGGTCGCAGGCCTTACCGAAGGCGCGGTCAATGATGCCATAGCGAAGTATGGAGAAGATAAGCCGGTCGTTCTTCCGGACACAGCTTATTTCCTTTCCACAATCTATGCCGCAACCGGCGTGAAGGTTGAAAAACTCGGAGATCTTCCTGCATGTGTAGGCGTATTAAAATCTCTGATCACAAATGAAGAGGATCTTGGACAGGCTCTGAATGCAGGTCTTGCAACAGCAGTCGGCGCTGAGATTCTGGAAGCTTTAAAATATGTTGAGAATGAGAATCCGTACGAGAATGAAACCGGCATCGGTTTCGTTCCGGATCCGATCATCCGTTCCCTCGGTGTTCCGCTGGTAACCGGCGATATCCCGGGTGTTGCAGTCGTTCTCGGTGAAGCAGACAAAGCAGAAGATGTTGCTGCAATCGTAAGAGAATATCAGGACAAAGGTCTTTTGACTTTCCTTGTAGGAAATGTTATTGATCAGATCCTGGAGCAGGGCGTTAAGGTTGGTCTTGACTACCGTGTAATTCCGCTGGGACATGACGTTACGGCTGTTATCCATGTTGTAACGGTTGCTGTCCGTGCAGCCCTGATCTTCGGTGCACACAAACCGGGCGATCTTCCGGGACTTCTGGAATATACAAAGAACCGTGTTCCGGCATTCGTCAATACATTCGGACCGCTTGACAATGTGACAGTTTCTGCAGGCGCAGGCGCAATCGCTCTTGGCTTCCCGGTCATCGTCGACATCGACCTTGGCGAGAACCAGGTTCCGGGCGCACTCGTTTCCGTACTGGATCATGCAGAGACCGTTAAGACTTCCCTGGAACTTCGCAATATCAAGGTAAAAGCGAAAGCCGTTCAGCTTCCTGTCAGCTTCGCTTCCGCATTTGAAGGCGAGATCATCCGTAAAGCAGATACCTATGCAGAGTTCGATTCCGATCACAACCCGACCTTCGAGCTGGTTACCATGATCGAAGATGCGAACGCAGTTGAAGATCACAAGATCACGATCGACGGACCGGACATTCCGGAGAATGCAACCGAGATCGTTCGTCTTCCGCTGGCTACGACCGTTAAGGTTTACGGTGCGAAGATGCAGAAAGACTTCGAGTCTGTTATTGAAAGAAAATTCCACCAGTGGTTCAACTATATTGAAGGTGTAATGCACACCGGACAGAGAAACCTGTTCCGTATCCGTATCAGCAAAGACAGCTACAATGCAGGTCTTCGTCTGAAAGACTTCGCAGAAGTTCTGTACAGCATGATCATGGATGAGTTCGGCTCTGTCGTTGATAAGTGCGAAGTAACCCTGATTACTGACGAAGCAAAGGTCAAAGAGCTTCTGGAATCCGAAGCTATGCCGCGTTACCGCTTCCGTGATGACAGACTGTCATCCCTGAGCGATGAGAGCGTTGACCAGTTCTACACCTGCATCCTCTGCCAGAGCTTCGCTCCGGCACACTGCTGCATCGTTACTCCGGAACGTCTCGGACTTTGCGGTGCTGTTTCATGGCTGGATGCAAAGGCAACCTACGAGCTGGATGCAACCGGTCCTTCTCAGCCGGTTCCGAAGGAAGGTCTGCTTGATGAGCGTACAGGAAGATACGAAGCAGTCAACAAGGCTGTAACAGAAGCAACCCACGGCGCGGTTGAAAACGTAACCCTGTACTCCCTGATCGAAGATCCGATGACAAGCTGCGGCTGCTTCGAGTGCATCTGCGGTATCGAGCCGTTCTCGAATGGTGTTGTCGTTGTTAACCGTGAGTATGCAGGCATGACTCCGACCGGTATGACCTTCGGCGAGCTCGCTTCCATGACCGGCGGCGGTGTTCAGACACCGGGCTTCATGGGACACGGACGTCACTTCATCGCTTCCAAGAAGTTCATCAGCGCTGAAGGCGGAATCGGACGTATCGTCTGGATGCCGAAGGAGCTGAAGGATGACCTGAGAGGCCGTCTGAACAAGACAGCAAAAGAGACGCTCGGCATCGATGACTTCACAGATATGATCGGCGATGAGACGATCGCAACCGATCCGGAGACACTGCTTGAGTTCCTGACCGAAAAGGGACATCCGGCACTGGCTATGGAACCGATCATGTAATTGAATTTCCACGCATGAATTTGTACTGCCCCGGATTCCCTCCGGGGCAGTGTTATCAACAGGAGAAGAGGCATGTATACACTTACGTTTAAAATTGAGGGAAAACCGGATGTCAAATGCCAGGTGGAGGCAGGAACGAACCTGCTGGATGCTGCAGTTTCCGAAGGGATCGAGATCGACGCTCCCTGTGCGGGAAACGGCACCTGCGGAAAGTGCAGAGTCCGCCTGATCTCAGGTGCGGTGGATATGCCGCAGAATCCGCATCTTCCGTATATTGATTATGAGGAGATGTGGCGTCTTGCCTGCCAGAGCAAGGTCATCGGCGATGCGGTCGTCTGGGTGCCGGCTTCGGCAAGCGCGTTTAAGGAAGATATCGCGACCGCGGATCTTTCCACACCGGAAGAGCTGAGCCGCTACGAAAACGCGATGGAAGGGATCTTTTCTACCGGCATCGCGAAGGGCTGCACGGCAAAAGGCTGCGGCATCGCGATCGATATCGGAACGACGACGGTTACAGCCGCACTGTTAGATCTGGAAACCGGCAAGGTCCTCTCCAAGGCCAGCCGCGGAAACGGACAGATCCGTTTCGGCGCGGACGTCATCAACCGGATCATCCAGCAGATGAAGCCGGGCGGCAAGGAGCGCCTGCAGAAGGCGGTCAAGGAGGAGACGCTCTTCCCGATCATCGACGCGCTGCTGAAAGACAGCGGTAAGAAGGAAGAGGATATCGCGCGTTATGTGATCGCCGGCAATACGACGATGGAGCATCTGTTTATGGGTGCGGACGGCGACTCGATCCGCCTCGAGCCTTATGTTCCGGAGTTTCTGGAACTGTCCGGCGTCACAGTCAAAGATACCGGTCTTCCGGGACAGCCGGATGCGAGCGTGATCCTCGCACCGAACGTCGGCAGCTATGTCGGCGGCGACATCACCTCCGGCGTGCTGGATACGCTTCTCTGGGATTCCGATGAGATGACGCTTTTCATCGACCTGGGAACGAACGGCGAGCTCGTCTTCGGCAACCGGGATTACATGCTCTGCTGTGCCTGCTCTGCGGGACCCGCTTTTGAGGGAGGCGACATCACCTGCGGAATGCGTGCGACCAAAGGCGCGATCGACAGCGTCCATATTGATGAAGAGACGCTCGAGCCGGAGTACACGCTGATCTCGGGCGAAAAGCCGCTGGGCCTTTGCGGAAGCGGTCTGATCGATATCATCAGCGAGCTGTTCCGCACCGGTGCGATCAACTCCAAAGGCCGTTTTGTACGGGAAAGCAAACGGATCCGCTACGATGAATACGGCGGAACCTATATCATCGCTTTCGCAGAAGAGAGCGGAAGCGGCAAGAACATTGAACTGACCGAGGGAGACCTGGACAACTTTATCCGGGCGAAAGGCGCGATCTTCTCCGCGATCCGGACCATGCTCAAATCTCTGGATATGACGGTGGACGACATTAATAAGATCATTATTGCCGGCGGCATCGGCAGCGGCATCAACATGGAAAAGGCGATCAAGATCGGTATGCTTCCGAAGGTGCCTCTGGAGCGGTATTCCTATATCGGCAACTCTTCACTGACCGGCGCCTGCGCGATGCTGATCTCGGAAGAGGCGGAGCAGAAGGTCTTCGATATCGGAAGAAACATGACATACATCGAACTGTCTACGGAGCCGGGCTATATGGATGAATTCCTGGCTGCATGCTTCCTCCCGCATACCGACAGCACATTGTTCGAGTGAGAAGCAGGAAATTTGCGCGGCAAGAATTTTAATCAGGAGCTATGGATGGAGATCAAGAACAATAAAACAGAAAATCCAATGAAATATTATCGGGAGCAGACGGCAGAGTTTGATCCGCAGATGCTCTCTTCGAAAAGCGGTGTGCCCTTCGACGGCACCGCGTTTCATCTGACCATGATGAGCCGGCCGGTGAGTCTTTCCTGGCCGGATCTGGAATGCACGTTTGAGGATGACGGGAGCAAGGCTTCCAATGCCTACCGCATCCTGGCTACACGAGTCGTGATGTACGGCGTGCTTTCCCCAAAAGGAACGAAGATGCTGGCCTACAACGAATTCTCGTGGGGCGCGCATTATTACAAAGCATTTAAGGGAAGATGTCTGGACCGGCTGTCCCGCACCTACGGCAGCAATGCTGCAAAACTTGCGGAGGATGCAGTTGTCTTCGGGGCGAAAAAAGTGCCCGGCGGCGACTGCTCGATCGAATTTGATTTTATACCGGGCCTGACGGTCCGCGCGACGGTTTGGGAAGGCGACGACGAATTCCCGGCCAATGCGCAGATCCTTTTCTCGGACAATTTCCTGCTCGCGTACTCCGCGGAGGAAATGGCAGCGGTTGGCGACGTGTTCATGAACGCGCTGAAGGGCAGATGGTAGGGCCGGGTTCCTATAGCTGAGGAACCTTCACCCTGTTGTGCTGTGAGTCTGAGTCAAAGGTTTGACTCATACCCTGCGTGCTGTAAGGCGGAGTCAAAGTTTTGACTCATAAAAAAGGAAGCCTATGGAATTTCGAAGAATCGAATACTTTCTGGTATTGGCAGAAAAACTGAATTATGCGAAAGCGGCACAGGAGCTTTGCATCTCAACGCCCGCTCTGACGAAGCAGATCCAGCTCCTGGAAAAAGAACTGGGAACGACCTTGTTTGAACGATCCACACATCATGTTGCGCTGACGGAAAACGGCATCCTGTGCCAGAACCAGTTTGCCAGCGTGAAAGCGCATTACGACGAGGCACTGAGTATTGTTCAGAAAGCGGTTAAAAGTAAGCACCGCACGGTTCGGCTTGGCTTTTTTGCACCGCTTCCGAAGCAGCAGCTGGTCAACCCGATCATCCATGCGCTGACCTCGGAATTCGGCGATATCGATTTCGACATTTCGGTCAACAACATGGATTCGCTCCGGGAGCAGGTCAAAAAGCAGGAGCTCGACCTTGCGTTTACGAACGCACATGATTTCGAGGACTGGATGGGCTGCGAGCGCATTATCTTTAAAACGCTGCCGGCGCAGATCGTGGTCTCAGATAAACACCCCTGGGTTGTAGAAAGAAAAGAGCAGATCAGCGCGAAGGATATCGAAGACGCAGAGATCCTGCTTCTGATCAAGCACGGCCCCTACGAATTCAACAGTTTTTACGCGAAAGTCAAAACGCGTGCGCGCTCGTTTGTGCCGGATTTTGAGACGATGCTGATGGAGCTGGAAAAAGGCCGCACCTTTGCCGTATTCCCGCAGGCTTTCAACGAACTGCAATCCAGCCGCTTTGTTTTCTACGATCTTCCGGAGGAGATGGCCTTTAATTACCACACCATGTGCGCCTGCAAAAGTACCAATAAAAACCCGGACGTCCGGAAGGTGTTTGCTTATATCAAAAAACGCAAACCTGCTAATATTTTGCAAGTATTTTTTTGATTATTTCATTATTTTTAAATT
>CAZOHB010000017.1:0-25731 GCA_964579345.1 uncultured Parasporobacterium sp.
TTTCTGCGGTTACCGTAAGTGCTGCCTTCGTGATCTCAAAGTCACCAACTACATATTCAATCGTGTAGTTAGCGATTGCTTCTGCACCGGATGGTGTGATCACATAGTGTCCTACATTCTCTCCTTCTTCTCTTTCGATCGCGACCGTCAGGATGTCCCTGGTATCTCCGTTCTGCAGGCCTTCGACTGTCCAGGTCAGTTCCGGATCTTCCGCTCCATAGACCTTGCTATTATCTTCTGCTGTAACTGTAAGAGCTGCCTTCGTGATCTCAAAGTCGCCCTCGACATATTCAATCGTGTAGTTTGCGATATCTGCTGCGCCGGATGGTGTGATGACGTAATGTCCTACGTTCTCGCCTTCAACTCTTGCAATTGCAACTGTCAGGATGTCCTTTGTATCTCCGTTTTGCAGTCCCTCGACTGTCCAGGTCAGTTCCGGATCTTCCGCTCCATAGACCTTGCTCTTGTTTTCTGCGGTTACCGTAAGTGCTGCCTTCGTGATCTCAAAGTCACCAACTACATACTCTACTTCGTAATTCTTTAATTCAGCTTCACCCGATGGTGTGATCACGTAGTGTCCTACGTTCTCGCCTTCAGCTCTGCTTACTGTGAGATTCAGAAGTTCCTTCAATGCATCTTCTGTATCTCCATTCTTCATTCCAGTAATTGTTACAGCAAACTCGGACGGATCATCTGCTCCATAGACCTTTGTTGCATTGTTGGCTTTGACTGATAATTTTTCCTTTGTAATCGAGAAATCTCCAGGTACATAAGTAACTGTATAGTTATCAAGCACAACTGTGCTAGATGCAGTAATAGGATAGTGTCCTACATCCTCGCCTTCTTCTCTGCTTACTGTGAGATTCAGGAGCTCTTTCAAAGCGTCTTCTGTGTCTCCATTCATCATTCCGGTAATTGTTGCTGTGAATTCTTCCGGATCAGATGCACCATATTTTTTAGTAGCATTATCAGCCGTTACTGTAAGAGCCGCTCTCGTAATGTTGAATGTTCCAGGTACATAAGTTATCGTGTAGTTAGCGATATCTGCTGCGCCGGATGGCGTGATGACGTAATGTCCTACGTTCTCGCCTTCAACTCTTGCAATTGCAACTGTCAGGATGTCCTTTGTATCTCCGTTTTGCAGTCCCTCGACTGTCCAGGTCAGTTCCGGATCTTCCGCTCCATAGACCTTGCTCTTGTTTTCTGCGGTTACCGTAAGTGCTGCCTTCGTGATCTCAAAGTCACCAACTACATATTCAATCGTGTAGTTAGCGATTGCTTCTGCACCGGATGGTGTGATCACGTAGTGTCCTACGCTCTCTCCCTCTTCTCTTTCAATTTCGACTGTCAAGATATCCTTGGTGTCACCGTTTTGCAGTCCGGCAACCGTCCACGTCAGTTCCGGATCTTCCGCTCCATAGACCTTGCTCTTGTCTTCCGCTGTGACTTTAAGCTCTGCCTTCGTGATCTCAAAGTCACCAACTTTGTATTCGATCGTGTAGTTCGCGATTTCTTCGGCTCCTGACGGCGTGATCACATAGTGTCCGACGTTCTCGCCCTCTTCTCTTGCGATTTCTACCGTCAGGATGTCCCTGGTATCTCCGTTCTTCAGGCCTTCGACTGTCCAAGTCAGTTCCGGATCTTCCGCTCCATAAACCTTTCCATTATTGTCAGCTGTCACCGTCACAGTTGCCCGCTTGATTGTTAAAGTGCCTGAGGTAAAAGTATTATTCTCATAGTAATCGGTTACATCTTTAGCATTCTCACCATCACCATGAGTAACGTTGAATGTCGTTGCAAATTCACCAGTGTATTTCGTTGCGGAATCTTCATTTGCATCTTTTCCGCTTGCCGGGGTATAGATAATATTGAGAATATCTCCTTTAGCAAGACCAGTGACAATATAATCATCTGTCTCAATTGTTTCCCCTGTGCCCGTTACAACCAGGTTCGTTGTTTCTGCATTTTCTGTTTTTGCAAAACCATACTGCGTCTGACCATTATATGTGGCAGTCTTATCCTTAACCTTAACGTTCAAAGCTGCCTTCGTAACCTCTAAGGTTCCAAGTTCTTCTTTAATGGTATAGTTATTAGAATTAACTGTTCCCCAATCAATATTATAAGTATTGTCGTTGGAGCCAACTTCTGTCCGGCTTCCGGTTGCAGTAACAGTGACTTTTCCTTCATCCGCTGCAACGAGACCTGTGATACTTGCCTCATCTTTTGTTAAAGGCGTACCATCATACGGTTTCGTATCGGAGCCAGTTGTTATAGTTACTTCTTTCGGAAGGATCTGCAGACGACCCGGACGAACATACAGGCTTACGCTGTAGTTGTCATCCTGAGGAAGTTCTGCAGTAGTTAAGTTAATGTTATATGTATAGTCTCCAACATCACTTTCATCAATTCCATAATAGCCAAGGCCAACACCACCTTCAGAGGCTTTAGTCTTTACCGTATCCCAGATATCATTCAAGTAACTAGACTTATATCCTTCGTGGCTGATCATGATATAGTCTTCAATTCCTTTAGAAGGATTAGTAAATCCGGTCAGATATGGCTCACCGGTATAAGGTGCATTCGTCCATCTATCAGGCTCGATACGAACAGTTACATTAATCTTTGTAACTTCCAAAGTGCCGCTGATGTAGCGGAATGCATAGTAGTTCTCATTATGTGTTGCGTTTGTATGTGCATCCTTCGGCGTAATAGTAGCTATGCCTGCATTGACACGACCATCATGGGTAGTGTTATCAGTATTTTTATATGTGAACGAAATGCCCGTCAGTGACTCTCCGTCCAACAAACCGCTAACAGTAACCTGACCATCAATAGTCTCCGGCAATTTCAGTTCCGTGCCATCATATTGTTTGCTTAAACTTTTAGCTGTAATAGTGGCTTTCTTCTTGTAGAAGATTGTAAACTCAAGTCCATGTGCAGCTACATTTTCTGTGATTTTATATGCGTCTTCAGCTGTAGAATCATCCAGGTCTTTGCCCTCTACTGCCTTATAAAGTTCCCAGTCGCTAATTGGTGCGTGACTGAGTGTATAGGTCTTTCCAACTTTCAGTATTTGAACATCATCATTGGCAATCGAGTTTCCATCCATATCAACATAATGAACAGTCACTTTGGCATTTTTGAAACTCGAATAATAGAATGTATAAACATTCTGTTCAGCATTAGCTGTCAAGACGCATGTCTTCTCAACCTCATCCGGGAAGAACTCGATACCTTTCAATTCAGGAACTGCTGCATACAAGGCATCATAATCAACTGCGGCTGCTAATTCGATAACAGAGGCTGTATCACCAGGAACGTTCTCGACAGTTCTCATAGCCGCAACCTCTGTACCCGATCCGGTCTCATCATCAGCAATAACATATTTCACTGTGTAGCTGGTCGTTTCAACCTTCTCACTGTAAACAAAGGTGATAACATTTTCACTATTCGTGCTGCTGAGTTTGATGGTCTCGCTGCTCTTATTTGGACGATATCCTGCAACGGCAATCGCTTGTTCAGTAATCTCCTGAGCAACTTCAAAATTTGGATTAGTAACCGTCTTGTCTGATGCGACTGTATTACCCTCTTCGTCCACATAATGCACAGTATACTCCAGTGTAGCTCGTGTCCAATGGGCGTAGATTGTGGTGTCTTCCGTAATTTGGGTATTCCAGTCGAAAAGAGTATCGCCATCTGCACTGGTGTACCAGCCTTCGAAGGTATATCCGTCCTTTTTCGGAGTTGCTGCAGGTGCAGTAGCTTTCTTATATTTTTCTAGTGTCTGGCTATCAATAGCAGGAGAACCGCCATCAAGCTCGAATCTTACAGTATATTCAGGTGCAACCCACTTCGCATAGAGCGGTAAGTCATTACCCGGCATTATGCTAAAAGTATACGGGTTTTGAAGGGCACTGTCGGCATACCAGCCACCCCAAGTGTAGTCAGCATCAACTCCGGTTGGGCGATCCGGAGTGTAATTGTACTCTGCGCCAGAAATGTCTGCTTCAAAGTAAATATTCGTTTTAGAGTTTATCTGCGAACCGTTGTAGTTATACAGAATGTCATACTGAGCACGGTCGTAGTAGAAGTTGTAGACGTATTTCTGCTCGGTACGATAGTGACCAGGGATTGTGGCAGTGTAGACGTATCTGTATCTTGTGCCCACAAACAGAATCCAATAACTCTCCGCATGATCAAATGTGTAAGTGATACGCATCCCATCGACCGTACGATTTACAGTTCGCTCATTATAATTTGGATTTGCGGAATTGTGTCCTCCATTATCCGTATAGGTATCGGTATATTCATCAATCCAAGATTGAGCATCGATATTTCCAGAGTTCGGATAAGCTTGACCAGTTGCAGGGTTCGTCTCTGAAGGCCGAGATGCGTCTCCATCATGTTTGCTATAACCGGAGATTTCTTTGGCACCAAGGTTATTCGTATTTAATCCAATCTGCGTATACTCATCCGCAATAACCCACGTCCCATCCGGTTGTTGAAGCCAATAGTACGCATTACGATCATATGAATCGTAATCCCAAGCAGCTGTATATGTCATGACGTTGCTACTGTTTGCATTTCGCACATGATTCCAAACCAGCTCGTATTGTTTGGTAATGTATGTACTTGGTCCGCCTGTCCATCCATCAAAGAAATAACCAGGACGATATATCTCACTGGAAGAAGATGGCCACTTAGTTCCGATATCCTGCCCTAAGACAACATTTTCAATTTTGTAGTTGCTGTCCGAATAGGTTTGCCCATCAATTGTGATGCTTGCATTGTTGTTATTTACGTTAAACACCAACGTGTATCGGATAAGGCTGTAATATACCTTCAGTGTTGTACTTCCATCTGCAGCAATCTCAACTGCAGTGTCATCACCGGTGCCGCCAGAAGTAGCCGTTCCATTCATTGCTGCATCGCGCTCATATCCGTTGAGTGAAATACCTTCTGCACTTGCTGCATAGACTGTCGTACCTACAGTGCCGGTTGCATCATCACTGTTCTCATATACATAGGAAGTAGTACCCGTAGCATTATCATAAACTTCCTTCATGTAGATGATAGTGTACCCCACAGTTTTACCGGTCCACTTTGCATAAAGAGTTGTATCGTCGTTGATAGTTACATAACCAGTGACCTTGTTTGTCAGGCCAGCATCAGAATACCAGCCATCAAACGTGTAACCTGTACGCGTCGGATTTGTAGTCGGCAGACTGACCGTCTGGCCATACTTATATGTGCCACCAGCCACATAGGTGCCACCATTAGTATCGTAAGACAACGAGAAGTTCTTACGGTTGTAGTAAACATGTACTTCCTGTCCCGTAGCCTGAGTAATTTCTACAGTTTCTGCCCTATCAAATGTTGCAAAATCAAAACTCTTGACTGTCGGCGTAACGGTTGAATTAAGAACGCCAAACACGTGCTCTTTAGAATTTGGAATCTCAGTATAGCCATCGCCAGTGAGATCCTTCAACATATAGACATAGTCATACTCTGCAGTGTGCTCAACATACTCAATACGTACCTTTGCTGATTTATTGGCATCGAAGTCATCCTCATTCACCGTGACAGTTGGCGTGCTCGCGTAATAGATTGGATGACCCGCCACCTCATTTTCCTCTGTTTCTGTCGATGCTGGAGCAATAATAGTGTACGGGATTTCATGTTCTTCGGCTTGAATCAGGTCAGTGTTAAAGATAACTTCCTTATCATTGTCATTTAAGTAGTAATACTCAGCAGTGATGTTATACACAGAGATATCGCGGAACTTAGCCACAATAGTCATATTACCTGTAACATCGGTATCTGCAGTAACTTCGATTTCTTCGCCATCGATAGTGGTTACCCATTTTTCAAAGATCTTACCCGCAACAAATGGATTCTGTGGCATTATACCGATAGGCTCTCCAGACGAACGATAATACTGAGACAAGCGCTCAGACTCCGTTCCGTCATCATTAAGAATGACAAAATTGACGCAAAAGTCATCCTTGAACTGTGCTTCAAGGGTGAAATCTTTCGTTACAGCTTCACCACCACCAAACTTTGTCTCTCCAATATACCAACCGATAAACTCTTTGCCTTCAACAACAGGAGCTGTCGGAAGAACAAGTACATCATTATAGTAGTACGTGTCTGTTTCATAGACATTTGTTCCAACCATATATTTCACGGTGAAAACATTCTGGTCATACTCAGCCCAAACATCCATATTGGCTGTTGCTGCTACATTATTGGTAAAATCTTTGTTGGATTCTCCATCATTGTAAACCCACTTTCCAGTATACCCGTCCTTAGTAGGTACTGATGGAATATCATTGAGGCAATAGCTTGTGTTGGAATCAACTGTCTTATTAGCAACAGTTTCCGTCTTTTCCTCATCAGAATAGAAAGTGATGGTATAGTGAATCTGATCATAATCCGGCACAATTGTCGTATCTGCTGTCGGAATAAAGGTAGAGTCAATACGATCACCAGTAACCTTAATTTCTGTTCCCTGTCCGCCTTGTACAATTTCTCCAACAGCCCAGTATGCATCATAATCTTCACGAGCAATTGTTTCAGGAAGCTGATCACCAATCGCCTCACCTTTCGGAACTTTTACAGTAGTATGAACCTGAGCGTCCCTGTTATAAAACGTCACCGTCCACGTCTCTGCAGGCTCTGTAGTTTCATCTTCACCTTCCCCAGCCTTCGCACCATCTCTCGTCGGTGCCTTTGCCGGAGACTTCGCCTCAATCTCTGCTACAACATACGGTGAAAAGCTGGATGCATCAAACGTAGCCGTGTTGTTGGCCACTGTCGCTTTCTCAACTTTTTCTGCAACGCCGTCAACGATATGCAGAACGACATGCTTTGCGTCCTTGTTCAGACCGGATACCTGCATCGTTACATGCACCGGTTTCGCCGGCTGAACTTTCTTACCGTCTTTATGGAACGAAATATCGACGCCTTGAACACTGGCGACATCCTCGCCAACAGCCTTCTTGACAGCATCAAGAATATCGGAAGCCTCAACGGTCCCGATCTTCATCTCCGTGCCAGCCTCGAAGGTATCATCTTCATAGGTTGCGCTGACTCTTATGTCTCCTTCGCTGCCTTCGAAGGTGCCCGCCGCCAGCATCGTCTGCTCGTCAGCCTTCGTCTCCTTGTCGGAAGATGTCTCTTCCTTTTCCGGATCCTTGGACGTCTCGCCGGTCGTGGCCTCGGAAGTTTCAGACTTCGTATCCGAGACTTCTTCTTTTTTCCCGGTCGTAGTCTCAGACGCTTCTTGTTCCTCTTTCTGCTGAGCGAGCTCCAGCGAAGCCTCGGTAACAGCTTCCACAATTCCTGCGGTTACCGTCATCGTCTCCGACGACGTCTCTGTCTGGCTTTCGCTTTCCGGCTGCGTGGTCTCATCCACGTACTCGGTCGCGTACTCTTCCATGCTGTCCTCTGCGCGCGCCATGCTCAGCGGCGACAGATTCATGCTGGTGAGCAGAAGCAAGAATGCCAGGAAAAACACCAATACTCGTTTTAACGTTTTGTTCTTCTTCATTTCTTTTTCCTCTAGTCCTAATTTAATCCCGTGTTAGTTTTTATTACTTCCCTGTAATCGTTCGTCCCGCAATCCTATATATAGGACGTTATAACTGTTTATTAACTTTCCTGAAATCGCCTGCGCGTATTTACAAATGCAATGCCGGACGAAAACACTTCTCGTCCTGTATTCATTATGGAATATTGGCAATCACAGCATCCGTCACACGCTGCAGTTCTCAGGTGCGTTTTTTGCACAGATTTTCAAAAAATCAGTAGCAAAAATATCCCAGGCAAAAATCCGGGCACTTTAGTATAACAATTTTTAAACGTTTTTTCTATTATTAATGAAGAAATTTCTTTTAGAAATTCTGTATAATTATTTGTACAAGATGCCGAAAAATGCGTTAACGACGCGGTTTTCCGAACTTCAGATTGTGGATAAACCCAAAAAAATGTGGATAACCTATCAAAAACATGTGAATTGTTTTTTTTGTAATATAAATTTTACCTGCTGACAGCCTTCGCTTCTCCCTGGCTCTAATCCTCCTGCAAGAACCACCGCGCCACGATTTCCTCCGCCATCCAGCTCTCAAACGGAAACGCGCGCGACTCGAATGTCAGGATCAGATTCCGGTCCGGGAAGATCCCGGCTGCTGCATACTCCCTGATCTTTGTGCCGATATTTGCCGAGTAGCCATCTTTATCCATGCCGCCGCAATGCTCCCAGTATATGATCTGGCCGGTTTTCGGATGCCTGATCGTGAAATCGATGTGATATGTTACGCCGTTGATGTCCTTATCCCACTCATAGCGAAACGGTATCCGATGTCTGTGCAGAACAGTGGCAATCGACGCCTCCGATTTTGACCGGTACATCTTCCCCTTCGGCCCCGGATGGATCAGGTGCTCCGGATGCTCCGCCGTTGAATGATATTCTTCTTCCTCCCACCGTTTCAGCCGCTCGTCCATACCGATAAACAACGGTTTCAGGATGTTTTCAATGTTAGGATTGCGCTCAAGCAGCTCCTGTGCATGATCCTCATCACTGTGGCATTTCAAGTATTTGCTGATCGCCTTCTTTTCCTGTCTGGCTTGGATCAGCATTTTGTTCAGATACTTCTTTTTTGCAAGCCCTTCAATCAGCTCCTGTTTATCTTTCGAAAGATAGGTGCGTGCGCCATCTTTATACCAATAGTAGCGATATACATTATCCTTCTTTCTCCAGATCAGCGACCCCTCCGGCAGACTGTCGATCGCCCGTTCCAACGCAGTAATATGTACCGAGAGCCTGCGATATTCAGCTTTTAAAACTTCCGGATACTTCATAGAACCTTTATTTATCACAGCTTCTATTTATGCGCAAGACGTATACATAAAATTCGTCGTATACACAAGAAAGAGCCTTGTATACCTGTCATTTTTACTATGATGATTCAGCTTTGATTTCAGAATATGGAAAACCGCCGCCCTGGTGTAGAAAACTATTTGACGAAATCACAGTTGATGTACTCCCTAAATCTACTGCATCATTTTCTCAGCGTCTGCAAATAGAAAGAATCCCCTTGGCATGCCGCTCTTTCCAGAGGGAAACTTTTTGGAGTTTTCACAGTTTTTGCACTCCCGGATTCTACAGTATAACTCCTCCAAATCAGCAAAAAAGGAAACTTTTCTGAAGATTCACAGTTTTTGCACTCCTAAATAGCAGTCAAAGAAGAGTGCAAAAATTATGATTTTCAAAAAAAGTTTCCCAAATGCCTGTAAACTGCCCTTCCGGCGCTTAATACAGGAGTGCAAAAAGTGTGTTTTTACAAAAAAGTTTCCCGAGCCAACAGAGTGTTCATATAATGGTGTAAAAGTTGAATAGGACCATTACCCGTGAATCCGAAATCAAAACTTTAAAAGCAAGCAAGGATGGCAAAGCTCCGCAAAAGATCATTGCTGCTGGCATCAATCCATCCGCTGTCATCACTTCCCGTTTTCATTCCGGTTTCGCAGCTTCAGGACAACGAAAATCGTTCCGAGCCCAACAGCAGAAACTGCCATCACCAGCATCCATGCCCATAAGTCCGTTGTATCGCCTGTCTTCACAGTTTCTCCGCCCGCGGCCGGCACTTCATCGTCCGGAATTATCACATCCGGCACTTCATCATCCGACACGTCCTCCTTATCACCATCGATCGTCGCCGCTTCCACATGCGACGGATCATTGTTGCACACACGCTGCCTGAGACCGGGCTCTTCCGATGTCGCCTCTTTTATAATCACCCAATCTCCCCAGTCATGGCCGGTCGGCGGAACAGTTACCGTCTCTCGGGACAGCTCAAGTCCGCAGATTGAGCAGTAAGTAACCTCGTCATACGCTCCTTCCTCTTCGCAGGTCGGAGCAAGTTCATTTTCCTCTACAGTTTCGGCGGCGATATGCTGCTGCCGCGGGATAACGACCTCGCTATCCATGATCTCGCCCGTCGTGCCGTTCGTTCCGAGGCTGACGGTCTCGGTGCCGTTGTATTTCGTCAGTTTAATTTCACCATCTGTAATCGTAGCCAGAGTGCCGTTGCCGCTGGTCTTCAGATATCCGGCCGTCAGCGAAGTATAATAGATATTGGACTTCACCGTTTTTGCCTTGGCGGAAATTTCGAGCTGCTCATATTCCTCATCATCAACCTCAGTCTCCTCAATTTCGCTATCATCATACGCAGAGGCAGAAAGCGGACCGTTGCCATTCGTGTCGATCTGCACATCCATCGTTCCGCCTGGCGCAAAATAGTATTCTGTCTTATCGTTCGTATGGTTATGACCGTGGAAGAAAAGAACATCACGGATCACTTCACCTGTTTCTTCCGTTGAGACGATTCCCTCAACACCTGTCGCCGCATAGTTCAGTGCCTCGTTCCAATACGCAGCGCCGTTATTATCTCCGCGCAGCCCTTGAATCGGCGCATGGCAAAGTACGATAATCGGGACAGTATGATCAATGCCATCAACCCACGTTTTAAACTTCGCGGCCGCATCCGCACTCACAGACCCGCCGTCAAGCATCTCATAAAAAGCGATCATATAGACATAATAAGCAGGCGTCTTGTCCTCGTTCAGCGCTTCGTATATTTCGCAGGATCCGTAGCCGCCGATGCCTTTCGTGATATCCGTTCCCTCATCATCTACGCTTGCGTCATGATCCGCCCAGATAATCGAGACGTTCTCGTTATTCAGGTCAGGAAACACATTCTGCACATGCGAAAGAATTTCCGCAGACTGATAGACCGGATGATCTCCGCCTTTTTCCCCAACCATGTCGCCGATCAGACTGACATAGCCGACGCCGCCGGGCATCCCGATCATCGCATTTTCGATACTTCCCTCTGTGCTGTGATAATCAGAAGCAAATGCCAGATAGTGTGTCTGCTCTTCGCTTTCATTTCCCTCTGCAAATCCTGCAAGCGGCATCGCGCAAAGTATCAGCAGAAACGCTGCAAAGATGCCGGTGAGCTGAACGATTGTCTTTTTCATACTTGTTCCTTTTCTTTACTAACTGTTTGCGGCTGTTCGTAAAAAGTATACCACATGTGACGCCGATCCGTCTTACTCGGATTTCATAATGGGGTGTTCCCCATGGATTCGCATTTGCATCTATTGCTGCCTCTCACTGCGTTCGATGAACGTTCTCGGGCAATGGCTGTTCCTGCAAGCACGACAGCCGCTGCCCTCACTTCGCACACAAAAGACCGACCCTCTCGGGTCGGTCTTCTGTACCTTTCGCTTGACTGTCAGCGTTCGGTCATCTGTATCAGGTTATTCAGCTGTAGCTACTTTCGTATCTATCGCTTCGCGATACCAATGACTTATGTTGCGATGTAGCTTGATGTCTAATCTCTTCCGTCAATTACGCTTCTTTGTTAGCTGCATCTTCTTCGTCTTTTTTGTTCGGTCTGTTCTTGATCACGATGGTCAGAACGATTGCGATGACAGTGATGATAGCGGTCAGGATCGTCCATTTGTCGGTGATCACCATCTTCAGTTTCATGTTCTCTGTCAGGAGGAACAGTACCACTGTGCCGATTGCCGGGATCAGGCCGAGGAACTTCAGTCCGTTACGTTTCCGTTTCTTCTCGTCCTCTTCACCTTCCGCTTTCGCCTTCGGCTGTCCGTTCTCGTTCTCATCCTCGTCTTCCTTGCCTACTGCAAAGGTGATGATCATCACGATTGCCAGGATGCAGGTTACGATGGAAAGGATCAGGTTCAGCAGTGCCCAGCTGCCTTCAACCGGTGCGATAGGAGTATCAGGTTCTGTGATCTCTTCTGTCGGCGGTTCCGGTGTCGGTTCCGGCTGCGGAATCGGCGGTTGTGGCTGCGGTGCCGGTGCCGGTGGGTCAGGCTGCGGGATCGGCTGCGGTGCCGGCGGTACCGGCGGTACCGGTACCGGGATCGGTGCCGGTGCTGCTGTAATTGTCAGATTACCAAGGGTCGTCTTCACGATTTTGTAGTTGTTCTCGTCTGCAGTTCCCCAGATGATTCTTCCAACGGTGTTCTTGCTGGTTCCGACTGCTGTCTGGCTTCCGTTTGCTCTGACTTCTGCTGTCTCGCCGTTTACAAGTCCGGTGATCGTTCCCTGTCTGCTTCTAAGAGCGGTTCCATCGAATACTTTCTGTGCACTCGGGGTCTCGATCGTTACACGAGCTCTTGTAATTCTGTATGTTCTTGTAAATGTGCCTTCATAGTTGCCAAGTCCGATGATCGTTACGGTAACCTTGCCTGCGTTTTTCGCCGGGCTGTAGGTGATTCTGAAATCTTTGCCTTCTACCAGGTTCTTTCCAGTCTTGGAATCTTTGATGGTTACAGGCTGTTTCTGAACTTTACCGTTGTAAACAACGTTTGTCGGCTGGCTGACTGTGAATCTCTCGTTACCAGGATCCTTCGGATCATCCGGATCTTCCGGAAGTTTTGCTTTTGTTACTTCCAGAGTACCGATTTCTTCAGTGTCAAGTACGTAGTTGCTTTCTTTTGCGGTGCCGTCCCAGGTCAGTTCGTAAGTGTTGTCACTTGTTCCAACGTTGGTCTGGCTACCGGTTGCTTTGATTGTTGCTGTCTCGCCGTTTACAAGGCCGGTGATCTCTGCGTCATCTTTTGTAAGAGCTGT
The DNA here is from genome assembly GCA_964579345.1 of uncultured Parasporobacterium sp. Taxonomy (GTDB): domain Bacteria; phylum Bacillota; class Clostridia; order Lachnospirales; family Lachnospiraceae; genus RGIG5612. Next base: position 12,671 of record CAZOHB010000017.1, read on the forward strand.
TCCGTCGTATACCTTGCTGTCAGATCCTGTCTTGACGCTGTACTTCGCCGGGGTGATCTTGTAGGTTCTTGTGATCTCGCCAGTGTAGTTTCCGATTCCCTTAACGGTGATCGTTACTTCTCCGACGTCAGTTGCAGCTGTGTAAGTGATCTCTACGTCAGTACCTTCAACGAGGTCTTTGCCTGTCTTCGTGTCTTTGACTGTGATCGGCTGTTTCTGCTCAAGTCCGTTGTAAACAGTATCTTCCGGATCAGTTACTTCGTATCTCTTAGCATCCGGGTCTTCCGGATCTTTCGGATCTTCCGGATCGATGATCTTTGCTTTGGTTACTTCAAGTGTTCCAAGTTCTTCTTTGTCAAGTACGTAGTTGTTCTCTTTTGCGGTTCCATCCCAGGTCAGTTCGTAAGTGTTGTCACTTGTTCCAACGTTGGTCTGGCTGCCGGTTGCTTTGATCGTTGCGGTCTCGCCGTTTACAAGGCCGGTGATCTCCGCTTCGTCTTTTGTAAGAGCTGTTCCGTCGTATACCTTGCTGTCGGAGCCTGTCTTGACGCTGTACTTCGCAGGAGTGATCTTGTAGGTTCTTGTAAAGGTGCCGTCATAGTTGCCGTCTTCGTTTGCAGTAATTGTGACTGTTACCGTTCCGACGTTTGTAACGTCCTCGCTGTAGGTGATCGTGATGTCATCTGCGGTGAGTTCTTTTCCGGTCTCTTTGTCAGTTACGGTTACAGGCTGTTTCTGCTCTTTGCCGTTGTAGACAACGTCTTCCGGCTGGCTGACTGTGAATCTCTTGTTTGCCGGATCGTCCGGATCATCCGGATCCTCAGGCAGTTTCGCCTTCGTTACTTCGAGGGTTCCAAGATCTTCTTTGTCAAGTACGTAGTTGTTCTCTTTTGCGGTGCCGTCCCAGGTCAGCTTGTAAGTGTTGTCACTTGTTCCAACGTTGGTCTGGCTGCCGGTTGCTTTGATTGTTGCTGTCTCGCCGTTTACAAGGCCGGTGATCTCTGCTTCGTCTTTTGTAAGAGCTGTTCCGTCGTATACCTTGCTGTCGGAGCCTGTCTTGACGCTGTACTTCGCCGGGGTGATCTTGTAGGTTCTTGTGATCTCGCCAGTGTAGTTTCCGATTCCCTTAACGGTGATCGTTACTTCTCCGACGTCAGTTGCAGCTGTGTAAGTGATCTCTACGTCAGTACCTTCAACGAGGTCTTTGCCTGTCTTCGTGTCTTTGACTGTGATCGGCTGTTTCTGCTCAAGTCCGTTGTAAACAGTATCTTCCGGATCAGTTACTTCGTATCTCTTAGCATCCGGGTCTTCCGGATCTTTCGGATTTTCCGGATCGATGATCGTAGCTTTGTTGATCGTCAGAGTACCTTCAACTTTGATCGTATAGTTTCCGGTGCTGTCGCTGTCGTCTGCTTTTGCTACGCTCCAGGTGTACTCAGCAACGTCTGTGTATTCACCTGCGTTCGTTCCTTTGATCTCTGCGCCTTCAAGTGTCAGGGTCTCGCCTTCAACAACGCCTTCTGCCTTGGATGCTGCGATCGTTAATGTCTTCTCGCTTCCGTCATAAGTCTCGGTTGCGGTGTCGCTTACTGTGATTTCCTTCGGAGTAACTTTCAGCGTGTAGCTGGTTGTCATCTCTTCGAAGTTTTCGGAGTTCGTCTTAACCTGAACTTTAACTTCGCTTACATCTGTGATGGACGGTGCTTCCTCGCTCCAGGTTGTTCCATCTGTGCTGTAGAGTACCGGAACATCAAGCTTCTTCTCGTTGCCTTCTGTATCTTTGATTGTCAGTGTTGCTGTTGCTGTTGCGGAAAGCTCTTTGCCGTCATAGACTTTCTCGAGGCTTTCTGCTACTACATCGCCGGTTGCGTCGTCATTGACTACGATTTCCGGTTTTCCGGCTTTCTGAATCGTCAGCTTGCCTTCAACTTTAATTGTGTAGTTTCCGGTGCTGTCGCTTCCGTCAGCCTTTGCTACGCTCCAGGTGTACTTCGCAACGTCTGTGTATTCACCTGCGTCCGTGCCTTTGATCTCTGCGCCTTCAAGTGTCAGGGTCTCGCCTTCAACTACGCCCTCTGCCTTGGATGCTGCGATCGTTAATGTTTTCTCTGTTCCGTCATAGGTCTCAGTTGCGGTGTCGCTGACTGTGATTTCCTTCGGAGTAACTTTCAGCGTGTAGCTGGTTGTCATCTCTTCGAAGTTCTCAGAATTCGTCTTAACCTGAACTGCAACTTCGTCTACATCGGTGATCGACGGTGCTTTCTCACTCCAGGTTGCTCCATTGTCTGTGCTGTAGAGTACCGGAACATCAAGCTTCTTCTCATTTCCGTCTGCATCTTTGATTGTCAGGGTAGCTTTTGCTGTTGCGGATAACGGTTTTCCGTCATAAACCTTTTCAAGGTCTTTTGCAACTACATCGCCTGATTCATCGTCTGTTACTACGATTTCCGGCTGGCCCGCTTTTTTGATTGTCAGCTTGCCTTCCACCTTGATCGTGTAGTTCTTCGTGCTGTCACTTTCGTCAGCTTTTGCTACGCTCCAGGTGTAATCAGCAACGTCTGTGTACTCGCCAACTTCTGTACCTTTGATCTCTGCGCCTTCCAGTGTCAGAACTTCGCCTTCTACAACACCTTCTGCTTTATCTGCTGTAAGTGCCAGAGTCTTCTCTGTTCCGTCATAAGTCTCGGTTGCGGTGTCGCTGACTGTGATTTCCTTCGGAGTAACTTTCAGCGTGTAGCTGGTTGTCATCTCTTCGAAGTTCTCAGAATTCGTCTTAACCTGAACTGCAACTTCGCCTACATCGGTGATCGACGGTGCTTTCTCACTCCAGGTTGTTCCATTGTCTGTGCTGTAGAGTACTGGGACATCGAGGGTCTTCTCATTTCCGTCTGCATCTTTAATTGTCAGGGTTGCTGTTGCTGTTGCGGATAACGGCTGACCGTCATAAACCTTTTCTTTGCTTCCTGCAACAACACTTCCGTCTTTATCATCCGTTACTACGATTTCCGGCTGGCCGGCTTTGTTGATCGTTAATGTACCGGTTACTTTAATTGTGTAGTTCTTTGTGCTGTCGCTTCCGTCTGCTTTTGCTACGCTCCAGGTGTACTCAGCGACGTCTGTGTAAGTTCCAGCTTCCGTTCCTTTGATCTCTGCGCCATCCAGTGTCAGAACTTCGCCTTCTACAACACCTTCTGCTTTATCTGCTGTAAGTGCCAGAGTCTTCTCTGTTCCGTCATAGGTCTCGGTTGCTGTGTCGTTAACTGTAATCTCCTTCGGAGTAACTTTCAGCGTGTAGCTGGTTGTCTGCTCTTCAACATTTGCGGAGTCTGTCTTGACCTGAACTTTGATTTCTCCAACATCTGTAATGGCAGGAGCTTCCTTGGTCCAAGTTTTTCCTTCGTCCGTGCTGTAGAGAACCGGAATCTCAGTTGTCGTTGTTGTTCCGTCTGCTGCTGTCGTTGTCAGCGTTGCTTTTGCTGTTGCGGAAAGCTCTTTGCCGTCATAAACTTTTTCTTTGCTTTCGCCTACAACGCTTCCGTCTGCATCGTCCGTTACTACGATCTCCGGCTGGCTGCCTTTAGTAATCGTTAATGTACCGGTTACTTTAATTGTATAGTTCTTTGTGCTGTCGCTGTCGTCTGCTTTTGCTACGCTCCAAGTGTACTCAGCGACTTCTGTGTAAGTTCCAACTTCCGTACCTTTGATCTCTGCGCCTTCGAGTGTCAGGACTTCGCCTTCTACTACGCCTTCAGCCTTATCTGCTGTAAGTGCCAGAGTCTTCTCTGTTCCGTCATAGGTCTCGGTTGCTGTGCCATTAACTGTGATTTCCTTCGGAGTAACTTTCAGCGTGTAGCTGGTCGTCTGCTCTTCAACATTCTCGGAGTTTGTCTTAACCTGAACAGTGATTTCTCCTACATCAGTGATGGAAGGTGCTTCCGCTTTCCAGGTTTTTCCTTCGTCCGTGCTGTAAAGTACCGGAATCTCAGTTGTCGTTGTTGTTCCGTCTGCTGCTGTCGTTGTCAGCGTTGCTTTTGCTGTTGCGGATAACGGTTTGCCGTCATAAACCTTTTCAAGGTCTTTCGCTACAACATCGCCTGTTTCATCATCGGTTACAACGATCTCCGGCTGGCTGCCTTTCTTGATTGTCAGCTTGCCTTCTACCCTGATCGTGTAGTTGCCGGTGCTGTCGCTGTCGTCTGCTTTTGCTACGCTCCAGGTATACTTCGCGACTTCTGTGTACTCACCAACTTCCGTACCTTTGATCTCTGCGCCTTCGAGTGTCAGGATTTCGCCTTCTACTAAGCCTTTTGCTTTATCTGCTGTAAGCGCCAGAGTCTTCTCTGTTCCGTCATAGGTTTCGGTTGCGGTGTCAGTAACTGTGATTTCCTTCGGAGTAACTTTCAGCGTGTAGCTGGTCGTCTTCTCCTCAAAATTCTCGGAGTTTGTCTTAACCTGAACTTTGATTTCTCCTACATCAGTGATGGAAGGTGCTTCCGCTTTCCAGGTTTTTCCTTCGTCCGTGCTGTAAAGAACCGGAATGTCGATCGTCGTTGTTGTTCCGTCTGCTGCTGTGGTTGTCAGCGTTGCTTTTGCAGTTGCGGATAATGGCTGACCGTCATAAACCTTTTCTTTGCTTTCTCCAACAACGCTGCCGTCTTTATCGTCTGTTACTACGATTTCCGGAACCGTTGCTTTTGTAATTGTCAGAGTGCCTTTGTTATTTGTAATTACATAGTATCCAGGAATTCCGTCTACAGCCGCCTGATATTCCTTCGGGCTTTCGGAAACTTCCGTAATGGAAGGAGCTTCGCCAACTGCTTCTTTGATTGATGCTTCATCAGCTGCAAGCGCTCCCGTAATTGTGTACTCGCCGGCGAGCGGTGTTCCATCATAAGTCTTGCTGTCAGTCTTGCCTGTAATCGTCAGCTGCAGGGTGTAGTAGATCTTAATGATGTTTCCGTCAGCTTTTACAGTAATTGCCTGAGTCGGGTCATAACTGTTAACAGTCAGGTTCTTTTCCTGGTAAGTTGTTTCAGGAACTGCTGTATATGTCTCACCAACTTTCTGGTCTTTAATTGTATCTGTCTTGAATGCTGTATCTGTTCCCAGAAGGTAATGCTCAACAGTTACATCCGCTACATTCTGTTTCCATACTGCGTAGAGAGTAATCTCTGCATCGGCTTCAGTTGCCAGATTCTTAACAGTCTGCGCGTCAGTATAAGTAGCTGTTGTTGCAGTTGCATCTGTGCTCCATCCAAGGAACTCATAATTTGTTCTTGTGAAAGCATTTGTTGTTAATGCTTTTTCTTCATCATACTTGAATACTTCATTTGCCATCTCACCAGCTGCATCTTCTGCATTCTTATCGAAGATGACGGTGTACTGGATCGGTGCCCATACTGCATACAGATCATGATAAGGCTGTTTTTCATCGCATGCTACCTGGGTAACAACTTTGCCATTTTCTTTGAAAGTCTTCGCGTCCTTATCATATACCAGCCACAGCTGAGAATCATCCGTCGGAGAAGATGGCTTAGAGCCCGTTGCATATCTAGCCCAACCAATGAACTCATATCCCTCATAGGTGAATAAGCTTGCAGGCTCGATAGCGATCGGTGTGTTCATTTTAAGTCCATCATCTGACTTAACAGCTGTTGTTGTATTATTTGCATACCAGTCAATATGGGTCAGAGTCTCATCCTCAATTGCTTTGTATACAGCGACCAGTTTAACAATATAGGTATATTTCGGATCAGCTGCTGTACTTCCTTCATTTTCAATAACTTCTGCATCTGCCTTTAAGACTTCAAAGCCATCGCCCGGTAATACTGTTGTTCCGGAAGAAACAAATGCTTCTTTATCTTTATCCCATTTCTGAATATCCCAATATTCAAACTCAAACTTGGTTGTATCAGAAGGGGTTGTTGCGGTAGTCGCTACAGCTTTCGATCTGTCTTTATAAGTTAACGGATCGGTATATTCTTTTCCTCCGCCGCTAAAGGAACCATCGCCTGCATCGTAAAGAACTGTGATACCATTTGCACCGAGCAGTTTGCTGCGCCATTTAGCGTACAGATCAAGTTTTTTGGTGATCCAGAAACGATTGTTTGTGGCGTCTTTATTCGTGTTTTCAGTCGGATTGCCATACTGATCACGTTCCGTCGACTCAGTCTTGTCATAAGCGGTCGAAATATGAGTATCATTTGCCACGAATGCATCGAAGTTAATAGAATGAGTGCAGGCTTCATCTGTATACCAGCCAACTAATTCATAGTCATCACTTCTTGCATCGATCGCATTCAGTCCATCGCCATAGTCCAGACGGAAGCTTGTGCTCTGATCTCCGATCTGATATCCCTGATAGTCATCAGCGTTTGGATGAAGGAATACACGATACTGGATCTGTCTCCATTTTGCATAAACCGTAATGCCGCCGTCCGTCATCGTTGCAAATGTATACGGCTGTGTGCAGGCGTCATCAACATACCAGCCTTCGAATGCATATCCCGTATACGTTGGCTTGTAATAATCTGCGCCATCTTTGTTATAGGTCGAAAGGTCTGCACCGTATACAATACCGTCTTCTTTTTTCAACTGTCCACGGTTTTGCTCATCAATCGCATTACCGTTTCCATCTACATAAATGCCATCCATGTAGTTAATTGAAAACTCTTTGCGCGTGTAGTAGAAGCGGATTGTGCCGCCAGTATTAACATTTGCGCTTCCATTAATAAATGCAGGATCTGAGCCGAACTTTTCATAGCCGGTTAATTCCAGGAAATCCTCTGCTTCTGTAAAGAAGTTATATTTAGCCGTAATCGTATTTCCATATTTTACAAAACTTCTTCCATTCCATGTTCTGTCCGGAGTCTGTCCGGGAAGAGCTTCAACGTAAAACTCCATGTATTTTGCGCCAGCATTTGAAGTGCTGCGGTAGAAAGTTACATTCTCAGCAGGCATGATATCGATGTAAACAAGTACCTGATTAAATGTAGAACTGTTCTGCGGGTCCCATCTCCATTCAGCCGATGCTCCATTTTCAGTAATCGGGAAATTTTCACCGATAGGCTGACCGTATAAAGCTGTAATGGTTTTATATACCGTAGCATTGGTAGCACTTCGACGGAACGTCAGCGTATAGCTGGTGCGGTTATAATAAACATTAACAACTGCAGTTCCTTCCGGATTGATTACAACGTTCTGCGTGTAATTATTCAGATGGAATCCAGTATACTGGTAATTAGTGCCATTAATTCTTGCGTATGCATTATTTCCGGTTCCCTGCTGAGATACAGTATTAACGGTCTGTCCAACTGTACCGGTTAAGGAAACTGACGTTTCAAAATCATATCCGTTACCAGCGACATTTTGTTTCCAGATAATAACGGTATATGCTGCGTTTGTAATCGGAGTCCATTTAGCGTAGATTCTGGTCGTTGTCTCTAAGATGGCTGTGAAATTAAATTCATTTCCATCTGTACAAGCTTCGTCTGTATACCATCCGCCAAAAATGTATCCGTTTCTTACCGGATCAGCCGGTTCAGTCGGTGCTTCATTTTCAAGGAACTGCGGAGAAGTATAGCTTGCGCCGGAACCATTCTCTTTGAAGATCAGCCATGCGCCTAACGGAGCTTTGGCAGAGAGAACAACATCCTTGCTAACTGTAACAGCGGTCTCATTTGGAATAGTATCGCCTTCTGCGTAATAAGTTCCGTCTTTAGCGATTGCATTTTCCGTGCCTACATACCACCCCTGGAATTCCTGATCGGAAGTCTTAGGAGTATACGGCTGATTAACTGTGTAGTCGATAGACTCACCCTTTGTAAGAAGCGCTTCATTTTTGATTACAACGTTGTCTTCGTCTTTAAAAGTGACATTGAAAACATGGAATGTCATTGCATAAAAGTTCATCTGCTCCGGTAAACCTTCGGACTCAGTAACTCCTGCATTCAGTTTTTCTTTAACAGCTGCACGAACTGCATCAATATTCATTCCGTTATCAATATCTGCCACTGTATAATCTTTGTTTGTTGTCCATCCACGGAAAACCGTTCCTTCCGGAAGCTCTCCGGCACCCGGATCGTAGATGATCTTATTAAACAGTGTTTCATCGGCCATATCTGTCTTCTTGACGATCGGGGAAGCGATTTCATCAGCTCCATTAATGAAGTTGACCTGAAGTCTCGCATTATCTCCCGTCTCAACTACTGCGTAGATTGAGAAATGATCAGCCTCAAGGTTTGCCTTGTTGCCTGCTACATTTGCGTCCTCGATAACGTTTGCCCCGGTGTTATCGATATGGACGATCTCTTTGTCTGCAGTTTTGTCCATGCCGGAAGCGTTCATTGTCAGATGAACCGGGATTGCCGGCTGGATCTCTTTGCCTTCTGCATTGTAGAACGTAATGTCGACAGCCTTGATTGCTGTAACTTCACCTTCTACTGCAGCGTTTACCGTGTCGTAGATTGCTGCTGCGCTTACAGGAACGACTTTCATCGTTGTGCCTGCCGGGAAGGTTCCCTCATCCGCGATCACGCGAACGGAAACACCGCCTGCTACGCCGCTGAATTTCTGCGCCGGCATGGTTTCTTTCGTTTCTTCCTGTTTTGTTTCTTCTTTTGGTTCTGCTTTTTCAGCAGCTTCGGAAGTTTTCTGCTCTTCTTCTACAGCAGGCGTTTCTGCCTGCTCTGCGGAAGTCTCAGCAGCCGTTTCTGCAACGGTCTCTGCTACTTCTTCAAGAGCCTGCGTCTCTTCGGGCTGGGCAATCTCGGTCGACGCTTCCGTAACGGCTTCAGCTACTTCCTGCGTTAACGTTTCCGTTGCAGGCTCCGCTTCTTCCGTTTCTGCTTCAGCGACCGTCTCTTCGACGTATTCGCCGGCATATCCTTCCATGCTTTCTTCCGCCATTACGACGTGAAGCGTTGGAAGAGACATACTGCTAAGCATCACCATCAGTGCCAGGAACACCACTGATGCTCGTTTGAATAGCTTTTGCTTCATAACCTGTACTCCTTTTCTTCTTAATTATCCCTTTTTACCTTTTCCTGTATGGGGCTTTTTTCCATCGGGTTGCTTAAAGTGTCTTTACTCAGTTAACGGTAAGCTACCTGTGTGGCGGACCGGAGTAAGCTCCAATCCTCTTTGTGTGTTCTCATTATCCCTTTTTAACCGTCACAAAATTAGTCATAAACCCAACTTTCTTTCGGCAAATGTGATTTTTTTCTCTGTCTCCGTTCCTGGAAGAAGATCGCTGCCATTTCTGCTCCCAAAAGGGCGGCTGCCCTCAGCAGTCTTCAGAGCCTGGCACAGCATCACATATGCCGTCGGTTCCAGGATATACTCCTGCATACTGTAGAAAGTTTACATCATCAGGCATCCAAAAACGTAACAGCTATTTTCCGGTACTATATAATAGTAGAAAAGGAAGCGTTTCCGCTCCCTTATATACTACAGGTCTATAAATCTTCCCTACAGGCAGATTATTTTTTTAATGTTAAAAAAGTATTAAGAATTTGCAAAAATATGATCTGAATTTGACTGAAAGCCCTCAAATCTCATTCCCGGGTCCGAAAATAGAGCCTGCCCTCCGTCAGCTCCGCCCAGCTGTACTGCGTCATATACTCGCCATAATAGGAGTTGACCGCATCCATATCGCCTTCCAGCATTCGGTAGTAATCACAGTCAACCACATCCTTGCGGATCGCAAGCTGGCCGCTGCGGCGGATGATCGCCTGCTCCATACCAATCCCGGACAATGTCTTTTTCATGTCATTGATCAGCTGACGGATCCGCGTCTTGGTCAGGTGCAGATTGGGTTCTTCCTCCCACAGAGCCGTCGAAATCTCTTCCGACGTACAGATCTTGCCCTCCTGATCGATCAGGAAAGCGAAAAGTTCCTTGGTCTGTTTTCTGCCGAATGTCAGCGGTTCACCCTTCCAGAAGACTTCAAAACGGCCGAAGCACTGGACCTTCAGCTTCGCCGGATTTTCTTCTTTCTGCGGTGTAATATGCGAAAGCTCCTCTTTTATCCGCGCAGCCTCCACCGGCTTCATGACATAACCGCTGGCGTGAAGGCGGTAAGCCTCCAGCGCATAATTATCGTATCCAGTCACAAAAACGACCTTAGTCTCCGGCGCAAGCGTCCGAAGGCGTACAGCAAGTTCGAGGCCATCGATACCGGGCATCTGGATGTCAGAAAATACCACATCCGGATGCAGATCCTGCTCTTCGATTGCAGAAAGCGCCTTAGCACCGCGCGGGAAATCCATGATTTCCGCGTTCGGCTCCGCCTCTTCGATCGCATGATGCAAAAGTCTTAACATTTTAGGTTCGTCGTCGATGGCGAAGACCAGCATAGTACACCTCCTTCGGTATGGAAATAGTAACTGTCGTTCCTTCTCCCGGTTTCGAGCTTATGCGGAGCGTTCCTCCGCAGAGCCGTTGCAGACGTTCTTTGACATTCCGGATTCCGATATGGTCACCGGTTATTTCCGGCAGGCTTTCCGGATCAAAACCTGCGCCGTCATCGATGACCATGACTTCATACCTGTCAAAGTATTCCTTCGTCCGGATCGTGACGGTTCCTTCTCCTTCCTCACTTCCGCGAATGCCGTGCCGCACCGCATTCTCCGCAAGCGGCTCGACCGTCAGTGTCGGAATGTTAAAATCAGTACAGGTGATATCGAATTTCACCTGCAGAGCATCTTCAAAACGGAGCTGCTCCAGCTCCAGATATAGTTTTGTATGTTCCAGTTCTTTTTCAAACGGGATCAGTTCATCCGTGGAAAGCGATTCCAGATTTCCCCGCAGATACCGTGAAAACCGGATCGTAGCCTCTTTTGCCAGGGGCGGATCGCTGTCGCAGAGTTCCTCGATCGCTCCGAGCGAATTAAAAAGGAAATGCGGCTTGATCTGGCTGAACATGATCTTGATTCGCCGATCCGCTTCCAAAGCGCTTTCATGTTCCCGCACAAACTGAAGATGCAGCCAGATGTAGAAAAAGACACTGCTGATCTCGATGGCGATCGTAAGAAAATCAAATGGTCCAATCATAGACCTCCAGCTTTCATCCGCAAAAATGGACAAAAGAATAATGACAACGACAAAGACCGGCAGGATCAGCTCGAAACGACTGATCCGTCCATAGCGGACGAGTGTCATGATCAGAAGATACACCAAAAGGAACAGGCTTATATAGAGGCAGGTATTTTCCAGAGGCCCGCCTCGATAATGGTTTTCTTCATCTATGCTAAAGCAGATCGGCGAGAAAAGGGCCGATATATGGACTGCAACGTTGATCACAAAAAGCAGCCAGGCAACAATGTGGGACTTGTCCGGGATAACGATATAGAGAAAGAAGACCAGGATCGCCGGACGGATCACATAGCCGAAGATCGAAGTGATCGTTCGCTCTATGATCATCGGCTCTCCGTTCGCCAGATAATATTCCAGGATATTTTGGATGAGCAGCAGCACGATCAGGAGAACGATTCCCTGAATTGTAACCTTGTGTGTTAAACGGATATACGGGTCGATCCACGCGAGGATTGCAAGACCCACAAGCGGAATGAGTAAAATCAGGATTTGCGGAATATACGGTTGAAAGATCTCCATCAGAGCACTTCCTTTTTACTTAATTTCCAAAGGAAACGCCGCATCCGCCTCTGTTTTTCACCTGATAAAGTGCATTATCCGCGCTTTTGAAAAGCTCCTCTGTAACGGTGCCTGTTCCGAAGGAAGCACCGACCGAAAGCGAAGCTTCCGGCAGCTTCTCATCCGCTGCAAGCTGTTTGTTGGCATTTCCGATTTTTATTTTGATCAGGTCCTCCAGATCCGGACCTGCATTCATCATAATGACAGCATACTCGTCTCCGCCAAAACGGAAGATCATATCGGCCGAACGGAACTGATGCCGTAAAACATCCGACGTTTTTTTCAGGACCAGATCTCCGACGTCATGACCGTAGGTATCGTTGATCGTTTTAAACTTATCAATATCGATCAGCAAAAGACAGAGTTTTTCTTCTTCGAGTTCTGCGATGACTTTCTCATAGCCGGCACGGTTGAGCAGGCCGGTCAGTGCATCATGCAGTGCCTGCTGCTGAAGGTCCGCATGCTGCCGCTGCGTTTTTTCCACCGCATGGTTATAGGCCTCCACTAAGAACTGGACTTCCGCTGCTCCTCCTACAGGAATCATTTTATTGTCACGGATATAATTCACTGCTTTCGTCATCGGCTGCATGACCAGGCTGAACGTCAGCACCACTGCCGCGATCACAAGCAGCAGCAAGAAGATGATCATGCCGAACAGGGTGAACATGATCTTGGTCATAGCGCTGTGGCTGTCCTGCTGTTCGGTCTCCATCTTTTCCATGAGCTCTTCAATACAGGAGTCAACGTTGCTGATGATCCTATCTTTGTATAACTGATAGGTCTGGTCAAAGACCATGCTTATGGCAGATTCATGTTTTTCCGCCGCGCTCAGCAATCCATCTCTTTTGGAAAGCGTGATGTTTCGCAATTCCTCCGGAAGGAGATCGTTTGGAAGGCTCTCGCTCTCCCATTCCAGCCGCATCGCATAGTACTCGACATTCATCAGTTCCAGCGAATTCGACATCGCAAGATTTAAATAGTTCAGGGCGGCTGTCCCCTCCATATACGGATTCAAAACCTCAAGGGCCTTGTCACGCCTCCTTGTGACATTCGCCTCTGTAAAATAATTATCCAGATATGTTTTGTCACCGGTCACAACAAAACTGCGCACCTGCTCCGTCAGATAATCCGAGCCTTTGGAAAGGTCCGGCGCGGCACTCAGGCACTTGATATAAACATCGGTATTGTCATGCAGATTCTGGTATCGGTCCTGCATACGCAGGATTAAACCTACAAGCACAGCAACAATCACGACTGCTGCAGCAATCATGATGGTGTTGAGTGTCCTGATGCGGATTCCCTTATGATTTTGATTATTATCCATCCCTTTTACCGGCGTGCGCTCCGCCGGCCGCACTTTCCTCGTTTTTGCAAAAAACGCAGAAAGTAATCTCTTATTATTTTTGATT
>CAZOHB010000018.1:0-24221 GCA_964579345.1 uncultured Parasporobacterium sp.
TAGCTCCCGATAAACCGCCCGCAGATCATCACACATCAGCCCAAATACATTATGCGTCTCCCTAGTGACTTCGAACTTTTCTTCCTTTGCCATGCCGTCCAAGACGCCTGCGATACCCTTTAACTTATATATGCTGTGATCAATGATGTCTATCTCACTTTGATCCTCACGGTTACCGTTTTTGTTATCTTATTGTAATTGACGTTTCCGGAGGCAGTTACCTTTACTTTGACTTTATAGGTGCCTTTCTTCAGTCCTTTCCTGACGGTGATCTTTCCGGTCCTGGTATTTACCTTAAAGTATTTTTTATATTTTGATTTTGTAACACTGACCAATTTATAGGACAGTTTTCCTTGTTGCTTACTTATTGCATATGCCTTTTTTGCTGTGATCGTCTGAGCTTTTTTCTTAAGTTTTGTATATTTTATTGTCGGCTTTTTCGCTTTTACAACAAGCGGATTCGCAGCTTTTTTGATTCGGAATGTTTTTGTGAAAGTTCCTGTATACAAACCTTTTCCCGTCAGTGTCAGTTTTGCCGTTCCTGCATTTTTATTATTTGTAAACAAGTAGTCATAGTCTTCACCCGGGATCAAAACCTTATATCCATCTCCAAAGGAAAACGCAGGCGTTAACGCTTTTCCCGTATACGTTTGATCGTTAATGTCAAACACCATGTAATCGCTGATGTCCTTGATGACAACATTTTTATCTTTGATCGTCAGCTCACCGGAAGAAGTGTCGGCCGTAAAATGATCCACATTTTCTTCGATCAGCGCTTCCTTTTCTTCCTCCTCATTATCCACAGACACATATAAATACTCACTTGCGTTCTCAAGATCGACCGTGAGATTATCCCCTAAAGCCGATTCGACCTTCCCGGACGTGTTTCCCTTAACAAGATAGGTATTCAACGCTTCGCTGTCTTTTTTCTGTGAGATTTCGAAATCGTATTCCACGCCTTCTTCCCCATCCAGCGAAACTCCTGCCTGATTCAGAATGATCGATCCTGCTCCGTTTGTGCGAGTCAAATACAGGTCCTCTCCGATTTGTGTTGATGAGAAAAATTCCCCATAGTCTTCGATACCGGTTACAGTAAAGGAATCGCTCTCGTTCACAGTAAATACAATCCGCGGATCTTCCTCACCCGTCAGCTTGTAGTCATAGATCTCCATATCTCCGTAGTAATCCTCGCCGTCGCAGATCAGCGTCTTTCCTTCTGCATTTGTTACCTTGCAGGTTTTATATGCCGAAAGGGCCAGAGAGGTCTGACCAGATTCTTTCTCCGCAGCTTGCCGATTTGTATATGTAGATGCAATCGTGGGATACTCTGCGATTGTATGAACACCAATAAATGCTAATTCCTTATATGTTTCATGAATCGGTTCATCTCCATCATAGTATTCGAAGGACTGGTAATCATCCGAAACACGAACCTCCTCGTAACCGAAACGATCATTTTCGTTATATATCACGACTACGTGTTCTTTCTCAATCTCATCAAAGTAGTATCCACAGACAACAACGGCGTGGCCAGAACCATTCTTTCCATGAAAGTAAGAGAATATGAACGGTTCTTTTCGTTCCTTGCTGTTTTGTGCTTCACTTACAAAACGCTCCAGGAACTCGCTTAAGCTCACAGTGCCCGGTTTATCCGATCCTGAAGAGGTCTTACAATCCACGATAAAATCAGGTCTGTTCTGAAGAAGCGAATAATACATGATAACATCCCGCAGATTCGTATTATCTTTGGGCATTCCCTGATCATATAGAGATTTGTTTCCTAAATACTCTGTTAACCGTCCCTCACTGCAAAGGATTGCCGTATACGCAATGCCGAAACAAGAACCATTCCAGTATTCTTTTGCAAGACATGAAAGAAGAAATGCGTCCAAGGGACCCAGTCCTTTCTGAACTTCTTTTTCATAAGAAGTATTATTTGTGAATCCATGCTTGTCTGACAGTCTTGCATAACCATCGTTATCTTTATAAGTGGAAAAAGAGCTGATTTCATATAACGGTAATATTGTTTTTCTGGCTCGTCCCACGACGTTACTACCGTCTTTTACATACTCTTTTAAATTAATCACGACCGGATAATCACTGTTTGCGAGCAGGAAATCCGATACCGAAGTTCTATACGGAAATGAGAAACGGGTGAAATTAAAGAAACTGAATGCATTATGATTAAAGTTGTTATTATCTCTTTCCAGAAGGAAATAGTCTGACGTTTTTCTCGGATCCACGTAGTTTGGAATCGTAAAGATATGCGGACCTACCGGAATATATGAGTTCTCTGGATGTTTTATGGTTTTGCCGCCAATCTTTTCCTCCATATAGATTGGAAAATCCGGTGCAAAGCCTATCTCAAGAGTATCTGCAGGATAATTAAAGTTTGTTTTCAGGTATTGAAGACCTGTAGCGTAGTCAAACATATCGTCGATACAGCTTGTTTTGCTGACATCGAAATGGCTGACATCCAGTTTTTTCAGTGATCTGCAGTCATGGAACATGTAGTTCATATCTGTAACATTAGATGTATCAAAATTACTGATATCTAAGGACGTGATCTTTCGACATTCCTCGAACATACTATCCATGTTCGTAACTTTTTTTGTATCAAAGTGACTGACATCCAGTTCCTCCAATTCCCTGCATCCGCTGAACATCGAACTCATGTCGGTAACATTTGAAGTATTGAAGCTACTGAGATTCAAATGTTTCGTATCACAATAGCAAAACATGTTCGACATATTTGTGACATTGGATGTGTCGAAGCTTTCAAGATTCAGTGTCTCCATGTTGTTTCCGCAGGAGGAAAACATGTAGCTCATATCTGTCACTTTGCCCGTATTGAAGCTGCTGAAATCGAGTTCCTGCATTTTAAAGCAGTCATAGAACATTTGACTCATGGAAGTTACTTCCGTAGTGTCTAACCCGGAAAGATCGACTCGAAACATGTTAAAGCATTCTCTGAAAAGACCAGACTGGTCTCCTTCCGCGTGAATTACATCGCGAAAAGCAGCTATATATATTTGCTGGCAGTATTCATTCCAAGGACTGATTCTTCCTGTCGAATCGGAGGAAGAGTCTGTCTCCAGTTCCGGAAATACGCCCTCTGTTCCTTCGGTCGGTCGGACGATCAATGTACCATCGGAATAGAACTCCCAGGTGCAGGTACCATGTGTTCCGGAATCAACCAATGTCGCAGATGATGAAGGTTCTATTGTATTGTCTCCGGCCGCAGCGGCCATTACGGGTGTATAAAAAACGGTTGTGCTCAGCAGCATAACGAAAGCCAGCAGCCATATGACACAATATTTCATACCGAATCGTTTTCTCTGATTATTCATAACCATTCTCCTATTCTCCCCTTAAGATAAATATAATAAAACGATACGGGTTTTTCAACCTGGCTCATGTTCTTCTTCGGGCAGTTCTTATTTATCTGGCGCTATGCTGATACAACATAAAATCGCTGGAGCTATATGGAATCTGCACGGGCTTTATCGAAGTTCGTAAAGTTATATATGTTTACATGCGTTTTTACGAATTCTCTATGAGATCTACGCGGGCTTTATCAAAGTTCGTAAAGATATATATGTTTACATGTGTTTTTACGAATTCACGAAGATTATTTTGGTTTTGACGGGTTATTTAATGGTAAAAAGGCTATTTTAAGGCTGTTTCAAGGCTCCTTTAATACATTTTCTGTATATTTTACGCGTTTTTTCGTAAAAATTTCGTAAATTGGTTATAAAGTGGATAAAGTTTTACGAAATATCCGCTGACATCTTCTGTTGAGTTATATAAAACTTTAAAAAATAAAAAGAACCCTTGATTTCTCAAGGGTTCTCTCGGAATTCTATCGAGGCGACAACCAGATTTGAACTGGTGATCAGGGTGTTGCAGACCCACGCCTTACCACTTGGCTATGTCGCCTTACTGCTATGCTTTCTGCATTGCTAAAGTATTATAACAAGTGTCTTCCGCCGCGTCAATCAAAATTGTTGATTCTTGCAAAAAACAAATCGGGCAGCTGCCGCACTTTTCCGGCGCGGCAGCCGCGTTTCCTGACATACTTATTCTTTATTTTTTGATTTCGCTTTGAAAATTGCTGCGGATAATCCGAACAGTCCCATGACAACGATAATTCCGAGCATCCATAACTGGCTGGTAAGATCAAAGATCATTTTCTTCTACCTCCTTTAACAGTTCCTCGGAGAACGTCTCATCGTCATTCTTCCGGGTTGCAAAACCGATAATGTATCCCACGACCACGATGCCGACAACAATGGCAACGGTTGTAATAATAACTGACCAAATAAACGACATGTCCGTACCTCCTATTCCGCAGCAGCTGCTGCTTTTTCTGCCTTCTTCTCACGCAGGACTTTAAACAGTCCCGGCTTTCCATTCGGAAGAACCGCCGTAAGAATCACTCCAAGTACAACGGAGATGATCACGCAGAGATAAACCTGATGGAAGTTGTCGGATCCCAAAATCGCCTGGACACCGCAGGTGATGTAGACCACATTGGCAACCCAGCTTACGATCATGGTGATCACAGCTGCCTTCGTATTTCTCTTCCACCACAGACCGATGATTGCCATAACGAACATCGGAACAGCCCAGGTGAAGATCCAGTTGATCGTCGTTACGACGGATGGCTGGAAGTTGGAAAGCGCGATCGCGATAATACCAAAGACAACAATCATGATACGCATAACTTTGACTTTTTTCGTATCATCTGCCTGCTTGTCATAGATGGTGCCGTATAAGTCATATGCAAATACGGTCGCCGGGCAGAGGCAGGTCATTGCGAATGTGGAAAGCAGCGCGCCAAGGAAAGATCCCATGATCAGGAATACGATCCAGTCCGGAAGAAGCTCAACGATCATTGTCGGAGCTGCGAGCATATCGGAAAGTTCCGGATGAAGCGCGAATGCTGCAATACCCATTAATGTCGGGATGATGCAGAAGCAGCCGTTTACGATGCCTGCCCAGCCAAGGGATTTCTTGACCGTCTTTGCATCTTTTGCTGCGATTGCTGTCTGCAGACCCATCTGGGAAATTCCCTGGAAGATCGTGCAGCAGAAAACGGAAGGAATTGCAAATCCAAGAAGGACATCCGAGTTGCCGAAAATGCTGAGCATCCAGCCATGTCCGCCGGACTGTACGGTTGTCTCGACACCTTCCCAACCCTGCGGCAGATAGAAGAACAGTGCGATGAACGCAACGATCAGTGCAATGTACATGAATGCTGCATTGATCAGGTTCAGGACTGCAACCTCTTTCATACCTGCGATTAATACGTAAAGAATACCAAATGCGCCGCCAACAAGTGCGCCAAGCCAGTACGGCCATCCGGTCAGAGCCTGGAATGTGACCGCGATACACTGGGTCTCAAGGCAGAGGCAGCCCATAACCAGCGGAGCCATAATGACTGCTGTCAGGGTTCTGGTCTTTCCGCCAAATAATTTTCCGAACAGATCCGGAACGGTGTTCGTTCCGATTTTACGAATTGCCGGTCCCGTAACGCAGCAGATAACAACCATCATTACCGTACATGCAATTCCGAACCAAACAGAGATTGCGCCGATATTGAACGCGTTCTGTGTCGTTCCCCAGATGTGCGCAGAACCAAGCATCGTCAGAGCCAGCGTAACGCCGACCTGAATCGTACCAAGACCTTTGCTGGCAACTGCAAAGTCACCGGCATTTTTCGCCGCTTTGCGGTTTTTGATCGCGATGACGATACCGACGCCGACGATCGTGATCACTTCATAAAGTATGACCGCAATCAGTACACCAATTTTCATGAAAACACCTCCTGTTTTTCCCTTGTTCCGGAAAAATCCGAAACAGTTTCATTGCATGAATCAATTATAAATTTGAGTGATTCATAAGAAAAAAACGGAAGGCGTATGGATGAATTCACTTTTTCGATTGATTATTTTGTGTTTTGTTTTTTTACAAATCGTCCCCTCGGAACGCAGAGTTTTGGGAAAAAATTTCGAGATCTTATCTCCATCCGAATGCATCTATAACGAAATTACATGGATGAATCAATGCTTTCAATCAGTAAAAAAACTGCTCCGAAGATGGAACAGTTTACCAAAGAACAATCGTTATGAATCACTCGCCTGTGCGCGGTGTTATTATACGTAATAAGTAAAATTCTCTACAAATGTTTTCAGGTACGGATTCGTATTATTTTTCTCCCAGGCAAGGGTAAGGCTGGGGTCGGAGACGCCGTCCACTTCAACAAACCGGACATCATCGCTTCCGGCCAGGGTGTTCCGGGAGTCCAGCATGCAGACGCCGATGCCTGCCTGCACCCAGAGCATTTCCGTCTGAATATTCGGCGCGAATTTGATCTTCGGCTTCACGCCGGAGTTTTGAAATCCATCCAGAATCAGCTTCGGCGATTCGACGGAATCTTCTGTGGAGACCATGATGAAGACGTCGTTCACAAAATCGCTCAGCATGACTTTGCTCGCGTTTGCAAGCCTGTGGTCTTTGTGCATGACGATGTGGTCTTTCGTTTTTTCGATCACGCGGTATTGGAGATTGTCTCTTTTTTCAATGTCGAATTTCAGAGTGATGATGAAGTCGAGCTCGCCCGCGTTCAGCCGTTCCTGCAGCTGGCGGAAGCTGTAATACTGCATCTTGATCTCGACGTTCGGATGCTTTTCATGGAAGTAGCTCAGCACGCCGGGGAAAAGGTCGCTGACCCGCGTGCCGTCGAGGATTCCGATATTGATCTCGCCGGTCAGTCCCTGGTACGCGCTCTGCGCTTTTGCGATCGCGATGTTATACTCGTTATAAATATTTTCGAGCTCTTTCACGAGGAGTTTTGCGGAAGGTGTCATCTGCACATTTCGCGAATTTCGCGTGAACAGGATGCACCCGATCTCCTCTTCGATGATCTGGATCTGGCGGCTTAACGCCGGCTGGGAAATATATAATGCATTTGCTGCATTTGTGAAATTCAAATACTTCGCAACAGTCAGAAAGTATTTGATCTGAGTCATGTTCATATATCTTGCCCCCACTAAAAAACTTAACAGTCCCCTTTTGACAATCTTAATTGATATGCCCGGTTTCTGCAACCTGCAATCAGTCTTCTGATACCAAGAATCCTCACTGTACAATTAATCGTACAGTGAGGTATTCTTTATACACGAGAGGATTATTATACTCCGCCAATTCATGTCTTGTCTGTCGGTTATCGGACAGTATTTATCTTCTACTAAAAGTTAATTTACAGATCTGCTAATTTTCCTTCAGTATCATGAACAGCTTTCACCATCATTTCAACGTTCTCATATTTAGCGTTGAACGGGATGTCGCAGCCGGAGCAAAGGATGAAGCCTGTCGGTCCGATCTCTTTGATCAGTTTCATGGAATAGTTGTAGGTATCTTCCTGGGTTCCGAATGCCAGCATCTCTGCCGGAACGTCTCCCATGATGCAGGTGTGGTCGCCGAGTACTTCTTTTGCTTTGAAGATGTCGGTCTTGCCATCGAGTGCAAGGATACCTGTCTTCGGTGCGATCTCGCGGAATACGTCGAGCCCCGGAGTCCAGTTGGAGTCTAAGTGGTACAGCGGGATAACGCCGTATTTTACGCAAAGGTTTGCGATGTCTTTCATGTATCTCCAGGAGAAACGCTCGAACATTTCTCTGTTCAGCATGGAAGGAGTTCCTCTCCAGCCTCCGACCCATACGCCGATCGGGCAGGTGTCCGGGTTGGAAAGCATTGCTTCATAGCCAGCCATGTTGACACGGTGTACTTCCTGGAAAACGTCATCCATTTTCTCCGGGATCTCCATCAGGTCGTCCATCAGGAATGCTGCGAGGGAACGTCCGCCGCAAAGTGCTTCAAACGGAGATTCGAAGATCGCGCTGACCATGGTCGGGAAGCCTGCTTCTGCGTGTCTTCTCTCTGCTGTCGGGCAGTACTCGAAGAACGGAGCGCTTCTCTCGAACGGATGATCGAAGTTTGCATTCAGGAATTCCGGCTGCCATTTATCGTATCCGATATCAAGGATTTTGTCGTAGTCTTCATGAGAGATAATTTCTTTCTCATGTACCTGCCAGAGCTCGTTCGGTCCGACCATCGGATCTTTGCCCGGCATTGCGACGCTGGAGAACCACTGTGCCGGGAATACTTCCGGGCTGAAGATCGGGGCCTGGGAGCCGTCGATGTCCATCATCTCTGCAACTTTCAGGTTGCAGTCACAGTTCAGTTCCATATCTGCGAGGTAGTCAGCGAGGACAACACCTGCGAATTTTGCGTTTGCTGCAGGACCGGAGGAAAGCAGCGGGATCTTGTCGACCGGCTCTAATGCGACTGCTTTTTTGATTCTGCCTAATCTTGCTTCATATTTTGCTTTTACTTCCTCGTTCGGAAAATTCCATTTTTCCCAATACTTCTGTGCCATAATTATCCTCCTTTTAACCTCTCGAAAATATCCTTTACAAATGTTTGTTTTGTTCTGGCTTCATTATATTTTTTCGATCGGAGGATGAGAAACACCTTAAGTCTATCAACCAATACGCTTTGGTTATTGATTGGCTTTTTGCATAAAAAAACAGCGTTTCACCTTCGTTTCACGCTGTTTTTTGCCTTTTTTCGGTTGTTTTTGCCTTAATCTATAACTTTCGTGCATTGATTGATCAGGCTTTTGGATTGTTTTTTCGCTTATTATTGTGCGAGCCAGCGGAACGAGCCGAAGATTTCGTCGATGACCGGTCGGCTTTCTGCTTCCAGCTCTGTTCTGTAATAGCTGTAGACATAATACTGGACTTTCTGATTCTTAAACTTTTTCTTCTCTTCTTCGCTTAATACGTGGAATCCATCCGGAAACGTCACTGTGAGCGCATTATTCAATGTTTGTGTATCCACGTTGTTTTCCTCCCGTTTTATAGTCTTTCTTGTTTGTGAAGATATTCTTTCAGCACTTCCATTCCTTCGATCGGAACGCAGAAACGTTCGCGGAATCGGTGCTTTACTTCTTCGTAGACCTCGTCCAGGTCGAACCATGCGACGCTTTCGACCTCTTCTTCCTGAACTTTGATGTCTGCGATTTCAACCGGTTTGCTGCAGACAAATACGAAGGCTACTTCGTTGTCGCGGAACGGGCTGCCGTGGAATTCGATCTCATAGCTGATGTGGAAGGTGCCTGCAAAATGCATGTCTTCCGGCGCGGCGGCGATGCCAAGTTCTTCTTCGAGCTCGCGCATTGCGGATGCGAGCGGTTCGTCGCCTGCCTGCACATGCCCCGCTGAGGAGGTGTCATACAGTCCGGGGAAGGAGTCTTTCTGCAGGCTTCGCTTTTGCAGAAGGATCTGCTGCCTCCCGTCTTTTACCCGGGTGATCCAGATATGCGCCGTCCGGTGCGGGATCCCGTCGCGGTGAGCGATGCTCCGCTCAACGGTCTCCCCCGTCGGGTTTCCGTATTCATCACAAATGTCAAAAATTTCCATAATATTTTCAAGTTTCTGCAGACAGGGGGACGGTTCTTTTGTCCTGTCTCAGACAAGGGATGATTCTTTTGTCCGCTCTGCCTCGGGCCCTGTCTGTCTCACTCTCGGTCAGGCTTCGCTGCCCTGCAGGCCGAGTTCTTCCGCGTGTTCTTTCATGCCGCGGATGCAGATCTCGGCGGCGTCTTTTACTTCCATGCCCAGCATCTCGCATCCTTTGCGGATCAGTTCGCGGTCGCACTTCGCCGCAAACCGTTTGTCTTTGAATTTTTTCATGAAGCTTTTTACTTCCAGGTCTGTGATCCCGTTCGGGCGCATGCGCGCGCAGGCCTGGATGATGCCCGTCAGCTCATCGACCGCGAACAGGCTCTTTTCCATGTTGGTCAGCGGCTCCACATCCGTGCAGATCCCGTAGCCGTGGCTCATGATCGCGCGCACATCCTCCGGGTCCACGCCAGCCGCGAGCAGCGGCTCCTCCGTATGCTGCAGATGTTCTTCCGGATATTTTTCGTAGTCGTAATCATGCAGATATCCGACCGCCTGCCAGTACTCTTTGTCCTCACCAAAGTGTTCCGCCATCGCGCCCATCGCGTAGCAGACGTTCAACGAATGCAGGATCAGATGGTCTTCCGTCACCATCTCCGCATTCAGTTCCTTTGCTCTTTCCAAAGTCAGCATTCCTATCACCTCATATATTTATTTTCGTCCCTGCCGTATCATGCGCAGGGCGTGTTGCATCGCGAAGTCTTGTCACCCGCCACCGATAGAGGCGGGGGTATCTTTCACTGAGTTATAAAGTACCCTCTTCAATATGTTTCTTCAGGATCTGATCCGTGACCTCAAAGATTTTCTCCGAGCCGAGCCGGGTCAGTGTCTGCCGTCCATACACCGTCTCCGCTTTCACGCCGTGTTCCGTCCAATCACCGCCGCCGTTACTGTTGTTTAAGATCAGCGGCTGGAAGTTGTCCATCGCGTGCGCGAATTTTGCTTCCGGCGTTTCGTATGCTTCGAATTCATCGATGATCGCGACCAGATCTGCTTTCTGGTCCTCCGGGAGCAGTGAGAAGATCCGCTCTTTTGCAGCCTCTTCTCTTGCCTTCTGCGTTTTCAGACCTTCCTCGTCGTAGGCGTAGGTGTCGCCCGCGTCGATCTCCACAACATCGTGAAGCAGGCACATCAGCATGACCTTTTGGATATCGATCGGCTCGTTGGAATATTCCCGGAAAAGATACGCCATGATCGCCATGTGCCAGGCGTGCTCCGCGTCGTTTTCATTTCTTCCGTGCCCGGAAAGATGCGTCTGGCGGAAAACGTTTTTTTCTTTATCCAGTTCCAGCGCGAAGTCCATCTGCTTCTTTAGTCTGTCGTCCATATCGATCGTCCTTTCAAGTCCTGCCCCTGCGCGTCACAACTCGCGGGCGGATAACTTTAGGGGGGGGATCCCCCGCAGCGTTCAAATCACGAATTGAAACGCTGAGGTATTATATCATATCCGGAGATTTATCACGAATGAAAAAGCCCTTGTCTGCTGTACATTTTTTCAGATTTTTTTCAAAAACAGGCACCGGATCGCGTTCAGCACCGCGAGGATCATGACTCCGACATCCGCGCCGATCGCCACCCACATGTTTGCGATGCCCAGCATTGCCAGGATCAGGCAGATTACTTTCACCGCCAGCGTGAAGACGATGTTCTGCTTGACGATGCCGAGGCATTTTCTCGAGATCCGGATTGCCTTTGCAATTTTCAGCGGGTCGTCGTCCATCAGAACGACATCTGCGGCCTCGATCGCTGCGTCCGAACCCAGCGCGCCCATCGCGATTCCGATATCCGCGCGGGAAAGAACCGGCGCGTCGTTGATACCGTCGCCGACAAAGGCCAGACGCTTTCTGCCTTTGCATTCCGCGAGCAGTTCTTCCACCGTCTCAACTTTTTCAGCCGGAAGGAGTTCCGCCCGGAAGTCGGAGATGCCTACCTCGGCCGCAACTTTTTCTGCGACAGATTTCGCATCGCCCGTCAGCATGACCGTCTTTTCAATTCCAGCTTTTTTCAGCGCCTCGACCGCCTCTTTCGACGTCGGCTTCAGCTCATCCGAGATTACGATGTGGCCAGCGTATTCGCCGTCGAGCGCCATATGTATAATCGTTCCGACGTGGCTGCACGGATGGTACTCCACGCCGACTTTTGTCATCATTTTTTCGTTGCCGATCGCCACGTCATGGCCGTCGACCTTCGCCATAATGCCGTGGCCGCTGATCTCCTGCACATCCGTCACGCGGCCGCGGTCCGGTGTTTCACCGTATGCCTGCTGGAGGCTCAGGCTGATCGGGTGCGAAGAGTGGCTCTCCGCCAGCGCCGCGTATTCCAGCATTCTTTTTTCTTCAAGCGGGCTGTGGTGGATCGCGGTGACTTCGAAGTTTCCTTTTGTGATCGTGCCTGTTTTGTCGAACGCAATCATCCGCACTTCGGAAAGCGTCTCAAGATAATTGGAGCCTTTTACAAGAATGCCCTGCCGGCTCGCGCCGCCGATGCCCGCAAAAAAACTGAGCGGGATGCTGATAACGACCGCGCACGGGCAGCTGATTACGAGGAAAGTGCAAGCGCGGAAGACCCAGTCCATCCATATTTTTCCGACGCTTTCGTAGCCGCCGATCCCGATTTTCGTGATCATGATAAACAGCGGCGGAAGGATCGCCAGCGCCAGCGCGCAGAAAACCACGATCGGTGTATAGACACGCGCGAATCGCGTGATAAAGTTTTCGGATCTGGACTTTCTCGAGGAGGCGTTCTCAACCAGGTCGAGAATTTTGGAGGCGGTGGATTCGTCGAACTCGGTTGTTGTGCGGATCTTCAGAACACCCGTCATGTTGATGCTGCCGCTCAGAACTTCGCTGCCTTCTTCCACATCGATCGGCTTGCTTTCACCGGTCAGCGCGCTTGTATTAAGAGCCGATCTGCCCTCGACGATCACGCCGTCGATTGGGATTTTTTCGCCGGGCTCGACAACAATGATCGTTCCGACCTCGACCTCATCCGGGTCAACCTGTTCCACACCGTATTCCGTTTCAATATTGGCGTAGTCCGGTCGGATGTCCATTAAATCGGCAATATTCCGGCGGCTTTTTCCGACCGCATAGCTTTGGAAAAGTTCGCCGACCTGGTAAAGCAGCATTACCGCAACACCCTCGCCGTATTCGCCAAGCACGATCGCGCCGATCGTTGCGATCGACATCAGCAGGTTTTCGTCAAAGGGCTGTTTGTTTTTGATGCCCAGCGCCGCTTTTTTCAGAATGTCGTAGCCGACGGTAAAGTACGGGATTAAAAGAAGGATCAGCACGGCCCATTTCGGAAGGTCCACACGGATGATCTCCTCGGATATCAAATAAAGCGGCACGAAGAAAACGGCCGCGACGATAATTCGGATCAGCAGGTTTTTTTGTTTTTTATTCATGAGTATGTAAAGTTCGCTTTCGTAGGATTATGTCGGGTTAGGCTCAGGCAGTCAGCTGGTTTTCAGTTCAGAATCCGGCTGGCATTGAGCTGGAGAAGCCTGTACCAGGTGTAGGCTTTCGGCTAATGCGTCATGATCAATCTCGGATTTGCCCGGGCCGATTAAACAAAAAGGAAGCGCACATGGCGCTCCCTTCTAGAAAAAGATTTCGCAATCGGATTCGACTTTTTTGCAGTTCGTAAGAACGTTCTGCATTACCGCCGCCGGGTCTGCGCCGTCCTCAAACTCAACTTTCATTTTCAAGGCCATAAAATTAACCGTGCAGTCCTTGATTCCCTCGGTCTTCTGCGCTGCCTGCTCCATCTTATCCGCGCACACTGCGCAGTCAACATCAATTTTATACGTCTTTTTCATGGTGTTTCAGCCTTTCTTATTTATTGCATGGCCGAGCAGTTGCGATCGGCCTTGTTATATCTGTTCTTAGTGCGGCTTGAAGCCTGTTATCGCTTAAACGATTAAGTGATCGTTTAATTGTTATGACAACAGTATATAACTTTCTCCTTGAAAGTCAAGTTTTTCTTTATTAAGATAGGAATTGGGATTTGGTCCGTTTCGGACCGGTGGGAGGACTTATATATGAAACAGTTGAATCTGCCGCATCATCATAGTGACATCGGGCACAAGGCCGATCTGATTGAGACGCTTTCCAATACAGAACAATTTCTTGCAGTAGCAGATATTTTTAAAAAGCTCGGAGACGCGAACAGGATCCGCATCTTCTGGCTGCTCTGCAACTGCGAAGAATGCGTGATCAATATTTCCGCGATTCTCGGGATGTCGTCCCCTGCTGCGTCCCACCATCTGCGCTCTCTTCGCGACAGCCGCCTCATCGTCAGCCGCCGTGAGGGAAAAGAAGTCTATTATAAAGCTTCTGACACAGAAGAAAGTCTCCTGCTCCAGAAGCTCTTAAAAACAGCGTTCAAAAGTTTTCATTAGAAGCTACGGTCGTTTCGTCTCTTTGGCAATGATCAGGGAAAAATAGCCTGCGTCATCCGGGATCTCCTCGAGGCTGCGATAAACCTTCTCGTTTTCCATGCCGCAGTTCTCTACGCACATCACATCTTTACCGCTCTCTCTGAGGAGCGCTTTACTGTCTTTCATATGGCTCGCCGATTTCATCAGAACATAGGTGCCCGGAAGATCAAGCGCCTCGCCGCTTTTGTGAACGGCCGGGATTACATGCAGCGGCTCATTCCATTCGGTCAGAGAAATGTTCAGTCTGGATGCGGCTGCGCAGAAAGAAGGAATCCCGTTTACCAGCTCGACTTTGTATCCGTCCGCTTCCAGATAATGCTGGACATAGCTGAAGGTGCAGTAGATTGTGGAATCTCCGAGCGTCAGGAAGACGACGTTCTTTCCCTGGTCCAGATAGGACGCGATCAGCTTCGCGCCTTTTTTATGTTCTTCGTCAATTGCCGCACGGTCTTTGACCATCGGGAAATTGATTGGCAGCAAGGTCTTCTCCGCAATCTCCGGAACTGCACCGGCTGCGATTTTGTATGCAACAGTTTCTTTCGGCTCCGTTCCCGGCACCGCGATGATATCGTTTTCTTTGATCAGGCGAACCGCCTTTAATGTCATGAGTTCCGGATCTCCCGGCCCTACTCCTACTCCGTAAGCTATGCCTTTCATTTTATGTTCTCCGTTATATTTTGATTAGTTGATTATGTCCGTTTAGTTGGACTATATTATACTGTCCATTTATTTGGACATTATTTTGATTCAATATTTTTGAATTAGCTTTTGTTATTGCAGAGTTTTCTTTTTTGGATTATTCTTTCCGTTTTGTTTCTCTCTGTACTTTGTATTCGTTTTTTCTTTTTGCTTATTTTTTGTTATTTAATTTATTGATTTATGCTTTTTTACTTTTGTTTCTTTTGAGTTCGTTTTATGTTTCTTTATTTTTGTTTATTTTAATTTCGTTATGAAATCAAGAAGACCTGTTTTCCCCACAGGCAGTTTTTTCTTGGAATTATTCATATCACTTCTGCGCTATCTTTTAGCACGCGTCGGGTCATTATATCACTCTATACTCCTTCTAACAATATAATGCAGCGCTCAAAAGTTCCGTCCAGAGCAGTTGTCTCGCTCTGCGGAACTCTTCCGTGTCCGTACAGAAGCACTTTGCTTCTCTGCGGAACTTTTTTCCATTAAAAAGTTCCGTCCAGAACGTTTGCCTCGCTCTGCGGAACTCTTCCGTGTCCGTACAGAAACACTTTGCTTCTCTGCGGAACTTTTAGCCCAATCATATTAAATAGGGAGATTATTTTGAGGCATCAAGTTGGAATCCATCTCTGATTAGTTCGCTGAATAATTGCTATGCCAGACTAATCTAGTCGTCGGAGTCCGGATTGACATGCACCATCACATGCTTGATCTGCGAGAACTCCTGTTCCAACGCACTGTGAACACGCTCAGCAATCTCGTGTCCTTCTTCGAGCGTCAGATCTTTGCTTGCGCAGATTTCGGTGTCCACATAGATTCGGTTTCCGAACATCCGGGTCTGGAGCAGGTCGATTCCAAGAACACCGTCCTGTTTTTCGATGCAGGCGCGGATCTGTTCTTCCATCTCTTTGCTACAGGATTTATCCACCATCTGATCGATCGCTTCGCGAAAGATATCGACCGCTGCTTTCAGGATCATCAGGCAGATCAGGACGCTTGCGATCGGCTCAAGGATTGCTGCTCCCAACATTGCGCCGCCGATACCGATCAGCGCGCCGACCGAAGAAAGCGCGTCACTTAAATGATGCCACGCCTCGGCTTTCAGCGCCGTTGACTGGATGGACCGCGCACGGACGCGGGTGTAGATAAACATCAGGCCCTTGCCGACGATTGACACGATTGCCGCGATCAGTGCCAGCATTCCCGGCATTTCCTGATCCAGATAGGTTTTGTTGATAATGCTTTCGGCCGCATGGATTCCGATCGTGCCGCCGACGACCGCCAGAATTGCAGACAGAATAAAAGCCGCAACGCATTCGAATCGTTCGTGCCCGTAGGGATGTGAGCGGTCCGCTTGTTTGCCGGCGATGCGCACACCAACGATGACGATCAGGCTGCTGATCACGTCGGATGCGGAATGGACCGCGTCGCTGACCATCGCGGAAGAATGCGCAAAGATTCCCGCGAAAAGTTTAAACACCGTCAGAAGAATATTTCCGACGACGCTCACGAGCGATACCCTGACCGCGATTTTCTGCGCCGATATTGAATTTACGTTTTCGTTGAGTTCCATATGTTTTACGAGTTTTAAGGTTATTTACTAATTGTGCGCCTGTTTTCTCTTCCTCCGGAAGAGCCCGCGAGCGGGGAATTCCGATGCAGATAATATAAAAAAAGCACCCCCGGCACAGCCTCCCTACTGTCCCGTGGGTGTTCCACTGTCGCTTCTGCGACCCGGCTCCAAGCATCTGCTTCGGCCTGTTCAGATTTTCTTTGCTAAATTTTACAAAAGAGATTTTTATCTGTCAATAGAAGATGCTTTGCTTTTCCCCTATCACCGATTGATTAAGTAGGCATTGCGTGATATGATGTTTGTTAGACATGGGAAACGTTTGACAATCTGCAGATAAAAAGGGAGTATACTATGCTGCATTTAGAAAACGATTATATCAAGGAGCATTTGCTGGACGGCTGTTTCGGGCTGGAGAAGGAATCGCTTCGCGTAACAGGCGATGGTCATTTTTCCCACACGCGTCACCCTTTCCCGGGCGAGCCGCATATCGTAAGAGATTTCTGTGAAAACCAGATTGAGATCAATACCGATGTGCACCGAAGCCCGGAGGCTGCGATCGAAGAACTCGGAGTGCACACGCGTCGTGTTGTGGAAGTTCTGCAGGCGATGCCGGAGAAAGAATATCTCTGGCCGTTTTCGAATCCGCCGTACATTAAGAACGAACTGGATATTCCGATCGCGCAGTATGAAGGGGAGCTGGCGGAGAAGACGGCTTACCGCGAGCATCTTTCCCGGAGATACGGCCGCTATAAAATGACTTTCTGCGGGATCCACGTCAACTTTTCTTTTGAAGAAGAACTGCTGAAAAAAGACTACGAGATCGAGCTGGCAAACCGGCCGGCCGACAGCGGGTTCACATTTCAGCAATACAAAAACGATTTATATCTGTCGCTGGTGAAGATGCTGTCCGTTTACAGCTGGATCATGATCCCGCTTACAGCCGCAAGCCCGATCCTTGACAGTTCTTATATGGAAAAAGGCATCTACGACGGGGATATTTTTACCGGCATGTCCTCGGTCCGCTGCAGCGAGATGGGATACTGGAACGAGTTCACGCCAATCTTCAATTACGAGAGTGTGGAGAAATATGCCGACAGCATCCAACGTTATGTGGATGAGGGAACGCTGCGCGCACCGACCGAGCTGTACTATCCGGTGCGGCTGAAACCGGCCGGCCCCAACTCGTTGGAGTCGCTGAAGAAAAACGGCGCCGACCATATCGAGCTGCGGATGTTTGATCTGAATCCGCTGGAGAAAACGGGCCTCGACGTTCGGGATATCAAGTTTGCGCATCTCCTGCTTGTCTGGCTCGCCTGCACGCCGGCAGCTACAATCACACTGAACGACCAGGTTCATGCCGTACAGAATTTTAAAAACGCTTCCCGCTATGACCTGAAGACGGTTTATATGTATGACGAGACCGGCGACAGCTATTCGTTTGTGACGGCTGCCAAGCTGATTATCGAGCGGCTGCGGATGTTCTTCCGCCCGCTGGGGATTCCTGTGAATGACATTCTGGATTTCGAATACGCGAAATTCGAAGATCCGGACAAACGTTACTCCCGCCAGGTTCGCCGGCAGTACTCCGGCAGCTTTGTGAAGAAGGGGCTGGAGCGGATACATGTTCTGATGCAGGAGACCGGCATGGCGGATTTATAATCTGCGGCGCATGCCCCGGCTAAACGATAAACACCGCCCTTTCATTAAGGCTCAATTCCCGGAATTACATTTGACTGCCTATAACACCTAACCTTAAGAGGATTCGACTGACATGAAAATTTCAACAAAAGGACGCTATGCACTTCGTATGCTGCTGGATCTCGCGGAACATCGCGAGAGCGGTTATGTTTCACTGAAAGATATCGCGAAGCGCCAGCAGGTGTCGAAAAAATATCTGGAACAGATCATTCCGATCTTTAACCATGCAAATATTCTGCTCACAAACCGCGGCGCGCAGGGCGGTTATCGGCTCGCGCGCAAGCCGGAGGAATATACCGTGGGAGAGATCCTGCGGCTGACGGAGGGCTCGCTCGCACCGGTTGCCTGTCTCGAACAAGAGCCGAACGAATGCGAGCGCTGCGGCGAGTGCATCACACTCCCCATGTGGCAGGGTCTGTACAAAGTAATCTCGGATTACCTGGACGGGGTGACGCTGCAGGATCTTTTGGATCAGCAGGCAGCCCGCCTTGGGAATGATTATATTATCTGATAACAATCAGTGGTTGTAAAAAAACAATAGCGGTCGGTCTTTGAGTTAAGACCAACCGCTTATTTGTAGATTATATTTGTTTTGTTCGCTGTTGCTATTCTATCTTCTGCGTCTGTTTCTTCCGCCTTACTCCGCGTCCGGAGCGCTGCCGGAACATTTTTCGTTCTGGCCGGTTTTCTGATAATAGTCCTCCAGAGCGGAACGGATTGCTTCCTCTGCAAGGACGCTGCAGTGCATTTTATAATCCGGCAGACCGTCGAGCGCTTCTGCGACCGCTTTATTGGTCAGCTTCATCGCTTCGCTGACAGGTTTGCCTTTGATCAATTCGGTCGCCATCGAGCTTGACGCGATCGCGCTGCCGCAGCCGAAAGTTTCAAATTTCACGTCGGTGATCACATCTTCATCGATCTTCAGATACATCTTCATGATGTCTCCGCACTTTGCGTTTCCGACTTCACCGACTCCATCCGCATCTTCGATCACGCCAACGTTGCGCGGGTTGCGGAAATGATCCATTACTTTTTCACTGTATAATGCCATGATTTTATCCTCTCTTTTCTATATTATAAAATAAATTCCTTTTTGCCTGCCATCAGGTCTCTCCAGATCGGAGAGAAGCCGCGCAGGTATTCCACAACTTCTTTGACGTTTTGGATGATGTAATCCACATCTTCCTCCGAGATATCCTCGCCGATGCTCAGGCGGAGGGATCCGTGGGCGACATCGTGGACGCGGCCGATTGCAAGGAGGACGTGGCTCGGGTCCAGTGAGCCGGAGGTGCAGGCGCTGCCGGAAGATGCGCAGATGCCGCGGTCGTCAAGCAGCAGCAGGAGCGATTCGCCCTCAATGCCTTCGAAGCAAATGTTCACATTTCCCGGAAGTCTCTTTTGCGCGTCGCCGTTCAGTGCGGAATGCGGGATTTCCGCAAGGCCCTGCATCAGGCGGTCACGCATCTGCATCATATGCGCGGCGTTTTCCTGCATGTGTTCTGCTGCCTCTTTCAGGGCTGCGGCCATGCCGACGATGCCCGGAACATTTTCCGTGCCGGCCCGCTTTCCGCGTTCCTGTGCGCCGCCCTCGATCAGATTCGAAAGGCGGATCCCCTTCTTTGCATAGAGGAAGCCGACACCTTTCGGCCCGTGGAATTTATGGGCGGAGGCGGAAAGGAGGTCGATGTTGTCTTCTTTGACGTCGATTGGAAGGTGTCCCACTGCCTGGACAGCATCCGTATGGAACAGGACGCCCTTTTCTCTGCAGATCGCGCCGATCTCGCGGATTGGCTGGATCGTTCCGATTTCATTATTTGCAAACATGACGGTGACGAGGCAGGTGTCCTCACGGATCGCCGCTTCCAGTTCCTCCGGACGAACGAGTCCGTCTTCATGGACATCAAGAAGCGTCACTTCGAAGCCTTCCTCTTCGAGTTTTTTCAGGGTGTGAAGGACGGCGTGATGTTCGAATGCCGTTGAGATAATGTGCATTTTGCCGGCTTTCTTTCCAAGCGCTGCCACAGAGCGGATCGCCTGGTTGTCCGCCTCGCTGCCGCCGGATGTGAAGGTGATTTCCCTCGGACTTGCTCCGATGACCGTCGCGACGTCTTCTCTGGCTTTTTCTAAAATTTCTTTCGCGCGCTGCGCATGTGCATACAGGCTGGATGGGTTTCCATACTCCTCCTCCAGACAGGTCATCATCGCCTCTATAGCCGCGCGGCAGGGTTTTGTCGTCGCCGCATTATCTGCATAAATCATGGTATTTCCTCCTATGGATTGTTCTTGGTCGTTACGGACAGGGGCGGAGTCGCGCTCTCCGTGGAGCTTTGACCCCGGGTGGAGTCGCGCGCGGGTCTGCCCTGCCTTGTATCCCCTCGTCTCGAGCTTTACTTTATACCTATTGACCTACTATGTCAATAGGCAAATAGAGCTTGATTGTTGATTTACCCTACAGTATAATAGGTGAATCAAAGGAGGCGGAATCATGTTTTCAACAAAAGGGCGCTATGCGCTGCGCGTAATGATCGATCTTGCAGAACACAAAGAGGAGGGCTACGTGCCTTTGAAGGATGTCGCTGCCCGGCAGGATATCTCCAAAAAGTATCTGGAGATCATCGTGAAAGATCTGGTCAAGGGGAAACTCGTTACCGGCATCAGCGGAAAAGGCGGGGGATACCGTCTCTGCAGAGAGCCGGAGGAATACTCGATCGGCGAGATTCTCGAAAACACAGAGGGGCCGCTCGCCGCTGTCGCATGCCTTGCAGACGGCAATGTCTCCTGCCCGAAAGCCTCCGGCTGCCAAACCCTTCCCCTCTGGGAGGAATATGACAAGCTGACACACGATTTCTTCTACCAGAAGAAATTGAGTGATCTGCTCGGGTAGTGATTCAACGGAAGGACACGCGTTCGAGGTAATAGACTGAAGCCTATATAATAATGATCAAAACGAAATGCCTGACATCAAACAACTCACCAATCTGAATATCCCGGAGCTGGAAATCTACACCCGCCTGAACGAGGTGCAGCTGAAGCGATTTTACGAGCCGCACCCCGGGCTCTTTATCTGCGAAAGCCCGAAGGTGATCCGCCGGGCGATGGACGCCGGATACGAGCCCGAGTCATTTTTATGTGAACCGCGCTACCTCGAGGGCGAGGACCGCGACCTGCTTGTGCGGTTTCCGGAAGTGCCGGTTTATACGGCGCCGCTTGAAATCCTGACAAAACTGACCGGCTTTCATCTGACGAATGGCATGCTCTGTGCAATGAAGCGCAGACCTCCTCTCTCTGCGGAGGAATTACTTAAGGGAACGGCCGCCGCGCGCGTTGCCATTCTGGAGGACATTGAAAATCCAACAAACATCGGTGCGATCTTCCGCTCCGCGGCTGCAATGATGATCGACGCCGTTCTTTTGACAGAGGGTTGCAGCGATCCGCTCTACCGCCGTGCCGCAAGGGTCAGCATGGGCAATGTCTTTCTGATCCCCTGGACCTATCTGCCACGGGAAGAGTCCGCGGATAACGCTCCGCATTATATCGACCTGCTCCATGAGCTCGGTTATAAAACCGCCGCGCTCGCACTGTCCGATCATTCGGTCTCGATTGATGACCCTGTTTTAAAGAAGGAAGAGAAGCTTGCCATCATACTCGGCAACGAAGGAAACGGCCTCCCTGAGGAGACCGTTCGTAAAAGCGATTATGTAGTTAAAATCCCGATGGCGGAAGGCGTGGATTCTCTAAATGTGGCTGCTGCCAGCGCCGTCGCCTTTTGGGAGTTGAGAAGATAATCCGGGGCCATGCAAGTAAGGGAGAACTTCCGCCGGGAAGATAATCCAGCCTTGTAAGGACTGTTCCAAACATCATCTGTTCGAACACGCACTGAAAGGCGAGATAGACTTCCGCTGATTTATAAAACAGCAATCAGCGCGCGGGTTTCTTCTTCCGTCGCCGCCCAGTCCGTTGCAAGGCGGATCACCGTGTGCGTATCGTCCTTCTTTTCCCAGAAGCTGTACTCCACTTTTTCTCCGAACGCTTTCAGCGCTTCATTTTCCATCACAATAAAAATCTGATTTGTCGGCGCTTCGAACGCAAACGGAATGCCTTTTTCTTTGAACGCCGCGCGGAGCTCTTCCGCCGCACGGATTGCCGGCTCGCCGATCTTTAAATACAGATCATCGGTAAAGAGTGCGTCAAACTGGACCCCCAGCACGCGGCCCTTCGCCAGCAGAGCGCCGTGCTGTTTGATGATCGTGAAGAAATGCGGAATCAGTTTCGGGTCCGGGATCACGACCGCCTCGCCGAAGAGTGCGCCGCACTTCGTTCCTCCGATATAAAAAACCGAACAGTATTTCGCCAGATCCGCAAGCGTCACATCACTTTCCGAGCAGGCCAGCGCATACGCAAGGCGTGCGCCGTCGAGATAAAGCGGGATCTGAAAATCGTCGCAGACCTTCCTCAGATCAGCCAGCTCCTGCCGGGAATACAGGGTGCCGCACTCCGTTGGGTGCGAGATATAGACCATACCCGGCATGACCATGTGATCGTTGGTTTCATCATGATAAAAATCTTCCAGATACTGGCGGACCGTCTCCGCCGATATTTTCCCGAGCTGCTGCGGCAGCGCAAGGACTTTATGGCCGTTTGCTTCGATCGCTCCGGCCTCATGTGTGTTGATATGACCGGTGTCGGCCGCGATGACTCCCTGATAAGAGCGCAGCAGCGCATCGATCACAGTTGCGTTTGCCTGGGTTCCGCCGACCAGAAATTCCACTTCGGCTTCCGGGCACGCGCAGGCTTTTCGAATCTTTTCTTTTGCAGACACGCAGATCTCATCCAGTCCATAGCCGGTCGTCTGTAACAGATTGGTCTCTGTTAATTTTTCAATGATGTTCGGATGCGCACCCCGCGTATAATCACAGGCAAAGTTCAGTTTCTCTGACATGGTTTCCGGCTCCTTCAACTATTTTGTATCGAAGTATATCTTTTTTCGTTCGCCGACGCAAGAATTTGCTCTCGAAGAAAAAAATGTGCCAATATTCCGAGATATGTATTCTAAGGCCTGTAGTGAAAACCATATTTTGGCGTTTACATGGAATTTACCGGTATATAAACCATCCCACTTCGATGTATACGCCGCATTTCTATAGCATCCAAGGAAAATCTTCGTTTTACAGGCGTTCAGCCAGAGAGTCTGACGATACACATCTCTCATATTTGGCCTTTTTTTCAGCAAAAAAATGAGCAGAATACACAGGTCCCGATTTTGGCCCTCTCCAGGGCTGGATTTTTTAGTACGGTAACGAGTCGTGCGAACTATAAAGACGCCGCTGCCCTTGCGGCAGGTTAATACGCTCGCCGATATTAACTTCAGGTTAATTCCACCGTATTATTATTGAATTCTCATATAATACAACTTTTGCTACTCTAATGTCAGAGGTAGAAGTAATTCATTATTTTCAGGAGGATGTATTATGCAGACTGCAAAAGAAGCTTTACTGGCATTAATTAAGGGTGAACCGTACGACTTTATTCCGGAGTATTATTCCACAACCAAGAGCCTGGTATTCCCGGGTGAGCGCTGGATCGATATGGAAAACTTTGATCCATACGGAACCGGTCCGGATATGTGGGGCGTTCTGTGGACCAACCGCGGACCGAACCCGATGGTCGACGGAAATATGGTTGCCAAAGATTTCAAATTATTCGAGAGCATGGAAGACTGGAAAGACCATGTCAAATTCCCGCCAATCGATTTCGTACCGGTCGGCGATATTCTGAACGGTATGAAGATGGGCATGGGTTATAAAGAAGAAGAAAACGTTCTTGAGGTTCTGATGCTCTCCGGCGCGTTCGAAAGAATGAACGAAATGATCGGTATGGAAGAAGCGCTGACCGCGTTCTACGAGTATCCGGACGAGGTTCATGAATTCTTCGAGAAGATGTGCGAATACAAACTGCACTGCATCGACCTCGCATTCGAGGCAGTTCATCCGGACGGCATCTACATGCATGACGACTGGGGACAGAACAACAACATGTTCTTCTCGCCGGACATCTGGAGAGAGTTCATCAAGCCGCTGGAGAAACGTTATGTCGACCACATCCATGAACTCGGCATGTTCTATCACCACCACTCCTGCGGATACATCATGCAGATCATCCCGGATCTCGTTGAGATCGGCGTCGACATGATCGACCCGATGATGGTCGAAAACGATGTCAAAGGCTGCATCGAAAAATACGGCGACCAGATCACCTTCGCAGGCGGCATCAACAACCGTATCATCGACGG
>CAZOHB010000019.1:0-19941 GCA_964579345.1 uncultured Parasporobacterium sp.
CGATGATCAAACTGTATGAGGAATACATGGGCGAGCCGGGCGGCGAGAAAGCACACCAGCTTCTGCATACGTCATACAAAATGAGGTAAACATACATTCTTTTGTAAGCCACATACATTAAAAAAATCCTTTTTGGTCTTTAATGACGAAAAAGGATTTTTTATATCTGATAAAATTATTATAGAAAAGATGGATAGAAATAGTGGGAAAAATATTGGACAGTATAAAGGAGGGATAAAATGATTACACCGAAGGAAAATATGCGAAGGATTATTACGGGGGATGGAGAAGCAGAGTGGATGCCGATTGCGTCGGAAGATTTTGATATTGTCTATCCGACCATTCTTCAGGAACGTCCGGTGTTCGGACAGGATGGGTATGACTGGTATGGCGTCCGCTGGGTATTTGACAAAGGTTTTAACAGCTTCTTCCAGGATATGAGTGTTCCGCTGGTCTGTGATGATATTACGTTATGGAGAGAGCAGGTGCACTTCCCGGATTACAGCCAGTATGATTTCGAAGAGGCGGCGAAGCGGGATCTGGAAGGGCATGACCGCGAGAGCAAGTTCCTGCGTCTGTTTCTGGAATGCGGTGCATGGGAGCGGCTGCATTCGCTGGTGGGTTTTGAAAACGCGTTCATTTATATGTATGATGAGCCGGATGAATTCAAAGCTCTGATGCAGGCCTTAACAGATAACCGGGAGCAGCTGATCCGCCTTTTAAAACAAAGCTATGATATGGATGCGGTTTTTGATATGAATGATCTTGGCAGCGCAAAGACATCATTTCTCTCTCCGGAGATGTACCGGGAATTTATCCAGCCGTATCAGAAACAGTTAGTTGATGTCTGCCATGAACTTGATATATTCTATGTTATGCACTCCTGCGGAACGGTGGATAATCTGTTCGGTGACATGATCGCAACCGGATGCGATATCATCAATCCGATCCAAGGCTGTAATAACTGGGAGTTCCTGCGGGACAATTATCTGGGGAAAGTTGTTTTTGAAGGAGCGAGAAATCTGCGCTGTGAGGACGTGGATGCGACCGAGGAATTTATCCGAAATGATATCCGGAAAGGAATTGATATGTTTGCCCCGGGCAAAAAGTTTATTTTTGATGATTACTGCATGCTTCCGAGAAACCAGCAGATCATGGTAGACGAAGCAAAGAAATATGGGCAGAAGTATTATGGGTGTCCGGAGGGTTAGTAAGCGCAGAGAGGTACGTTGTCAATTGCAAAATACTGACAGGAGATGAGGAATGGAGAAAAAACAGAACAGATGGGTGCTGGCCATTATAGGAGTTATTACACTTGTGTTCGTAGGTCTTGTGTATTCTTGGACGGTGCTGCAGGCTCCGATTTCCGCGCAGTACCCGGAATGGTCTGCAGGCTCTCTGTCACTGACGTTTACGCTGACTATGATTTTCTTCTGTTTGGGAGGCTTTTCCGGAGGGCATCTCCAGAAAAAATTCAAGCCGAGAACTCTTTTATGGATAACGGCGCTTTGTATGCTGGCGGGTTTTTTCGTTTCGTCGAGAGCCGCGACGGTACTGCCGCTTTATCTCGGATTTGGAGCACTCTCAGGCTTTGCCTCCGGTCTGGCTTACAATATCGTAATGAGTACTGTCGGCAGATGGTTTCCGGACAGGCAGGGTCTGATTTCAGGACTGCTGCTGATGGGCTTTGGGATGGGAAGTTTTGTTGTTGGGAAAATCTATACCATTTTCACACCCTCGGACGGGAGCGAAGTCTGGAGAATATCTTTCCTTGTGATGGGAGCGATTATTTTTGTGATTGTTGCGGCAGCCAGCTTCTTTCTTGTGAATCCTCCCGAAGAGTGGCTGGCTCCGGATGCAAAAAGTGTAAAAAAACAGGTGCAGTCCTATGCAGAGATGACTACAGTGCAGATGATAAAGACATCCGCCTTCTGGCTGTTTTTTGTTTGGTCCATTCTGATGACTGGTGCGGCACTGATCGTGATCTCACAGGGAACGCCAATTGCTCTTCAGGCCTGTCCGGGCACAGATATGGGAAAGATTGCCACAGTTGTAGGCCTGATCTCGATCTTCAATGGTCTGGGACGAATCGTTTTTGGCCTGTTGTTTGATAAAATCGGAAGATTCTGGGAAATGCTGATAGGAGGAGTTCTGTTTATCGTAGCCATAATCCTGGTTCTTCTGGCCGTCAACAGCCACAGCATGTTCCTTCTGGTCATTTCATATATTATGACGGGGTTTGCATACGGCGTTGTGCCAACCACCAATTCCGCATTTGCAAGTCTGTTTTTCGGCATGAAAAACTATCCGGTCAACTATTCGATCATCAACATGGTGCTGCTTCCCGCATCATTTGGCTCAACCGTTGCAGGATTGCTTTATGACAGTACCGGTTCCTATTTTGTCATTCTGTATGTTACTTTAGGAATGATCGTCATAAGCTGTGTGCTCTCCTGTCTGATTAGAAAGCCTAAACAATTGTAGAAAACATGGTCAGTACATTTTTTTAAATACATCCGGCTGATAGTTTAATTTGTACAGTTCATAAGACAAAATCAAGTAGTGCCGCTCCTGGTAATCCTCATAGTTGATCTGAACCAATGTATCAATCGTTTTAAACCGCTTGCTCAAGGTGTTCCGGTGAATACCGAGGAAGTCTGCTGTATCCTGACTTCTCCTTTCGTGCACCAGATATTCATATAACGTATAGGCGAGTTCGCTGTCATGTTCGAAGTCATATTCCAGGAGTATTTTAAGGCGGGGATCGCAGTAGGTGATGTAGGATTCTCTGCTGGTGAACAGATTTGCCATATGCTGCATATAATAATCTTTATATACATACAGATCCGGCTCGTTTTTTAAAGACGAGCCGATTTCAATTGCCCGGAGCGCCTGCTGATAATACCCTCGGAATGCTGTTATTTCCGTAAACACGTTGCTGAGACCGGCGAAAATCTGATCACGCGCGCAGAGGGCACGGATTTTTGCAAGTATTTGCTTTGTCATGTAAAGGTTTTTCGAAAAAGAAAAAACAGCTATTACCTGACCGTTATAGATCAGAGTTTTTGTTCCGGGAGACAGTAGTTCTATTTTACTTCGAAGCGCATAGGTGTTCAGCGTGTCATTGCTTCGACTGGCCTCTACGACCATACAGTATTTGTTCTGAGAAAACTCCGCATCAACATAGGATCGGGAGCCCTTTTCATTCTTTGGTCTGATAGTGATTTTTTCATCCAGAAGATCTCTTAAATAGTATTCATAAGGATACCCCGTATTATTACGGATGAACTCGTTTTTCTGCAACTGCTGATAAATGCCCGTTTTCAGCATATAAAGCAGTCGGGAATCCGCGTCGTTGAGCGGACGGTTGACTGCATCAATGACAAGATGCCCCATATCTTTTCGTGTATCAATTGCACATAGCAACTGCTCATACCCCGTCTCTTTGTGAAATACTTTTATTGGCATTTCCGTTTTTTTCAGTCGTTCATGAATGTGACCATGTGCATTGATGACCTTATATTCTGCGTCAGTAAAGCCCATGTTCTCAATAATTTTTTCTCCCATCGGGTGCTTTTTTGCCACATCGAAGTTGCAGGCAACCAGATTGAACCCGGAATCAAATAGATAAACCGGATTATTGAAGGCAGGAGATATTTCATCGATCATGGCCTGGATCCCGCGCTCTGAATAGAGAATATCCAGAAGACTTTCTCCTACCAGACCCTTGCTGAGCTGAACATCAAGGAACGTGCGCAGAAGACTGAAAATATCCGAAAGGTGAGAAGCGTCGTTATGAACGTCCAGTATATTGACAGGTTTCTCATTAATTTCAGACAGAGCGGACAGATCCTCACATCCCGGATTCATGACAAGAATATTCATATATTCTACCGGCTGCAGCTTCTCCAGCAGGGAGATGTCTTTTGCCAGATACAGCGTGTGCTGGTCATATGGCAGAAATGCACCCTCTAATCGTTCCAAACACTCCAAACAAAGCGAATAATCGTGTAAATAGACATTGCATTCATAATCGGGAAGTTGTTTTCTGAGGATTTCAATATCAATATACATATCCTATCTCCTTTGTTTTCAGCCTTATTCACATTTTTCCATTTCAGAATAACATATGGTTGTTGCTGCGTCCAGCAAGGGGTAGCAAAAATGCACACCACAGAGGCATAAAAAAACGATAATGAACACTATTTGCGGGAAATACTACTGATACGATAAGCCTATCTAAAAAGAGAAAAAGCCGGTATCGAATGATGGAGGGAAGAATGGCAGCGAACAAGCAGAAATACGAAGAACGCCTGAAGCGGATCAACGATGCGATTGCGTTGAAAGAACCAGATCGTGTGCCAGTGGCTCCTTTTGCACAGTGTTATCCGATTTTACACTCCGGTCATACGATGGCAGAAGTACTGTATGACGCAGATATCGCGAAAAAGAGCATCAAACGATATCTTTTGGAATATGAGCCGGATATGGGCTTTAACTATTATGACATCTTCGCCGGACAGGGACCAATCATGGATAAGATGGGCATCAAGTTTATCCAATGGGCCGGACAGGAGGGGAGTATTGTTCCTGACAATTGTATCCATCAGTATGTGGAAAAAGAGTACCTGACAGACGAAGAATTTTCGGAGTATGTGCATGACATCACCGGATGGATCCAGAGAAAATATTTCCCGAGATGTTATGAAAACCTGAAGGGCCTGGGGAAAATGGATCTTCGCGGAGCAGTCGGCTGGGGATTTCTTCCGTCCATGATGCAGTTTGCAGATCCGGAAATCCTGGAAGCGGTAAAAACGATGACAGAACTGGCTCCGATGGCGATGCAGTTTTACAAAGAACTGGCGGAATTCGAACAGGAAATTGATGAGATGGGATTTCCGGTTCAGTTTAACGGAACCTCCTGTACTGCTTTCGATATGGTCAGTGACAACCTGCGTGGAACGATGGGGATTATGATGGACCTGTATGATCAGCCGGAAGTAGTACAGGAAGCGATACAGATGCTTTATCCGGGTTCGATTGGAAGCGCACTGGGACAAATGCAGAATTCCATTGGAAAATGGCTACATATCCCGCTTCACAAAGGCATGGATGGGTTTATGAGTCCGGAGCAGTATAAGGAGTTTTACTGGCCGACTCTGAAAGGGCTGATCCTTGCCATTATCGATGCCGGCGGCACCCCGTATGTTTACACAGAAGGAAAATATGACAGTCGTCTGGAAGTGCTGGCAGATCCGGACATCCCGGATGGAAAAATGGTGGTGCATTTCGAGTCGGTCGATATGAAAGAAGCAAAACGTATTATCGGACCGCATGCCTGTATCACCGGAGGATTTAATGCAAGGCTTCTGGAAACAGGCACTGTGGATCAGGTGAAAGATGAAGTGAAACGTGTGCTCGATATTTACGCTCCGGGCGGAGGCTATATCTTTGATGTTAATGACACGATGGATGACTGCAGACCGGAGAATGTGGAAGCGATGTTCGATACCGTGAAAGAGTATGGAAAGTATTAATGAAAGAATTTCCTGAATACAGGAATGAAATAGTAAACTCAGCACAAGTATAGAAATTAAAGAGGAGGAAATTATGGAAACAACGAAACAAAAGGCCAGATGGTATGGCCCAAAACAAATCGGTATGATCGTTTTTACCGGTATTCTGATGTTAATTGATGCATGTATCGTCGGAGGTTCATCGAATACAGTGCTTCCGGCAATTGCAGAGGCACGCGGATGGGATGCGAATTATCTGATCGTTTGGGCTGGAATCGCCTGTATTTTAGACGGTGTCGGCGTTCTGATCTGGGCAAGACTTTCCCGTAAAAATGCGAAACTACTTGCAGCAATTGCGTTATTTGCGCAGGCAATCTGTCTGGTTATTTTTGGTTTTACGACCAATCTTGCAATCCTGATCATTATGATTATCTTGATGGGTATTTCCGGCAGCGCATTCTGTTCTACTTGCGTAAACACCTTAACTGCAAACTGGTGGCCGACAAAGAAAGGTGTTGTTCTCGGATGGTCAACCATGGGGATCATTTTGATGTCTGTCGTCTATGTGCCATATATTCCTTCCGCATATGCAGCATGGGGCATTGGTATGACCAGTGTATATCTTGCAATTTTTATCGCAATCATGGGTGCTATTTCTCTGTTGTTTGTAAAAGACACACCGGAAGCAGCGGGAACCACACCGGACGGACTGACCGGAATGGATCTTGCTCAGGTAAAGGATATTACAAGACAGCTGCAGGAATACAAGAGCCCGTTTACCTTCAAGAAAATGATTTCCAGCGGTAACAACTGGCTGGTCGCGCTTTCCATGGGTCTCGGCATGACGGTTGCAATGTCCTTTATCGGATCTGCAATCCCAGCCTTCCTTTCCTTCGGATATGACTATGGAACAGCCGCTTCTGTCTTCGCAGTCGGTACCTTCCCGGCACTGGTTGGTTCTTGGGCAATGGGCATGATCGATCAGAAATTTGGAACAAAGAAAGCAACGATCATGTGGCTGATCTTGGAAGCTATTGGCGTGTTCTTCATGTTCTTTATGGCGAAGTCCCTTGCAGCCGTATGGATTGCAACCTGTGTCTTCATGTTTGCAAACGGAGCTGCAAAGAACCTGACAGCATCCTATGTTGCGACTCTGTATGGGCGCTGGGATTATCCGGCAGCATTCCAGATGATTGGAACGATTGCATATATTTTCTGCGGTGCAGGAGTAATGATTATCGGTCTTTTCCCGAGTTATACAAGCCTGTATATCTTTGATGCAGTTGTTATCGTAATCTGCATCATTATGGCAGCGCTGGTAAAACCACATTTTATCGGGAAGCCGGATACAGAAGAAATTGCGGCTGCAACCGTTGCAGAATAAAACAAATAAGGTATTTCTCAGAGGCTTAATAAAACAATAATTACCTTCTCTGATCAAATACATTTTATGCTTGCAGACAAGCGCCGGGTGAAAGACCCCGGCGTTTGTCATATATAGACAGGAAAGATAGCTTCCATTTGTATAGCAATGCATGGAATCCCCAATTTTTTTATTGACGATTGCCCATAGTAACTTTCCTTTGAGGAAATATAATGTTACATGAGGAAGTAGATAATCTTTACAGGTGCTTATGATTAAAAAGGACAGCATGCGGAGAGAGCACAAAAAAGTGAGGTGTCGCAATGCCACAGGGTAATCCGTTAGGTTTTGAAAAAATTAATAAGCTTCTCCGGAAGTTCTGTATTCCCACGGTCATCACGATGGTCGTGGGTTCGCTGTATAATATGGTCGATCAGGTCTTTATCGGGCAGGGCGTCGGCATGCTTGGCAACGCAGCCACGAACGTGGCGTTCCCAGTTACAACGATCACGATCGCGATCGCGGTCATGCTCGGGATCGGCGGCGCTGCAAACTATAATCTGCTTTCGGGACAACAAAAAGAAGATGAGGCAAAACGATTCGCCGGCTGTTCGATTGCCCTGCAGGTGATCGTCGGGGTCTTGCTGATGGCGATCGTTCTGATTTTCCTGAAGCCGATCGTTCAGCTTTTTGGAGCTAC
Source organism: uncultured Parasporobacterium sp. (assembly GCA_964579345.1). GTDB lineage: Bacteria > Bacillota > Clostridia > Lachnospirales > Lachnospiraceae > RGIG5612. The sequence goes on from CAZOHB010000019.1 coordinate 7,580, forward strand.
GGATGCCGTCCGCTCTTATGCGATCACATATACCTGGATCACGGCCCTGGGAATCCCGCTTTACATGATCGGGCAGTCTTCCACTCAGCTGGTCCGTTCGGATGGTTCTCCCACCTTTTCCATGGCCTGCGGGATCTCCGGTGCGATCATCAATCTTATTCTGGATCCCTTATTTATCTTTGTTTTTCATTGGGGAATTGCAGGCGCGGCATGGGCAACCGTCATAGGTCAGGTCTTTTCCGGATTGATGGCCATTTACTATTTTGTATTTAAAGCCCGGATGCGCCTGACGGTTCAGGATCTTATTCCAAACGCACACAGAGCCGGAAGAATCATCTTTATCGGGCTTGGCGGACTCCTGACCAATATCTTTATTGCCGTAACGCAGATCATTATGAACAACATCGTGAGAAAGTACGGAGCCCAGTCGATTTACGGAGCTGAGATCCCGCTTGCGGTTGTCGGTATCATCACAAAAGTCAATATGGTCTTTACTTCGATCGGGATCGGGATCCACCAGGGCTGCCAGCCGATCTTCGGCTTCAATTACGGTGCGAAAAATTATGAGCGCGTAAAAGAGACCTACAAAAAAGCGGCGTTCCTTACGATTCTGGTCGGTCTTGTATTCTTCCTTGCCTTCGAAATTATTCCGCGGCCGATCATCAGTATTTTCGGAGGAGGAAGTGAAGAGTATTTCCTGTTTGCGGAGCATTTCTTCCGGATCTTTCTGATGCTTACGATATTTAACGGAATCCCGCTCTTTACCTCCGGTTTCTTTACCGCTCTCGGAAAAATGTTCCAGGCGGTCGGACTTCCGCTCCTGAAGCAGATCCTTACGTTTACCCCGCTTTTGATCTTCGTTCCGATGGCGATGGGAATCGACGGGATCCTGGTTGCGGGTCCGGTTTCAGATTTCATTGTAATCGTTGCTTCTTTTATCTGCGTGGCATTGGAATTTAAACGTCTGGATAAACAGATGATTCAAAGGGACGCAGAAGCGTTAAAGTCCGCTTCCGGTATAGAGTGAGGTTATCTTATGCAGCATGTAGATCTACGGAATATCAAGATTAATCAAATACAGATTTTTTTAGAGGCAGTCAACTGTGGCAGTTTTTCAGGCGCTGCGGAATCGCTCCATGTGACCCAGCCGATGGTCAGTAAAACGATCCAGGCGCTGGAAAAGGAGCGGGGAATTATCCTGTTTATCCGGAGCAAAGGAAAACTGAACCTGACGCCGGCCGGAAAAGATTGCTATAACCAGTGGTCCAATATGCTCAAGTATCTGGAATCTTCTGTGGAGTCTGCACATGCGATCCAGGAAGGTGCAGCATCGAGGCTGCATATCGGAACCGGCAGTATGGGGATTGAACGGGGAAAGTTTTTTGATCTCCTTCAGAGGTTCAAAGAAGAGAAGGCGATTAGCCTGTATGTGGAATGTCATGCCATGACTCAGCTGATCGAAGAACTTCAGAATGATAAATATGATGCCATTTTTATCTCCAAACATTTGCTGGGAGACATCGAGAGCAGGGGCCTGAAATGGAAAAAGATCCAGGAGACACAGCTGGCGATCTTCGTCCCGTGGGAAAATCCGCTCAGCGACCGTGATGAGCTCTCCTTTGCAGACCTGAAAAAGGAATCCTTCATCGCCTTTTCCGTCGAGACGGACCCGCATTATCTGGAACTCTTAAATCATCTTGCAGGAGAAGCCGGATTCATTCCGAAGATCGCCTGCTATATCCCGAACGAAGAATCCTTTGAAGTCAATCTGATGCTGAACAACGGCATCGCGCTGATCGACAGCATGGTGAAAGTTGATGAGGATGTTGCGAAAATGTTCCCGCTGAAAGATCTTCCGAATGACCACATCATGGTCTGGAAGGAAAGCAACGCAAGCCCTGCGCTCAAACAGTTCCTTGCATATCTGGATCAGCATATCCGGCCGGACTCTAAAAGCTAAGAACGGATTTTCTTCCTGAAAACAAACGCATAAACAGGGTATTCCATTTTGTTATACCTGTATAAAATCCCTTCATTTTCGGAAGGGGTTTTTTGTTGCTACAATCGGAATCAGGAGAGGTAATTGCTTGTCAAACATTAATATAGGAGGTATTACGATGGGCGTTAATTCATTTGAAAAAGTTGGAAAAATGATGGAATGCGTACCTGTGCAGGATCGAAAGGATATTCCGTTTTATCCGCAGCTGATCACCTGGGCCGGACGCTTTGCAGGCTATACGCAGAAAGAAATTATTGATGATGATGATAAATGGCTCGATGCCATGAAGAAAACCTTCGATCATTTCGGATATCCGGATGTAGCGATTCCTGCATATCCGGGCGTTATTCTTTTCGGCGAAGCGCTGCCGTGCAATAAGCCGGGCTATCAGCTGCCGGACGATGATCTCTTCCAGTTCGTAGAGACCTGCAACATGGGCACCGATGATTATAAATTTATTCTGGAAAACGGCTGGGGACCCTGGTATTTCGGTTATATGTGCCGGATCCAGAAACCGCCGATCACTCCGGAAGAACTGATGGGAAAATTCCAGTGGATGGGACAGTCCTGCGCAAAGGTCTGCGGAACCCTTGCAAGCTGGGGCGTTGTGCCTATCAGCGGCAACACCTTCTTCCCGATGTTCGATCAGCTTTCCCTAATCCGCTCTTTTGAAGAGTTTATTATGGATCTTTATGACGAACCGGATCTGATCAAGGCCGTTCTCGACAAAACGACACCGGAACAGATCGGACAGAATATCGGAATGATGGAAAACAATCCAAGCAAGGTTATGCATGCCTATGCGATGCGTTCAGATGCGGCAGTACTTTCACCGGAACTCTTTGATGAATTCTCCTATCCGTATCTGAAGCAGGAGATCCTGGCATACCATGAAGCAGGATTCAAAACAGTCATCCATGCGGACGGCAACTGGGTGCCGATGCTGGATCGCTTCTTAGAGCTTCCGAAAGGCTGCGTACATTTTGAGTTTGACGGAAAGACCGATATCTTCCAGGCTGCACAGATCCTTGATGGACAGCAGTCCTTCCGCGGCGATGTTCCGGCAACCATGCTGGCATACGGAACTCCGGATGAAGTTGCAGCATACAGCGAGAAGCTGATCACGGAGATCGGCCTTAAGACGCCGGGCTTCATGTTCGGTACAGGCTGTGAAGTTCCGCTGAACTGCAAGCCGGAAAATTATGCGGCAATGTGTGATGCAATCCTTAAATAAATTTGAGTGATCCTGATGGTTGAAAGGGCTGCTGCGAAGGGAAATTTCGCAGCGGTCCTGTTTTTTGTAATGAAGAAGTATGCCGTTGAAGATAAAATCAGTGAAAACGAGACCGGATGGTGACAGCGGCGATTGCTTTGCAAGCCGCAGGATAGGCTTGACAATGCTTCTTTGAACGGTAAAATCAAAAAGCAAGAAAACGAAAAAGCGGAGAGATTTATGACAGAAAAGCTTTATTATCAGGATGCTTTTATGAAGGAGTTTACGGCGACGGTGCTGAGCGCGGATGAGCGGGATGGAAAAAATGTCGTCACGCTGGACCGGACCGCATTTTATCCGGAAGGAGGAGGACAGCTTGCAGACAGCGGCTGGCTGAAACTTGCAGACGGAACGATGGTCGGGGTACTGGATGTACAGGAAGAGGACGGGGAAATCCGTCACACTGTTTCTGAGATGATAAAACCAGGCACGCAAGTTAGCGGGATTGTCAACTGGGACCTGCGGTTTGACCATATGCAGCAGCATTCGGGCGAGCACATCGTCAGCGGTATGATCTGCAGCGCCTTTGACTGCAATAATGTCGGTTTTCACATGGGCGAAGATCTTGTGATCATCGATTATGATGCGAAGATCTCCTTTGAACAGATCCTGGAAATCGAAGAGAAAGCAAACGAATATATCTGGGAAGATCACGAATTTCAGGAGCAGTGGCCATCGAAAGAAGAGCTTGCGCAGATGGAATACCGAAGCAAAAAAGAACTCGAAGGCGATGTGCGGATCACGCGCTTTCCGGGAGCGGACTGCTGCGCCTGCTGCGGAACGCATGTCGTATCCAGCGGACAGGTCGGACTGGTAAAATTTCTGTCAGCCAAGCCGTTTCATGACGGAACCAGATTTGAGCTTCTCTGCGGAAAACGGGCATTTGATTATCTGGCAATGAATTATACAGAAAATAAGGCAGTTGCCGTACAGCTCAGCACCAGCGAGAGAAATACTTCGGAATATGTGGGCAAGCTTTTGGAAGAGCACGCAAAAGAAAGAACACAGGCGCAGATCGCAGAAGATGAGCTTTTGAAAAAATGGGCAGAGCAGTTCCCGGCAGGAGGGAAGGTTTTTGTGATCGAGGACTGGATGAGCCCGAAACAGGGGCGGCAGCTGGCGGATCTGGCAGCTGACCGCTGCCGGATGATAGCGGTCTTTGCAAAAAGCGGAGAAGGGTATCAGTATTCTGTCATTTCCAGAAATGCGGATATCTCCGGTTTTATAAAAGAAATGAATCAGGCGCTCAGCGGCCGCGGAGGCGGAAGAAACGGTTTCGCACAGGGGTCAGTGAATGTCCGACGCAGACAGATCGCAGAATACCTGAAATCGCAGGGCTTTACCTCCCTGTCGGAAGCAGAGTAAAGACGCGCGGCGTTTTGCGCACGAAGCAGGTCTCGGAAGAGAAAACACAGGAAAGGGACAGACATGATTAAGGAGTTAAACGGGATGCGCCCGGAGACAGAGCGGGCTTCCTTTATTGCGGAAAACGCAACGATCATCGGTGATGTTGTGCTGGACGAGGGGACAACCGTCTGGTATGGCGCCGTGATCCGCGGCGACGGAGACTCTGTCCGGATCGGAAAGAATACCAATATTCAGGATAATACGGTTGTTCATGTGGATCCCGGAAATCCGGTCGTGATCGGAGAGAATGTAACGATCGGACATCAGTGCATTATCCACGGCTGTACGATCGGCAGCAATTGCCTGATCGGCATGGGGACAATTATCATGAATGGAGCAAAGATCGGGGATAACTGTCTGGTTGGCGCCGGCGCTCTGATAACAGAAAACAAGGAGTTCCCGGCAGGATCGAAAATCCTCGGCTCGCCGGCGAAGATCAAATCAGAAGTTTCCGAAAAGGATATTGAACTGATCCAATACAGCGCGGAGCATTATATCCGGGAGGCGGCAATCTATTCTGCGAATCACTGAGCTGATGAATGAGTACGGATTGACATTTGCACAATCGGAGTGAATTGTTTTGTGAAGATGTGAACTTATTCAGACCGAAAAAAATATGTATGATAGAAAAAAAGAGAACAGAGGAAAATTCATGGATAGAACAGTTTTACAAAATACCGCAGATGTCTGCGAAAAAGATTATGTGATCGAAGAGAGTCAGGTGGATGCAGCCGGGAACGTGACCTGCGGCACACTCGCAAGATTTATGCAGGATATGACGACAGTGCACATGAATGCCTGCGGCATCAGCGTGGAATCTCTTATGGAAAAAAATCTTCTCTGGGTCATCGTTTGCACACAAATCAATATCACACGGATGCCGAAAGCAGGGGAAACTGTGGAGCAATACTCCTGGGCCGGCGCAGAAAAGTTCGGGATGCATTCCAGACGCTTTGCATTCTTTACAAAAGAAGGCGAAGAACTGTTAAACGCCGCGTCCCTTTTCCTTCTTGTGGATAAAGAATCCCGGAGCTTAAGCGAGCCGACAAAAGAGACCCTCTCCCTTCCAATCGTAGTGGTTGATGGTGAGCCGAAACTTCCGAAGATGATGCAGAAATATCCGACGCTGATGTTTGGAAAAATTCATGAAGTTGAGGAGTCGGAGATCGACTACAACGGACATGTGAATAACGCGGTCTATCTTGACTGGGTGGACAGTATCTTTGATGCGGATTTTGTTAAGGATCGTCAGATGAAAGGCTTCTGGGTACAGTATGATAAAGAAATCCTGTTGGGTCAGCAGGTGGAAATGAAATATGGAGCTTCGGAAACGGAGGCTTATCTCAAAGGCTGTGTGGACGGCGTGGAATATTTCAAGGTGAAGTTTGATTTCTAAGGCAAGACGATTTTCTTTGCAACTCCTGCTTCTGCTGATATAATGGGTTCTAATTGAACTCAGAAGCGCGGCTCGAAATCAAAAAAGCTTTGAGGTGGGAGGGTCTATGAACCATATTTCAAGGAAAGCAAGCTTTCTTATTGTTGCAATTATTTATATTGTTGCGGCAGCAGCAGGTGTTGTGCTGTATGCTTGGCTGCCGTTTGATTTCTGGATAAATCTTCTGCTGGCAGATATCGGAGCGACGATCGTTACCTTTATCTTCAGTCTGATCTTTCATAATGCTTCGGTGTACGATCCGTATTGGAGCGTACAGCCGATCGTGATCCTTGTGTTTGCTTCACTCCGTCATCCGATGAATCTGCTCCGTCTTTTGATGCTGATCGCTGTCTGCTTCTGGGGAGTCCGGCTGACAGCAAACTGGGCCTATACATTTCACGGGCTGGATCATCAGGACTGGCGCTATACGATGCTGAAAGAAAAGACCGGTGTGTTTTATCCGGTGATCAACTTCCTCGGGATCCATCTCTTCCCGACACTGGTTGTTTATGCCTGCATTCTGCCGGCAGTCTTTGTTTTTCATGAAACGACCGGCTTTTCCGTCTGGAATGCGGTCCTGTTCTTTGTCTCGGTCGGAGCTGCTGTGCTTCAGCTCTTCTCTGATATCCAGATGCACCGTTACCGGAAAAACAGAACGGAACCTTTTATGCGGCAGGGCCTTTGGAAGTATTCCCGCCACCCGAATTATCTCGGCGAGATTCTGATGTGGTGGGGGATCGGTCTTTCTGCCTATCTTGTTATGCCGGGAAGATTCTTCCTGCTTGCAGGCGCACTTGTAAATACGCTGATGTTCCTGTTTGTCAGCATCCCGATGGCGGACAACCGGCAGTCAGAAAAAGAAGGCTTTGCGGAATATAAGGCCGCGACGCATATGCTGATCCCGCTCCGGCTCGGTCTTCCGGAATATGAGGAGGGACGGGTTTCCTGATTTTTGAGGAATCAGTTCCGGCGTTTCGAAAACATCATATGGAATCCATATTGAAACAGAAAGGGGCTGTCGCACTAAAGTGCGGCAGCCTCGTTTTATATTGAACCCAACAAATCAGCATTGCATCATCCTTCTTAGTTCTCGAAAAAACAGCAAAAAGATAACAAAGCGCTATATACATATTATCGCTTTCATTTTTTGACGTGTTTTTTTTTCTGCAAAAAAGAAAGGCAGCCCCGAAGGACTGCCCATTGTAGTATAATGAATTCATGCTAAAAACCCCATTAAAACTACAGAAAGATTATAGTCTTTTCTCTAGTGGATATCAATTGAAACTTCCTTTAAATCTTGAAACGGTCATTCCATCTGATGACAGTGTCCGTCTGCTCAGCCAGCTTGTGGAGGAAATGGATCTGGCTGCTCTTTATGCGACTTATGAACGCAAAAGAAATCACGCAGTGACACCAAGGCAGATGCTGAAGATCGTTCTCTATGCGGCGATGAACCGGCTCTATTCTTCCAGGGATATCGAGACGGCATGTAAAAGGGATATCAACTTCATGTTCCTGCTGGAAGGCATGCCTGCTCCGGATCATGCCACGATCGCCAGGTTCAAATCTCTCCACTTTGCCGCGTGCAGCATGGAGCTTCTTGCCCAGCTGTCTGAATGGCTTTACCTGAACGGAGAAATCTCCGGACATGATCTCTTTATCGATGGCACCAAGATCGAATCCCGGGCGAATAAATACACCTTTGTCTGGAAGAAGGCGACGACGAAAAATCTTGCGAAGCTGCAGACGAAGATCGTTGCTCTTGTGGAAGAATGCGAAGACCTGTATGGCATCCGGGTCGTCCATGACGGCAAGGTCTCTCTCCATAAGATGAAGAAGCTCCGCAAAAAGCTCTATGCCCTGAAAGAAGAGGAAGGGATCACTTTTGTACATGGAAGCGGTAAACGCAAGAGCCAGCTTCAAAGAAGCATCGAGCTCCTGGAAGATTATTCGGAAAAGCTGAAAGAATACACGAAGAAACTTCATGTCTGTGGTGACCGGAACAGCTATTCCAAGACGGATCCGGATGCGACCTTCATGCGGATGAAGGAAGATGCGATGCTCAACGGACAGCTCAAGCCGGCTTATAATCTCCAGCATGGTGTCGACTCTGAATATATCGTATGGCTGGACATCAGCCAAAAGACCACGGATACCCCGACCCTGATCCATTTCCTGAAAAAGATTGAAAAAGGTCTTGGTTTTAAATACACCAACATCGTTGCCGATGCAGGATATGAAAGCGAGGAAAACTATCTGTTCATCGAGGAGAACGGACAGATTGCGTTTATCAAACCGGCGAATTATGAGATCTCAAAGACCAGCAAGTATCAAAAAGATATTGGCCGTGCAGAGAACATGTACTATGACTCTGTTAATGACTGCTATATCTGTAAAAACAACAACCAGCTGATCGTATCCGGTGAACGGACTTACACGACTGCATCCGGATATCTGCGGACTTCGACTTTCTATCTTTGTGAGGATTGTGGCGGCTGCCCTTATAAGAAAAAGTGTATTAAAGGAAACCACTGCAAAACGCCATGGGAAGAACGCAATAAGCGCATTGAAGTCTCCAGGGTCTTTGTAGAAAAACGGGAAGAATGTCTGGAGCGTATCACAAGCGATGAGGGGATACAGCTCAGGATGAACCGAAGCATCCAGGCGGAAGGTTCGTTCAGTGAAACGAAAGACGGTATGGCATTCCGAAGATATCTCAGTTCCGGTATCCGGAATGTTACGATGGAAAGCGTGATCATCGCACTTGCCCACAACATAAACAAGCTTCACGCAAAGATCCAGCACGACCGGACCGGGAAGCATTTATACGAAGTAAAAAGCGCGTAAATTTAAAAATCTAAAATCGAATGAGAAGAGAAAGTCTTCCACAGATGGGGAGATTTTTTAAAGACTCTTTGGCAGAGAATCCTCCTGTTTACCCGTGCATTTCTTGCAGGATTTGTGCCTAAACAGGATAAATTTTTTCATAAAAGTGGGCTGCCGCGATTTGCTATCGCGACAGCCCCTTTAGGAGCACTGTTATTCATTGCTGTGAAATCGATTGTTTAGAAATATTAAATGATCAATATTTTCCGTACTTATCCAGCGTCTCAAACATTGCGTCGATGTTTTCTTCTTTTGCATTCTCTAAGCAGCCGTCAAAGTCAAAGATGTATCCGCCGCCCGGAGCGCAGTTATCAAGAAGATACTTGGTATCGTCGATGATCTGCTCTTTGGTTCCGAATTCCATTCTGGAGATGGAAAGGTTACCGGAGATGCAGGCGATGCCGGAAAGTTTTTCTTTTGCGCGTTTCATATCCACTTTCTCGAAGTGATAGAGCACTTTGCCTTTCGGAACGTCTGTCAGGAAATCAATACGTGTATCGTATGGGCCTTCGCCGTAGATCCACGGGATAACATCCATGTCGATCAGAGCCATGATAATCTTCTTTAATGGTTTCCAGTAGAGCTCTTCGTACTGCTTGTCGTTCATGAAACCATCCATGCCCTTATGAAGCGGGAAGAAGACCATCTTGAACGGAATATCAAGGAAACGCAGATACTGAAGTCTGCCGATCTGCATATCTGCAAAACGGTTTACGGTTTCCAATACCATCGGATAAACATCCTCATCGATGATGTCTTCAAAAATACCAAGCGTTCCACGGAAATAATCTCCCAGGATATCGTACGGAGCTTCAGAAGCACCGGTGATCAGGGTCGGATATCCCATGCCGGCGACCGCGCCCGACATCTGCATCGTCATGCCGAATGCCTTATTCTGCTCTTCGCCGATCTTGCGGATCAGGTCCATTGCTTCCAGAGTCTGCGGATTATAAAGTCCGTTCAGCGCACTGGCATCCATAAAGGTTGCATCAGCAAAATAAATATTCTGTGTTCCCTGAATGTTCGGGAATGCACGCGGGATATATTTGCGGAGCATGAAGCCGGTATAGTCGGAAAGCAGCTCCGGATATTCTTCCTGCTCTAATAAAACAAGTTCATGAATCTGATGGGTACTGTAGTTATCAACCTTGGTTCCCGGTTTTCCCGGCCAGTCGATCATGCGGGTTCCGGCCCATTCATTGGCAAGTCCGCTGAAAAGCTGCGGAACACTGGCTGAATCTACATTTGGATACTTGTTTAAAAATGCGAGGGCACATTCAAAAGCTCTCTGATGATTATAAAAGTGATCCGCATAACTTCCACCCATGAAACGGGTCATGACACCGTCAAAGAACGGGCATACCGGAACACGGTCCGGCTGTCCGCAGGCGATTGCGGTTTTGATTCTTCCAACTCTTTCGCCTAATGCGGCAAAGTTTCCTGCAGGCATTTGATGTTCTTCACCCATGATAAATTCCTCCTTGTAAAAATCGAAAAATGTTTTGTGCGTACTTATCCTATAATTGAATTATATAGAAGAGGTGATTTGAAAAAAATCCGCAATGTATTGAAAAAACGATGCATGAGTGCTACAGTATGTTGCAGAGGTGAAAAACGTTGAAAATTACAGCAGGAATCCTATTTTACTTACTTGATCGCTACGGCGATATGCAACATATTTGTCACGGAGCTGACCGGATGCAGCTTAAAAGGTCCGAGCACTTCCGAAACCAGAAAGAGACCGAAGCAGGTGTCCTTTATATCTATGCGGATAAAAAAGGAGTGCTCCTTTTCTGTGGAGAGAAGAAGTATAAACCGAACTATATCCTTATGAAGGCATTAAAGGAGACCGAAGGCGACTTCAGTTCCCTCTGGATCCCGTATGCGAATCTGGACGAGAATAAAGAAAAGAATGCGCACCTGGCAGACGAGGTATCCGAATACGTCGGACAGATCTGGAACTATTTTACCCAGGTTCAGAATGAGATTTTGGAAGCGATACTGGAGCAGCAGAAGGTGGATGAAATCATGGAGATCATCCGGGGGCTTCTCAGGACACCGTTTACGATCGTAGACCGGGATATGCTTCTGCTTTATGAAAATCCGGATCTGGTGGAAATTCTGCAAAAAAAGATTGGCGACAATTATCCGGAAGAGATCATGGAAGAACTTCTGGTCGCTAAAGAATTTCATGAAGTGGCGAAACGGTCAGAACCGTTTTATTACTACATGGAAACACTGGGAACCTCGCAGTACTGTATCAACATTGAAGTGGACGGCTATTACTATGCAAGGCTGGTTGTTTATCCGGGAGAAGGGAATGAGACCCTTCCGTCCGGAGCAGAACAGATTGCGGAATATGTTGCGGGCGTCGTTGTTCAAATGATCCGCAGCGGATCGCTTCAGACTTACCGCAGTCAGGACGACCGGCTCCATCTGATCTGCCACCAGCTGCTTGACGGACATATTGCCGAAGCTGCGGAGATCCGCGAGGCAATCCTCGGGTATCAGTGGGAACCGGCAAATACCTATCAGGTCCTTTGCCTGGAACCTTATAATGCGGCCGGCTGGGAAACACAGGTGGAAAATACGATGCCTGTCATGACCCGGAAACTGGAACAGAACTGGAGACATTCCTGTGCGGTCTTTTCCGGGAAGAAAATATTGTGGGTGATAAATTGGACACTATATGCGGACACGCAGAACGCGTATGAATTCTCCCAGCAGCTGATGATCCTTCTGCGGGAGAATGTGTTCCGTGCGGGATCGAGCAGCAGTTTCGGCGATGCAACACTGCTTGCATCTGCGTTCAAAGAGGCGGAAAAAGCGCTGGAAGTCGGAAGCAGGAAAGATCCTAATTCCTGGTACTTCCGGTTTGATGATTACCGTCTCGATTTTATGCTGAATGCAATCCGGGAGCAGGAGATTGAACCGATCCTTCTGGTCCATCCTGCGATTCCTGTTCTACTGGAACATGACAAGACGCATGAGAACGAATTGTCGAAAACGCTTCAGACTTTGCTGGAAAAGCAGGGGAATGTCACGCAGGCTGCAGAAGCGCTCTTTATTCACCGGACGACCCTGTTCCGAAGACTGAATCAGATCAAGGAGATGACGGGCCTGGACCTGAACAATACCGATCTGATGTTTGAACTGCAGCTTTCCTACCGGCTGATGGACAATTCCTGATCCCTAACTATTTTGATGTTTGAATTTGGATGTTGAAGATTTTGATACATGGAATTTCGACTGTAAACAATAATAATCAGCTGTAAACATGTCTCAGAAAATGGACCCCTTTCTACAGGGCTATTTCAAATGGTCTCACAGAGAGGGGTCCCTTCTGCAAGACCATGAAAATG
>CAZOHB010000019.1:20041-24000 GCA_964579345.1 uncultured Parasporobacterium sp.
CCGTTCTACAAGGCTATTTCAAATGGTCTCATACAGAGGGGTCCCTTCTGCAAGATGATAAAAATCCAAAAACAATGATTTCTATTCTCGGGCAATGGCTGCCGAGCTGGCTCGTCATCCGCGGCCCTCACTTCGCACAAAAACGGCAGGGAATGGCTCCCTGCCGTTTGCTGTGTACGCCAGACGGCGCAAGTGCTTATTATTAAGTTTTAGTACCAACGGATGTTTGTGAAACCGAAGCAGTCTGTTGACCAGTTATCATTGGTATTCTTGATCTCGATCCGGACACTGCGCGCGCCGTAGAGCGGAATCGATACATGGGTTATGGTATCTTTTGTTACAGTATACGTCTGGCTTGGTTCTGTTTCCCCGTCGAGATAAACATAAAACTCACTGTTTTTCAGCTGGCGAACAAATCCGACATCCATATCAAGTGAATTGAAGCGTCCATCCGGGAAGAACAGGGCCTTACCTCGTCCGTTTGCTTCGAGGACTGAAGAGGAACTTAATGTAAAGCCGGTATCGTAGATCTCGTCAGAACCTTTGAGCTGGAAGGTTTCGTTTCCTCCATTATATGTTTTGCAGGAGTATCCTAAAAAGATTGGTACAATATTCAGGAAGTTCGTATCCGTCATATTGCGGCCTTCATACGGATCCTTGAATACAGTAGTATTGTAAGGGCTGACCGTACCGTCTGTTCTGGTCCATACGCCTTCAACAAATCCGAAGGAGGAGTTCCACCAGTTATCCCACTGGGTCTTCTTAAGAGAGAAGCGGGCGTAGGTTGCGCCAAGAAGATTGATATGGATCCGTTGGCTTGCATCCATACTGTTCAGCTGGAACGTTTCTACAAGATAGTCATCGGTCCAGACATCCTCCTCGGTATTTGCGAGATAGATACTCAGCGTTCCGTTCAGCAGACTTGTGTCATCAAGGTGACCCACCCGGACATCCAAGGCAGAGTATTTTCCGTCCAGATTGAAGAGTGCGTCAAGAGTTCCTCCGGTTCCCTAATTTTCCGTTATTCATGGAGAAGCCCGTGCTGTAATAAACGCCGGACATGGTCATATATTTGTCCTTGTTGCCTCCGTCATAGGTCGTTCCGGTTCCGTGGCTGTCGCCGTTATTATAGGAGACCGGTGCGCATTCATCGAGCCAGTTATACTGATAGACGTAATAATCCTGATACTGGTCTTTGGCAAAACCATCGCTGTCTGCTGTAATATTGAGCTCCGTGATCTTGTCATGCCAGCCGTCTTTTCGGATCAGTACGACATATTTTCCTTTTACAAGATGTTCGATCTGATAACTGCCGTCTTCCATGGAAATGGCTACCCCGTCCGGCTCGATATCGTTCAGGGCCTCTCTTGGGATATCGTTGACATTGATCTCGGTGGTCTCGCTTGGGTTAAACTGTGCTTTGTTAAACAGGAAGATTTTCATATCCTCGACCGGATCATGCCCCTTCATATAATTGATCTCACAGTCGTAAATCTTTCCGTTCAGTGTGGCGCCTGGATATTCAAATGACATCTGCCGCAGGATCTTTTCCCAATTTAAAACTGCATCGTAATCCACATCAAGCACTGACATATTTTTCTTGGCGACGCGAACAGCAAAAGCGAATTCAAGTCCCCAACGGAATTTGACCGTGTTGTCCAGGAGCAGCCTCAGGTCTGACCCGAAAAAGTCCTTGATCGTTGTCTTTCCGGTCATGCCGTAGAAGGAGCCTTCGATCGTGCCGTTAAATCCGGAAGAGATCTCTCCGAATACATCGCCTGGGATGAGGTTGCTGACGGATACACCGCCGGCAACGCCGATGCCGAAATCGGATTTGATCTTACCTTTCATTGTGAAACCGACTTTTGTCTCCGGTTTTTCATCTTTCGTTCCCTTTGCAACCTCTTTTTCGTAAGTGCCGACCATATAGGAACCTACGACCGTCGTGTTTTTATCAAAGGCATGGTCGTGGGCAACGCGGGGACTCTTGGAGTCGTAAAAATCAAATCCGCGTTCCACGTGAGATTCGTAATTCACCCCGATGCTTCCCTCAACGGAGATCGTTCCGTCAAGCGCGACATAGAGAGCGATAAAGTAAACAGGATCATAGCTGACGACCCGGTTCAGACCTGCGCAGGCAAAAGGAGCGCCTGCCCTTAAACCTATCGCGCCGAGGAAGAACCGTCCGTCCATATCAACGCCGTTCATCTCTACGGTGTATCCCAGGAAATCCTGTCCCGGGAGATACTTCTTATAGGTCTCCTTTTTCTTTTCTTCGCGGATCTCTTTTGCTATTTTTTTCAGATCAAATGCCGACTGCATTTTAAACTGAAGGTCGTATTTGGTATCGTATTTTAAGCCAAACGCGATCTGCTCCGGGATCACGCTTTTGAGTCCTTTACCGAAGGTGATCTTTCCTTCAGGATCAATGTTCAGGAGGCCCATCGTTCCGTCCAGGAGGAGCTGGTCGTTCGTCGTTTTTCCGTTTTTATCGTTATCGTAAACAATATTGTCTTCAATCTGGATCTGCAGAGTGAACGTTCCGTCGGTGTCTTTTTCAGCATGTGGTGTGAACTTGATCCCTTCAGGGAAGATCTTCTTTGAGTACGGCTGATCGTCTTCTGCGAGTCCGATTGAAGCTGCTTTCGTATCAGTCCCTTCAGGAACGATATTGCCTGCCAGGTAGCTGTCAAGTCTGTCTCCGGAGAACAGGTCGCCGTCACCGGTCATGATAAAAGCGATCGGATCTTCGGCGGAGATTCCCTGATTGAAATTGATCGTACCTTCGTCTTTAAAGAGCTCGTCAAATTCCGGCTGTCTTGCAATAATGATGCAGTCCGGATCTTTGATCTCGTAGGAAACGATCGTGAAGTAAAAACCTGCAGGGAAACGGTCGCAGGAAGGGATCATCATGACATCCCCTTCTTTGATCTCCCCATTCTCCAGATCCTTCACGATTTCTGCATCCTTATCAATCGTGATCTGATAATTATAGGTTTCTCCGTATTCCGTAGTCTTTACGGTCGTTGATACGTTCTCAACATGCTCTGTGAAATCTTCAACATCTTCTTCCTCAACCGGAACTACAAGGTCGTTCAGTTTAATCGTGTCCTTGTAGGAAACGTTTACAACGCATTTTTTCTTAAACTTGCCGAACTTTGCCGTAATGGTTGCTTTTCCGGAGCCTTTCGCAGTGACCACACCCTTTTTGGAAACTGTCGCCACGGATTTGTCACTCGAGGACCAGGTGATCTTTTTCGAGGTCTTGATCACCTTGAGTGTCAGTTTATCGCCTACAAAGAGCGAGGCCTTGGTCTTGCTTAGTTTCGGATTCTTGACTGTGATCTTGCAGACCAGCTTTTTGGAACCGAACTTTGCGGTGATTTTTACTTTTCCGGCCTTCTTCGCAGTAACGACGCCTTTTTTGGATACCGTCGCTATCTTTTTGTTGCTTGTTTTCCAGGTAACAGGAAGGCTGTTGTTTTTCACCTTCAGCTTCAGGGTCTGCTCAACATAAATCGTGGCGGACTTTTTGCTGAGCTTTGGAGTTGCCGCCTGCACCTTTGTTGCACCTAACCCGAGGACGCTGGTCGTAACAAAGATGATCAGCAGGAAAAAGGCCAGCCCCTTTACAAGCTTGCGCGTTTTTGCTGCGGCCAATGGTTCGTTGTTCTTCTGCATAATTCGATTCCCCTTTAAACATTTAACAGTCGTGGAAATGCCCTGTGCGGATTCGCCCTAAGCAGATGAAAACCATGCCGGCGAAGCGACAGGAAACAGATCCGATTTAATTTAGCTTTGCTGCATAAATTATAAATCAAATAAAATGGGCGGCGCAACGAATAAATCAGTTATGGTTGACATATTTTGAAATCCAGATATGCTTGTTACAGGTGAAATCCAAAATTATAAGGAGGAGAGATTCATGATTATCGTAAAGCTTGTGGAGCACAATGAAG
>CAZOHB010000020.1:0-23598 GCA_964579345.1 uncultured Parasporobacterium sp.
CTGTCAGCATTTCTTCCTGGCATATGACCAGCAGTTCGTTTTCGATACGCTGGCCGGGATGTTTCCGGAGATCTGCTTTGTTGACTGCTATATGATCCCGACGCTTCGAAAAAGCGGTGTCACACCGGATCAGAAAATGCGCGAGCAAATGTATGCTGCGTGGAAAAAGCCGGAAACGACAGATCCGAAAAAAGTGAATCTGATCGGAAGCAACCTTCCGTTGTATGAAAAGGCGGAACTGCGCAGCTGGCTGAAAGAAAACGGCATCCTGCTCCGGGGGATTCATGACTGCAAAACATTTGACGAATATCTCGCGATGGCGGAAGCCGGATTAAATATTTATTATGAGCCGCTGGTACAGATGGCGGCGGAAAGCCTTACAAAAAGAATCGGTACGGAAAACTGCTACCTGACCTTCAGCTTCCGGACAGAAGAATTAATGCAAAACTATCAGGCGCTTGCTTCCCTTCTGAAGATTCCGGCTCCGGATTTTTCAGATGAAATTGCAGAAGCTGAAGCTGCGATCCGGGAAACGAAGGAGCTGCTGGGAGATACAGAGATCGTGATCGACTATACCTTCACCTTCCGGACGCTGAGTTTTGCTCGGATGCTTCTCGAGCACGGCTTCCATGTGACAGAGATTTACGCTGATGCGTTTGCTGCCGATGACAAACAGGACTTTGCATATCTGCAGGAACACTTTCCTGAGCTTGTGATCCGACCGACCAACCGCCCCGGCATGCGCTTCGTGCATGAGGCTGCAGAGAATCCTGTCCTTGCAATCGGACAGAAAGCAGCGTATTTCCGCGGCACCGACCATTTCGTAAATGTTGCGGAAAGCGGCGGATACTTTGGTTTTAATGGAATCTGCGAGATCATGTCCCTGATACAGGACGCATATAGAGAAACAAAAGACAGAAAGGAGATCATCCAGAAGAAAGGCTTCGGATGCGAAAGCTGTATATGAAACAGGTCGTCGTCAATACATCAACCTATTCCTCGGACGAATTCGGTGTCTGCTCTGCTCTGTATGAGCTCGGCGGCATGATCGTCATGCACGATGCTTCCGGATGCAACTCCACTTATACAACACATGATGAACCCCGCTGGTACGATATCGACAGCATGATCTACATTTCCGCGATTTCGGAAATGGAAGCGATCATGGGCGATGATGAAAAACTGATCCGCGATCTGACCGAAACCGCGAAAGAATTAGATCCGGCTTTTATCGCGATCGTCGGCGCGCCGATCCCTTATATGACGGGCACGGATTTCAAAGCGATCGCCAATATCGTGGAACAGGAGACCGGGCGTTTCTGTTTCGGTTTTCAGACAAACGGTATGGAATACTATACACAGGGTATTTCCATGGCACTGAAGGAAATCGCGGATCGTTTCTGTATTGAGTCCGCTCCGAAACCGACGGATCGGATCCGGGTCAATATCCTCGGTGCAACCCCGTTGGATTTTTCCGTGAATGGAACGGTCGAGGCGATCCGGAAATGGCTTTCCGGCAGAGGCTTCGAACCCGGATGTTGTTTTGCCATGGGCTGCACACTGGAAGAGATCTTCCTTGCATCCTCAGCGCATGTCAATCTGGTCATCTCCTACGGTGGACTCGAGGCCGCAAGACTGCTGGAGAAGCGGTTCGGTATTCCTTATATCGTAGGCGTTCCTTACGGCAGCGTCTTTCCAAAGCTTCTGGAAAGCAGTATTTACCAGGCGGCTTTTACACCAAGGTCAACGGTTCCTTATGCCGCTGCAAAGATCACCTATGGAAGTGAAAAGAAAAAACAGGTCGCTGTCATCGGAGAAAGCATTCTAAGCGTTTCCCTTGCTTCCGCGATCGAAATGGAATATCCGGATCTGAACTGTAAGGTCCTCTGCCCGCTGGATACGGAATCTCTGCTTTTAAGAGAAGGCGACCTGCGGACGCCGGAAGAGGAAACGATCCGCAGCCGGCTGCAGGAAGCAGATCTTGTGATCGCAGATCCGCTTTACCGGCCGCTCTGCCCGGATAAGGAATTTTTAAACCTGCCGCACACGGCATTTTCCGGCAGGATCTTTGAAAAGGAGGCTCCGGTTCTGATCTCAGACCTGTCGCCCCTGATGGAGCAAATACAGCATTAAACGCATTTACATAAAAGCAACGGAGAAAAACAAAATGTTAAAAATCGCAATTTACGGAAAAGGCGGAATCGGAAAATCCACAACTACAGCCAATCTGGCAGCTGCTTTTTCCACACTCGGAAAGAAAGTCATTCAGATCGGCTGCGACCCGAAAGCAGACTCCACGATGAACCTGCTCGGCGGTCACCCCGTTCAGCCGGTCATGGACTATATCCGGGAGCACGACGAAGAACCGGAAAAGATTGAAGAGATCACAAAAGAAGGATTCGGCGGAATCGTCTGCATCGAGACCGGCGGACCGACTCCCGGACTCGGCTGTGCAGGCCGCGGGATCATCACGACCTTTTCCTTACTGGAAGAGCTGGAACTGTTTGAGACCTATCAGCCGGATGTCGTCCTTTATGATGTTTTAGGCGACGTTGTCTGCGGCGGCTTTGCAGCTCCGATCCGCGAAGGCTACGCAGAACAGATCCTGATCGTGACTTCCGGCGAGAAGATGGCTCTTTACGCAGCAAACAATATCAATACCGCCGTCCGCAATTTCGAGGACCGCGGCTACGCAACGGTTCGCGGGATCGTGCTGAACCGAAGAAATGTCGAGAACGAATATGAAAAAGTCTCCGCCTTCGCGGAAGCGAACGGGCTTGAGATCATCGCAGACATCCCCCGCAGCGACGACATCATTCGCTGTGAAGACCGCGGCATGACCGTGATCGAAGGAGATCCGGAGCTCGAGATCAGCAAGACCTATATCGCTCTGGCAAAAAAGCTGCTGGAGAACTGATCCGTTTTCACGATTGCAGCAATCACAAGGCAGATGACCTTTGACCATAAAAGAAAAGAACAGGATATACCAATGACGAACAACGACGTTTATTCCATTACAGCAAAAGAACTTGCGGCGCGCGGCAAAAACAATGTGCCGGACGAGCTTCTTTCTGCCAAACATCTGATATACAGTTCCCCCGCAACGCTGGCGTTTAACTCACCCGGCGCGCAGGGTTTCGGTGTCAAGCGGGCCGGACTTTCCGTTCCGGGATCCGTCATGCTTCTGGTCGCTCCGGGCTGCTGTGGCAGAAATACCCAGCTGCTGAACGCACCGGGCGGACTCGGCGATAAATTCTTTTATCTGCTGCAGGACGAGACGGATATTGTCACCGGCCGCCATCTGAACAAAATTTCCAAAGCAGTAAAAGAAGTCGTGGACTTTCTTCCGGAGAAGCCTTCCTGCGTCATGATCTGTATCACCTGTGTGGATGCGCTTCTCGGCACCGACATGGAGCGGGTCTGCCGGAAAGCGTCCGACTATGCAGGTGTCCCTGTCCTTCCCTGCTATATGTATGCGCTGACACGCGAAGGACGGATCCCGCCGATGGTCGCTGTCCGGAAAACCGTCTACTCTCTTCTTGAGACCCGGAAGAAAAATCCGAAAGCTGTGAACCTGCTTGGGGAATTCGCAGCGCTTGATGATGACTGCGAAATTTATCCGCTTTTAAAGAGCATCGGCATCACCCGGATCAACGAGCTGGCGCGGTGTGCGGATTTCGAGGCCTATCAGGAAATGGCGGAAGCGAATTTTAATATTATTTTAAATCCGGAAAGCAGACATGCGGCGGAAGATATCCGCAAGCGCCTCGGAATTCCTTCGATCGAGCTTTCCCGCGTTTATCAGATCGATAAGATCCATCACCAGTATGAGTTGTTCGCAAGCGCGATCGGTGTAACACTGGATGACAGTCAATATAAAGCCGAAGCAGAAGAAGCGGTCAATACCTTTTATCAGAAACACGGAAGCCTCCGTTTCGCCGTCGGCGAATGGATCAATGGAGATCCGTTTGAAATGGCGCTTGCCCTTCTTCGATACGGCCACAAAGTAACGGAGATCTATGGCACGGTGTCCGATTCCAATTTTATCTACATTAAAAATCTGGCGGCACTCAGTCCGGACACAAAGATCTTTACCAATCTTTCTCCGACGATGCTGAATTACGACTGCAGCGAGATCACCGCAGACGTTTCGATCGGAAAAGATGCTGCTTTCTACAACAGCTCCTGTCCGAACGTTCCGTTCAACGAGGAAAACAAGCCGTTCGGTTTCGCAGGTGTTACAAAATTGTTCCGTTTATTGGACAGTGTTTTATCAGCCTGCAAGAACGAAGCTGCTGAAAAGGAGGTGTCTGCATGAAGGGGCTTTTAAAATGTCTTTCTCCTTTTGCGCCGGATCAGTCCGGAGCCGTTGCTGCCCTTTATACCTACGGCGGGATCATCGTGATCTGTGATGCCGGAGGGTGTACCGGAAATATCTGCGGTTTTGACGAGCCGCGCTGGTTCGGAAACTCCAGCGCTGTCTTCAGCGCAGGCCTCCGGGATATGGATGCAATCTTAGGACGGGATGACCGTCTGATCGAAAAGCTGAAAAGCGCAGCCGATCAGCTCGGCGGTTCCTTTGCTGCAATCGTCGGAACGCCGGTGCCTGCCGTGATTGCAACCGACTACAAAGCGCTTCGCCGGATGGCGGAGAAAAAATGCGGCATGCCGGTCCTTGCACTTGAATGTACGGGAACCCGTCTTTATGATGACGGCGCAGAAAAAGCTTATTCCGAGCTCTTCCGCACCTTTGCAGAAAAGCCGGAAACAACCGAAAGCAAAAAATCCGTCGGCATTCTCGGACTGATCCCGCTTGACGTAAACCGGCTGGAAGTAAAAGAAGAGCTGGAACGGATCTATCAGGGCAAAGGATTTGAGGAAGTCTTATGTTACGGCATGGGCGACGGTCTGGACGCTGTAAAGAAAGCCGGATCCGTTACGAAAAATATCGTTGTCTCCCCGGCAGCCCTGAAGACCGCCGAATACCTGAAAGAAACGTTTGGTACTCCTTATGAGATTGAATATCCGCTTCTGGAAGATGCACTGAAAGAAGAGCTGAAAAGCCTGGAAGGAAAACGGGTTCTTGTCGTTCATCAGCAGGTCATGGCGAACGGGATCCGAAAAGAACTGCTCTGCGCAGGCGCTTCCGATGTGGTCTGCGGAACCTGGTTTAAATTGGTTCCGAAGCTTTCCGAAAAAGCAGATGTGCATTTTGAAACCGAAAACGAATTCATTGATTTTGTCCTGCAGGGAGCATTCGATGCCGTGATCGGAGATCACATGTTCCGCAGAGCACTGAAAGATTTTCCGGGGACTTTTATTGACTGTGATCACTTCGCCGTCTCCGGAACGATTTGGTAATTATGGATAAAAAAAATATACAGAAAATTTCATCAGAGCATCTCATGATCCGTGTGTATGGGATCGTTCAGGGCGTCGGCTTCCGGCCTTTCGTAAGCCGTATCGCCGATGCAAACGGGATTCGGGGAAGCGTTGCCAACAAAGGCTCTTATGTGGAGATCTTTGCCGCGGGCAGCATCCCGGATCTGGAACGTTTCCTGAATGATCTCGAGGAGAAAGCGCCGGAGCGGAGCGCGATCCTGAAGATCGACGTCAATGAATCCGAAGACCGGGGGTTTACGGCCTTCGATATCATTGAAAGCGAAAAAGAAAGCGGCGATATCTTTGTTTCACCGGATATTGCGACCTGCCCGAAATGCAGGGAGGAGCTTTTTGACCCGAACAACCGGAGATATATGCATCCGTTTATTAACTGCACTGCCTGCGGACCGCGGCTGACGATCCTCGATTCGATGCCGTACGACAGGGTACGTACCAGCATGGGCGAATTTCCGATGTGTCCGCAGTGCGAGTATGAATATACCCATGCGGAAACGAGGCGATACGATGCGCAGCCGGTCTGCTGCAACGACTGCGGGCCGGAAGTCTATCTGCTCGGCCGCAGTGAGCGGGGACGGGAGGCGATCAGCTTTGCCCGCCGCGCGATCGCAGAAGGAAAGATCGTTGCGATCAAAGGCATCGGCGGCTTCCATCTCTGCTGTGATGCAACGAACGAAGACGCGGTCTCGAGACTGCGTACGCTGAAACGGCGCCCGATAAAACCATTCGCTGTGATGATGCGTGATGAAGAGACGGTAAAACGCGAATGCGAATATTTTGATTTCGAAGAAAAAGAACTGACCGGCTACCAGAAGCCGATCATCCTGCTGAAACGCCGGAGCGAAAGCCGGCTTGCCGCTTCTGTTGCTCCCGGAAATCCGAAGGTCGGAGTCATGCTTCCTTACGCACCGGTGCAGATGCTGCTGTTTGATTATAACGACGGCTTCGAGATGCCGACGGATTGTTTTGTGATGACCAGCGGAAACGTTTCCGGCGCTCCGATCTGCCGGACAGACGAAGACGCGCTGAAAGAGATTGCCGGATTCTGCGACATCATCCTTTCCCACAACCGGAAGATCCGGCTGCGGGCGGACGATTCCGTCATGGATTTTTACCGGAAAGAGCCCTATATGATCCGCCGTTCCCGCGGATACGCGCCGCTTCCGGTCATGATGACCGCAGGCTGGAAAGGTCAGGTCCTTGCTGTCGGCGGAGAGTTGAAAAACACGTTCTGTCTCGCAAAGGACGACCTGCTTTACCAGTCCCCGTATGTCGGCGACATGGAAGATATCCGAACCGTGAATGCGCTGCGCGAATCCATTACGCGCATGGAAGAACTGCTGGAGAACCGGCCGCAGCTGGTCGTGTGCGATCTGCATCCGCGCTACAATACGACGCTGGTTGCGGAAGAACAGGGACTCCCCGTTCTGAAAGTGCAGCACCATTTTGCGCACGTGCTCTCCTGCATGGCGGAAAACGATGTTCCGGAAGCAGAAAAAGTGATCGGCGTTTCCTTTGACGGAACCGGTTTCGGAACGGATGAGACGATCTGGGGAGGAGAATTCCTGGTCTGCGATTACGGCAGCTTTACCCGGGCCGGCAGCATTGCGCCGTTTGCGCATGTCGGCGGCGATATCGCTTCGAAAGAAGGTTTCCGGATCGCAGCTTCCATGATCCGTTCCCTTTACGGACCACACGATGAAGAGATCATCAGGGAGCTGGACCTCTGCACTCCGACCCTTTACAAGCTGATCAAAAACATGGCAGTTGCCAACCTCAATACGATTACTTCTACGAGCTGCGGCCGTCTGTTTGACGCCGTCAGCGCGATATTAAATATCAAGAGGAGCTCCACCTTTGAAGGCGAAGCTTCGACCTCCCTTCAGTTTGCCGCTGATGGTTTTGAAGAGAGCCTCCCGGCACGCGGACCGGAAGCAGCCGATTCGCATCAGAAAGAGCTGGAGCAAAAGATCTCCGAGCTTGCGCTGCTTCGGATGAAGACTGCAGAAGACGGCAGACTCCTGCTTGCGACCGATGGGCTGGTAAAATATATTGTTGATGAAACATTGGGCGGAACTCCAAAGGAAGAACTGGCGTATGCGTTCCATTATATTCTCGCAAAGCAGATCTGCGAGGCCGTCCGCAGGATCTCGCAGGATACCGGAATCCGCTCCTGCGCACTGACCGGCGGCGTCTTTCAGAATACACTGCTGCTGCGTCTTTGCGACGAGGAACTCCGCGCCGCGGGATTTACCGTATACCGCCACTCCCTGACACCGCCGAACGACGGCAGCTTAGGACTTGGCCAGGCCGCTTACGGAATGTACAGGCTCAATCATTCCGGCGAAGAAAAATAAGCCACGGGTGTTTTATGAAAATGGCGCGTTTGCGCACGCTGCACGTTCCGGCAAATACCGGAAGCAAAAGAAGATTTAGACTGATTTCAGTAAAATAAAAGAAAAGAGGATTTTATCATGTGTGTAGGATTATCAGGAAAAGTTGTGGGACTGAAGAACGGCATGGCGTACATCGATGCGTCCGGCGCAACGCGTGAGGTTTCCGCTGAACTGCTCGATGATCTCGAGCCGGGCGATTATGTTATGGTGCATGCCGGCATCGCGATCGCAAAGATCAGCGGAGACGACAGCGAAGAGACCGACGATATCATGGACTCTCTGCTGTAATCGTTCCGATTCAAAAAGATTTTCCCGTCAGGCCCTGCCGGTGCAGGACTTGAAATACTGTAGATTTGTGAGGACTGATTATGAGTGATACGATTCAAAAAGCACGGGCGATCATCGAAAGTTATGACGGCCCGAAGATCCGCATTATGGAAGTATGCGGTACCCATACCCACGAGATATTCCGGCTCGGAATCCGGAATATTCTTCCTGAAAATATCGAACTGATCTCCGGCCCCGGATGTCCGGTATGCGTAACACCGGTCGGCTATATTGACGAGGCAGTCTACCTGGCGCTCGAAAAGAACGCGATCATCTGTACCTTCGGAGATCTGATCCGTGTCCCGGGAACCAAAATGTCTCTTGCCGCTGCCCGCGCGGAAGGCGCAACGGTCAAGATGGTTTATTCCCCGCTGGACAGCCTGGACATTGCAAAGAATAATCCGGACCGGGAGGTCGTCTTCCTTGCCGTCGGTTTTGAAACGACAACGCCGATCGCCTGCCTGACTGTTAAGAAGGCAAAAGAGGAAGGGCTTACGAACTTCTCGATCCTGACTGCAAATAAAACGATGCCGAATGCCTATCAGGCGTTGAAAGGATCTGCGGATGCCTTTCTTTATCCGGGCCACGTCCATGCGATCACCGGGGAAAAAGATCCGCGGGATCTGCTGGAAAAGGACGGCGTCTCCGGTGTCATCGCCGGCTTTACGGCAAAGGAACTCCTGACGGCGATCGCCGTGATCGTTCAGGGCATCAAAAAGGGCGAGCCATTTTTCCGCAACTGCTATCCGCGCGTCGTACGTCCGGAAGGCAATCCGGTTGCGATGAAGACGATCGCCGAAGTCATGGAGCCCTGCGATTCTGAGTGGAGAGGACTTGGGATCATTCCGGATTCCGGTCTGCGGCTGCGCGAAGAATTCCGCGATTATGACGCAAGGGTCAAACTTGCGCTTCCGAAGATCGAGGGCAAACCGAATCCGGCCTGCCGCTGCGGCGATGTCCTGCAGGGCAAGTGCAAACCGAAAGACTGCAAAGTCTTCGGCAAGGTCTGTACGCCGGAGCATCCGGTCGGCGCGTGCATGGTCTCCAACGAGGGAGCCTGCTCCGCGTATTATCAGTATAGTATTAATTAAAATTTCGTCAGGAAGGGTGCTGCGAGCACACTGATTTCGAACTGCTCGCAACGGCTCAACAAAGCCTCCGCTAACAGCTTCTAACGCGCTCGGATCGACTAGCCTCGCGCATAAGAATCTGTAGCACGGAGTCTTGATTCGCCTAAGGACGCTCGCCCGGGTCATGTTCGAAATCAGTGTGCTCGCAGCACTCCCCTGACGATTTTCTATAATAACAACAAACATTACAATCAGGAGGATATTATGTCAGATAGAAAAGTTACTTTAGCACACGGAGCAGGCGGCCGGCAGACCGCGGAACTGATTGAAGCCGTTTTCAAGGCGCATTTCTCGAACCCGTATTTTACGGCGGACGACGCTGCGGTTCTGGATACCGGCGACGGAAAGATCGCCATGTCGACCGACGGTTTCATTGTTTCGCCCTTTGAATTCAACGGCGGAAACATCGGTAAATTAAGCATCTGCGGAACGGTGAACGACCTCGCCTGCATGGGCGCAAAGCCACTGTATCTGACATGTTCGTTTATCATCGAAGAAGGCTTTTCCATGGATAAGCTGGAAGAGATCGCGGCCGCGATGGCAAAGACTGCAGAAGAAGTCGGCGTAAAGATCGTTGCCGGTGATACCAAGGTTGCCGGAAAAGGTCAGGTAGACCATGTCTTCATCACAACGACCGGTATCGGAAAACTGACAGATGGCTTCTCTACTTCCGGCGCTTTTGCAAAACCGGGAGATGTCGTGATCGTGACCGGTGATGTCGGACGGCACGGCGCTACGATCCTGCTCGCAAGAGAAGACCTCGGAATCGAAGCTGATATCAAGAGTGACTGCGCGCCTCTCTGGGGCGCGGTGGAAGATATGATCCACACAACCAAAGATATCCATGTAATCCGTGACGCTACCAGAGGCGGTGTCGGAACAGTCTTATATGAGATTGCCGCAGAAAGCAATGTCGGTGTCCGGATTCAGAGCGAATCGGTTCCGGTCGATCCGGCTGTAAAAGGTATGTGCGGAATGCTCGGCCTGGATCCGCTTTACCTTGCAAACGAAGGCACCATGGTCGTGATCGCGCCGAAAGCCGAAGCCGACAAACTGCTCGAAACCCTTCATGCAGGAAAATATACAGCGAATGCCGCTGTGATCGGAGAGATCACGGAAGCAAATCCGGGCAAGGTCGTCCTTACGACCGAGATCGGTTCCGAGACCCTGCTTCCGCAGCCGGGCGGAGAACTTCTCCCGCGAATCTGCTAGTCAGCCTGGCGCGGTTTGCCGCAGATCTGCCAATCAGTCTTTCGCAGGTTTGCTGCAAACGCCTGAAGTAAATCTGTTAAATCTCACGCAGTTTACTGCAAACGCACCTGCCAGTTGATCTTTCGCAGCTTGCCGCAAACGCACCTGCTAATCTTTGAAAACAAACAGGGGTCGCCGCACTTATTTGTGCGACAACCCCTGTTTTGACATTGTTTTTTCAGTTCATTTTTCCCCACACAGCAGGAACCTCTTGTTCTGTGTCTAATCAAAATCGTCACAGTTCTGGTACCTCTGTTTCTGTGTACAAAAAACGGCCGTTTTCGACCGTCTTTTTCCCCACACAGCGGGGACCTCTTGCTTTGTGTCTATAATCATATGTCACAGTTTAGGGGGATTCAATTCTGTGTATAAAATCATGGCGTTTACTGCCGATTGTCTTATTCCTGCGTCAGCTCCGCGTATTCTGCTTCGGCCGCTTTGCAGAAATCGTCCGGGGCAAGACGGATCTGGCATCCGATCTTGCCGCCGCTGATGTAAATACATTCCTGTGTTTCGGCGCTGCTGTCGATGCGGGTTTTGAACTTCTTTTTCATGCCGATCGCCGTGCAGCCGCCGCGGACATATCCCGTCAGCGGAAACAGTTCCTTCATGTGGATCATCTGCACAGACTTCACGCCCACAGACTTTGCACATTTTTTCAGATCCAGTTCCTGATTAACGGGGATCACAAACACATAATGCTGTTTGTCCGCGCCAACGGTCACCAGGGTTTTAAACACCTGCTCCATCGGAAGTCCAAGTTTAACTGCGGTGTCCGTTCCGTCTGTAAATTCCCCGCACTCATATTCCTGATGCGTAAACGGAATCTTCATCCGCTCAAGGATCCGCATCGCATTTGTTTTTTGTTCCTTCTTCGCCATGATAAGCTGCCTTGATTTCTGGTCTGGTAAGCCAGATTATTTTCTGATTACGAATCTTTTCTAATACGTCCTTCCAGTCTTAACCGCGGACCACGCAGAATAATATTTCTTGCCGCCGACCGTCTTGTACGTCCGGATCCGGACATAATAGGTTTTGCCGCGCTTCAGGCCGGTGATTGTTTTCTTGTTATTCAGATATCCCGTCACTTTTACCGTCTTCCGGTTTTTCGCAAAAGCCTTGTTCGTTGCAACCTGGATCTGGTATCCGCTGATGCGGGAAGAAGCCATTGTCTTTTTCTGCCTTCCCCATCTTACCGCCAGAGAGTAGTACCCTCTTTTCACTTTTTTGATCGATGTCGACAGCGGTTTGATCTTAAAGGTTTTGCTGATGCTGCTTCCTTTAAAGTCTCCGATGCCGGTGATCGTAACCGTTGCTGTCCCGACACTCCGGTTCCGCTTGTACGAAAGCGTATAATCCTGATCCTTCTCCAGCTTCATACCGGCGATCGTAACGACCGGGTTCTGATTGATCCTGCTTCCGGTGTAAATCTTGGAAGAAATGCCCGTAACCTCCGCGCTCTTGACCGCACCGGAATACTCCGTCTTCTCCGAAAAGGCGCTGTTCGCATAGTTGCCGCTGCTCTCTGCCCGCACCGTAAATGCATAGTTGCGGCCGGTCTTGAGGCCTGAGCCTTTCAGTTCCCATTTCGGTTCCGTTACATAAAAGACGCGGATCGGATAGTCATCGTCATCCGCACGGTAAACACGTATCAGATATTTATCTGCCCGTTTTACCGCATCCCAGGTCGCAGTGAGCCCGGACCATTTTGGATTCTTCGGTGTTTTCAGCTGTTTATAAGAAGATTCGAACTGATACACTCCGGTCCATTCCGTCGTCAGGATCTCATACTCCGCATCCCAGGCATACAGACGGATCGTATAGGTGCCGGTTGCATATTTCAGTTCCTTCATCTTTGCGTCAATATCAAACGAAGTGCCTTTGCATTCCGTCACGTCGAGGAGGTCCCCGCCCATCTCAAAATCCACGCAGTAGGCGACCGCGCCGGAATAGGCATTCCAGGTCATGACCCCGCCGTAGATCTTCACATTACTGATATCGCCGGGTTTCTCCGCCGCATAGGTCCGATAAGATCCGGTTAGCGGCAAAAACGAAAGTACGACCAAAGCAGTCAATAGAATTGCAGCGATCTGCCTGATCTTTACTGTCATAAATGTTCCTCCTAACTAAACTGATAAGCTGCTACAGCAGCGAACGAGTGAGTGCATTGATACCGATCGCAATTCCGTTATGGTCATAAATATATTTCAGAACCTTGGAGGAATTGATCACATCAACCACCTGTATACCGAATTTCGTGCTTGCGAACATCGTGATGATCAGGCAGAGGCACCAGAGGATCAGCAGTCCCTCAAAAAGTCCTACGATTGCGCCAAACAGCCGGTTGATCCCACCGACGATCGGAATCCTGTTGATCGCTCCGGAGATCCGCAGCAGGATCCGGATGATCACATAGATCAGTACAAGTAAAAGCACGCAGGCGATGACTTTCACAATAATCTTCACCAGTCTCGTTTTCAGATAGCCGGTAAAGTTCGTGACCTTAAGTGCCACATATTCGCCGGCCGTATTTTTCTCGCGGATATCCTCCCGCATATATTTCGGGAGCGGAAGTTTCTCGATCACAGCATTCTGTGCTTTCTCCACGTTGTTGATCACCGGGCTGTCGATCGTTTTTTCCAGATAGCTGCCGATCCGCTGGTCGATGTTTTTCCCGACGAATGTCGTCTCCAGCCAGCCGGCAACCGTCGGCGCGAGAAGCCCCGCGGCCACGATCGTTACGACCAGTGCCATGGTTGTAAGGATGATCTTAAGAAACCCCCGGATATATCCGTAGATCACAAAAAATATTAAAAAGGCAATGACGACAATCGTCGCGATTAATGAAGCTGTCATTACTTAAGCCTTATAAATTCCGTATTGTTAGCAGTTGCATAAATAAAGTTCCGGCCGTTGCCGCAGGAAAGCAGATATTCGATCCGCTCATCAAAGGTATACGCGAATCTTCGCACACCGTTAAAACTGTAGAGCTCACAGTCGTTCACGGAGTACAGCACTACATTGTTTCCGGCAAATGCGGCCCGGTTATAAGTAAAGTCGGTTCCGCAGTCCGCGATCAGTTTTCCCCTGTTGTTAAAGACCTTGATCGTATAGCTGTTCTCGCTGCTTTCATCATTTACGACCAGACCCAGACGGTTTTCCCCAAAGAAAAGGCTCTGAATCTCAAAGCTCGGGGCAAGATCTTCATACACGATCGTCGGTGTCGGCTTGATCTTATAAATCGTGATCGCGCTGTCTCCAACTGCACAGACCGTTGACGGATTGAGAAACTCCACGTCCGTAACGACTGTATCCTTGTATTGGTTGAAACCTCCGGTGATCTCGCCTTCTCCGCTGAAGTCATAAAAGACGACTTTGGATTCCAGAGTTCCTTCGCTGACATAGATAAACGCAGCGGCAAGAGAACTGCCGTCTTCAGAAAGCGCAATATCCATCAGATAACCGCTGGCTGAAAATACACTTTTCGCCGAGATCAGCTCATTGCCTTCCTTGTCCATGACTTCAATATAGTTCGAAGCCCCGTCGTTCGTTGCCGCAGCAACAACGCCCTGCTCCGACACTTCCAGATCGACGATCGGGTGGGAAACGGAAAATCTGCCGACAAGGCCGCTTCCGTCATACACGTAAATATCCGATCCTTTCAGATCCGCAACTGCGATGAAGGATTTGCAGGTATCCATGATCGGCTGCGTCATTTCAAAGGTCTCAGCCCAGATGATTCCTTTTTTGTCGAAGAAGGTAATTCCGTCGCCGGCGCATTTGACAAATCCGTCTTCACAGGCCGCATATGTGGTGCGCTCGTCCGAATTTGCAATGTCCAAATTTGCCTGTACGCTGTAGCTGTCATAGGTGTGAAAATGAAAATACGCCCAGCCGCCCGCAATAAGAAGAACGACTGCCACGATAATCAGAATTATCGTGATCGTCATTCTTCTTTTATGTTTTTTCACCGAATATCTTCGATTTGTTTTAGAATGTGTAGTTTGTCTCCGGCTCTTTTGATCCATTATTTGATCTCACCGTTCTGGATATCCAGCGCTTCCATTACCGTTTTTGCCCGGCCTTCCTGAATCAATCCGATCAGACCGTCTACTTTTTCCACAGAAGTATTTTTCTTTCCAAGATAGATCTCAAAAGAGTTTGTCACA
Organism: uncultured Parasporobacterium sp.; assembly: GCA_964579345.1. Taxonomy (GTDB): domain Bacteria; phylum Bacillota; class Clostridia; order Lachnospirales; family Lachnospiraceae; genus RGIG5612. The sequence goes on from CAZOHB010000020.1 coordinate 14,674, forward strand.
TCCGTTGCCGCGTTGACCGCTTTCGTCTTAGCTGCCTCCAGCTCACCTTTGCAGGCTTCAAGCTCTGCAGTCAGCTGATCGATCGCCGGCTGGTTCTCCCGCTGGATCTCTGCCGTGATCTCCGCCGTTGTCTGCTCATCAAAGAATTTTAACGCGTCCTCTCTCTGCTGCGTTTTTTCATTCAGGACCTGCTGGAATCCGGCAATCTCAGAATCATAACCTTCGAGACCATAGATGGATTCGTCTTTATCTTTGATAATGGACTTGGACATTTTTTTGATCTGCTTTTTGTTTTCTCTGATCTTCGTTCTCTTCTCACGGACTTCCTCGATCGGCTGTCCCTTCTGATTCCGTTTGGAGATTGCAAAGAAAATAAAATACAGTGCAACGAAGAAAACAACGATTGCAAGATATACGAGGATCTTGATGATCAGTTTATCGGTCGGCAAAAGCAGGCATACGATATTCGGGATCACACCGAATGCTAAAATAACCGTGATCACAAATACAACGAAATCGATCCCGCGTTTCGGCGCATAAAGGGAGTAAAAGAAAGCGGTGTTCACAAAACCCGGCATCTTGTTATCCTTCAGGATCGCCTTTGCCTCTTTCTTCAGCTTCTCGTTCTGTCCCGTAAGATCCGAAGTCTCATTGGTAATACGGTTCTGAACGGCATCGTTCTTTGCCGCTTTTCTCTTCCGCTCCGCCTCTCTCAGATCTTTCGTCGCAAGATCCACCTGTTCGTCATGGGTCTTTTTAAGCTGGCCTCTTCTCTCTTTTACTGCACTGTTGATCTTGTCTGCCACATACTTTTTCTGGCTTTCCAGATCTTTTTCTTTTGCAGATGCCGCAGCTGCTGCCGCATCATATGCAGACTGGAGTTCTCCCGCCTCACGGATTGCCGTTTTGGCCTGCTGAAGTTCCTCAATTCCGCCGCTTAAAAAACTATTTTCCATTGTTCTTTCCTCCTAAATCTGTGAAAAAACTTTGCCTATACTGTCATTGATGATCAGGTCGGCGATGCCGTCCCTCGGGGTCGTGCTCTTGTTGATCAGCACAAGCTTGTTGCCCCTGTAATAGTCGATCAGACCCGCTGCCGGATAAACGACCAGACTCGTTCCGCCGATGATCAGCACATCCGCACGGCTGATCGCGTTGACCGCTCCGCTGATGCATTCATTATCCAGTCCCTCTTCATACAGCACGACATCCGGTTTGATCATGCCGCCGCAGGCATCGCATTTCGGAACGCCTTCTGCAGCTGCCATGTATTCCGGCCCGAAAAATTTCCGGCATTTCATACAGTAATTCCGGTGGACGCTTCCATGGAGCTCATAGACCACCTTGCTTCCCGCAGCCTGGTGCAGTCCGTCAATATTCTGTGTCACTACGGCCTTCAGCTTTCCTTCCGCCTCCAGCTGTGCCAGTTTCAGATGCGCTGCATTTGGCTTTGCATCCAGGATCAGCATTTTGTTTTTATAGAAGCGGTAAAACTCCTCCGGGTTCCGCATGAAAAACGTGTGGCTGAGGATCGTCTCCGGCGGGTAATCATATTCCTGGTTATATAAGCCGTCTACACTTCGGAAGTCCGGAATATTGCTTTCGGTCGATACGCCTGCGCCGCCGAAGAATACGATATTATCACTGCCGTCGACCCATTCTTTAAGCTGCATAATTTTATCCGTCATATTGATATCACTTCCTTTACTGTGCTACAATCTTTCCATGTTCAGATTATGGGGAAAGCTGTTTCTTAATAACAAAATGCTGCGGGATACGGTTTATGAAAACGAAGATCCTGATGTCAGCCGTACCGGCAAAGTCTTTGCGGGTCTTGAGGAAATCTGCCATGCATTTGACCTCAGTGTCCCGATCTGGCTTGATTCCAACATTTCCGATTTCAAACGGGTCAGCCGCACCCGCTTCACAAAGGATTCGTTCATCGGCGAATCCGGCTTCGACTATCTGGAGATCCAGATCATCGAAGAAGATTGAGCGGTTTATTTATATCTCGCAAGCAATTCCTTGATATTTTTCTTGTATGCTTCCACGCCCGGCTGGTCAAACGGGTTGACTCCTTCAATATAAGCGCTCACGCCGCAGACATATTCAAAGAAGTAGAACAATTCGCCCAGAGAGAATTCGCTGCGGTCCGGAATCTCGATATAGACCTGCGGAACGCCGCCTGCAATATGGGCGCTCGCCGTTCCTGCGATCGCGGTCTGGTTCAGCAGACTGACCGGTTTTCCTTCCAGATATTTCAATCCGTCAAAATCTTCTTCAAACGCCGGGATCTCGATATCCTTCGGTGTCTTGCGGACGTTGATCACGGTCTCAAAGATCGTGCGTTCACCGTCCTGGATCATCTGTCCCATGGAGTGCAGATCGCTGGTGAAGTTTAAGGAAGCCGGGAAGATGCCGTAGCCGTCCTTGCCTTCGCTTTCTCCAAACAGCTGCTTCAGCCACTCGGCAAACATGCGCAGATCCGGATCATAATTGACAAAGATCTCTATCAGTTTGTCCCACTCATACAGTTCCTGACGGAGCGCCGCATACGCGATCGCTTCGTTATATTCTTCTTCGCCGTTCAGAAGCTCGTCTCTTACGGAAGCCGCTCCTGCCATCAGCTGATCAATGTCACAGCCTGCTGCCGCGATCGGAAGAAGACCGACAGCGGAAAGGACGGAATAGCGTCCGCCGATATCATCCGGCACAACAAAGGTCTGATAGCCTTCTTTGTCAGCGAGGGATTTTAATGCACCCTTCTGGCGGTCCGTCGTTGCGTAGATCCGCTTTGCTGCCTCTTCTTTTCCGTACTTGTCTTCCAGTGCCTTCTTGAAGATCCGGAAGGAAGCGGAGGTTTCCATCGTCGTTCCGGATTTGGAGATGACGTTCACGGAAAAATCCTTATCTTTCACGAGCTCCAGGACGTCGTTGATATAGGTCGGGTTCATGTTATTGCCCGCGAAAAAGATCTGCAGTCCTTCTCTGTTTCCGGAAGCGACTTTCAGATTGTGCATGCCGCCTTTAAGGAAATCGATCGCTGCCGCTGCTCCGAGATAAGAGCCTCCGATGCCGCAGACGACCAGCGCCTGACTGTTTGCGCGGATCTCTTCCGCTGCAGTCTTGATACGGGCAAATTCTTCTTTGTCATAATTGACCGGCAGATCCACCCATCCGGTGAATTCGCTTCCCGGTCCGCGTTTGCTCAGAAGCGTATCTCTTGCGAAAAACGCCTCCTCCGCGTACTGTTCCATTTCATATTCCGGAAGATCTTCGATCCCCTGGATGCTTAACTGAATGTGTTTCATAATCCTGAACTCCCCAAATACTTTTTCTGTTCCTCTGTTAATACATCAATTTCTTTTCCAAGAAATGCGAGCTTGCGCTCAGCCACTTCCCGGTCAACCTCAACCGGAACCTTGATCAGCACATCTTCTGCTGTTCCATGGACGATCTTTCCGTTCCGGATATTTCCGGCCCGGTTCTGCTCAACCAGATATTTTGCAGAAAGTGCCTGGATCGCAAAACTCATATCCATGATCTCCGCCGGATGGCCGTCTCCTGCTGCCAGGTTCACAAGTCTGCCTTCCGCGAGGATATAGATCCATCTGCCGTTTTCCAGCTGATAGCCCATGATGTTTTTGCGCATCTCCTGCGTTTTGACCGCGTTCTCTCTTAACGCCTGTACATCTACTTCAACATCGAAGTGTCCGGCGTTGCAGCAGATCGCGCCGTCTTTCATTTCCATAAAATCTTCCATATCGATCACGCCGCTGCAGCCGGTTACGGTGATAAAGAAATCCCCGACCTTTGCCGCTTCCTTCATCGGCATGACTTCAAATCCATCCATGACCGCTTCGATCGCTTTGACCGGATCGACTTCGGTGACGATGACTTTCGCACCGAGACCTTTTGCCCGCATCGCGCAGCCTTTTCCGCACCATCCATAGCCTGCGACGACCACATACTTTCCGGCAACGATCAGGTTCGTCGTCCGGTTGATGCCGTCGAAGACGGACTGGCCAGTTCCGTAACGGTTGTCAAAGAAATGCTTGCAGTCAGCATCGTTGACCATGACCATCGGGAACTTCAGCTGCTCCGCCTGCGCCATCGCGCGAAGACGGATGATGCCTGTCGTGGTCTCTTCGCAGCCGCCGATCACATATTGCAGTTTGTCCTGCATCTCGGTGTGCAGCATATGGACAAGATCGCCGCCGTCATCGATGATGACGTTGCAATTGTTTTCTAAAACCAGACGGATATTTTCAAAGTATTCCTCTTCCGTGCAGTCATACCACGCAAAGACTTCCATGCCTTCCGCCGCGACTGCCGCTGCGACGTCGTCCTGCGTGGAAAGCGGGTTGCTTCCGGTGATGAACATTTCTGCTCCGCCTGTTTTCAGCACATGGCAAAGATATGCCGTTTTCGCTTCAAGATGGACAGACAGCGCGATACGAACGCCCGCAAACGGCTTCGTCTCCTGAAATTCCTGCTCCAGCGAATGCAGCAGCGGACAGTTTCTCCGCACCCATTCGATCTTTTGTTTTCCACTCTCTGCCAGATTAATATCTTTGATTCTGCTCAATTTATTTTCTCCTGTTTTCAACTAATGGAACATTCCCAGACGGTCCGCGATGTGTTCGCACTCACTGTAGACCCGGTTCAAATCGATTGTTTTCAGTTCGTTCTTTTCCATAACGATCTCGCCATCAATGATCACGGTCTCTACTTCCCGTCCGGTCGCGGAATATACCAGTCCGCTGATGATATTTGTGGACGGATAGAACTGCGGCTCGTTGATATCTAAAATGATCAGATCCGCAAGCGCGCCTTCCTTGATAATGCCGAGCTTGCCTTCCATTCCGATCGCTTTCGCACCGTTCACTGTTGCAAATTTCAGAACGTCTTCCGCGCTGATGCACTGGGCTTTCCTGTTTGCGCCTTTATAGATCAGCGCCGCCATATTCATCTCGGAAAACATGTTCTGCGTATTGTTGCTTCCGCAGCCGTCCGTTCCCAGGCAGATATTGACGCCCGCCTCGAGAAACTCTTCCGCCGGCATAAACCCGTTGCCGAGCTTCATATTGCTCTTCGGGTTCAGCGCAACGCTGACATTCTTTTCTTTCATGAGCTGAATGTCGTCGGAGGTTGCCTGCACACAGTGCGCTGCGATCGTCGGCACTTCAAAGAGGCCCAGATCCGCCACATAACGGATCGGCGTAACGCCGTGTTCGTTCTGCATGTTTTCGACTTCGCTTTCGCTTTCGGAAAGATGGATCGTGATACCGACTCCCAGCTCTTTTGCCTTTGCCGTGAGCTTCTGCAGATAGTCCGCCATGCAGCTGTAAGGCGCATGCGGCCCGAACCAGAATTTGATCCGGTCATTTCCGCGGAAGGTCTCGATCTCATCCATCGTACGTCCAAACTTGATCAGCGAATCTTCATCGTTGGCCGCACCCGAAAGTCCGCGGGTGATCACCGCGCGCATCCCGGCATCATTGGCCGCTCCCGAGCAGGAACTTTCCGGACCGCTCGTCTTTCCCTTCTTCGCCGTCTTGATATTCATGTCGACGAAGCAGGTCGTTCCCGTTTGGATCATCTCCGCACAGTTCAGAAGCGTTCCCCAATAGCAGTCCTCCTCAGTCATCTGCTCTTCGACTTCCTGTACGGCGGAAAGCCAGTCCCAAAATGCCTGATCGTCCGCATAATTCCGGAAAAGACTCATGTACGCATGGGTATGCGCATTGATCAGTCCGGGCATCACAAGTTTGCCCTGCGCGTCGATGACTTTCACGCCCTCCGGCGCAGCAGCGCTTCCCGGTTCCGCGACTTCACGGATCTCGTTTCCTTCAATATAAATGTCTTTTTGTTTCAATTCAAATGTCTGCCCATCAAAAAGAAGAGCCAGACCGCTCTTAATTAAAATATCCATGCGATTATTTTATCTTATGTTCCCTATTTTTTCTACCTGTAAATCGTGAAATCTTTGGGGATTCTGAGGCAGCTCCGTGTTTCCCGGACAAACGAAAGTGCCGGCGCTTTCGCACCGGCACTTCTCAGGCAGAATTCGTTTTCTGCTAATTTCTCAGCTGTTCATTCTATTTCCACTTCACGGTAAAGTATCCGCTGCCGCTGTTGTAGCTCTGGACTTTGATCCAGTAGGTTCCTGCAACGAGCTTGTTATTTTTACCAAATGTATAGAGCGAATATTCGCCTTTTGAGGAGCCGTGAGTAAGCGTTCTGCTTCCCATCGAGCCTTTTTTGTCATATACCGTAACTTTGAATCCGCCATAGTTTCCGCCGCCGACAGATTTGTTGCCGTTCACAACCAGCGTCACCTTCTGCAGTTTCGGGTTTACGATCTTGTACCAGTGCGTCTGCTTCTTGTTGGTTACGATCACGCCCTTGCGAACTTTTTTCTTCGTTAATTTTGCAGCGTTTGCTTTCTTGGTTCCGAATTTGCCTTCTTTGATCTTGGTAAATTTGTAAACGACGCCGTCCATCGAAGCATAGCCTTTGACTTTAATGGTGTACGTTCCCTTCTTAACACCGATATATCTCTCAGCATCTGTAGAAGAAAGGTATTCATAACCCTTAAATCCTGAGGTCTTAAAGTACACGCTGCTCGTTCCGCCATATTCACCCATGTTCAGTGTGAGATATCCCTTTGCAGGAACGGTGATCTTAAAAGTCGTTTCCGTCTTGTTGTCTCCTGCGTTGCCGAAGATATAGGTCTGTTTCTTACTGGTTGCCTTTAACGTTTTGGATGATGCCGGTGCATAATACAACTTGAATGCAATCGCATTTCCGGTAGCAGGAGCGGAATTAGACAGGCTCAGCGTATGCCATCCTGCTGCAGCCGCATAAAATGTTTTATATCCATATACCGTTCCATCTGAGCCGGCGGCTGTATACTGCCGTCCATACTCCATATCACTGCTGGAGTAGTATGCATCGCTGAGATCATCATCGCTGCAGTAGTATACGATCTCCAGTGTTCCCTTGGCCGGCATATACACAGAATAGTTATAGCTGGTATATTTGGTATCCTGATTTGTGACATAGATATCAGGAGCAGCGCTGCTGTTGATATCAACTACACTGTCAAGCCTGGAGCCGCTCGGAGCAGTATATGTTCCATCTAAGCTCTTAAGATTAAAAGCTCCTGTTTGTGCTGCTTGACTGTTGATCGCTGTCACCAGCTCTTCGTGTGATTCCTCCTGTGCAAATGCTGTTGCCGCAGTGCCTAAGCATAATGCGATCACGAGCATCAATGACAGCATGATCAAAAGTATTGACCGGTTTCTCTTTTTCATTTCTTAACCTCCATAAAACATATAAAAAGTGTATCGAAAAAATATGTTCTTAGACGAGTTTAATTATATATATCATTATATGTATTTTTGTTTTTTCGTAAACAGTAATAGCGGAATAATTTAAATTTGGAATAATTGTGGCGATTCTGCTCCGGGCGGAGCTTTGCGCCGCGTCAGCATGTCTTGTTTTAGATTTTGTTGACAAATTGAGTCAGATATGTAATAATTTCTTCAAGGTTAGCTTTAGCTAACTGCTAGTTTCTCAACGAAATACAAGTTTATCTATCTTATTTTTTTAGTTTAATGGTTAGCTTTAGCTAACTTATAACGAGGCCGAATGCTTTTCCGAAAGGCCAGATGGTTTCGCAGCACATTGCTTTTTCTGCAAACTGCAGAATATTTGTACAGAACAGGAGGTTTCCGATGAGTATCGTGATCGTTGGTGGAAATGAACGTATGGAGAGACAGTATTCCGATCTTTGCAAGGCGTATTCCTGCAAGGCAAAAGTATTTACAAAAAACTCCGGCAATATGAAATGCATCGGCCGGCCGGATCTGATCGTCGTATTTACAAGCACCGTGTCACATAAAATGCTCCGTTCCATGGAGCAGGAAACCAAGGGGCAGGATGTCCGCGTCGTTCACAGCCGGACCGCTTCCATGTCTGCCCTCAGATCCATCCTGGATACCCATGTTGGAGCAATCGCATAAGAGATTTTGATATTTCCTCTCCCTTGTTTTATTCAAACCCAAACAGGACTGACACAATGATGTATTGCGCCAGTCCTGTTGCTATTTCATCACGGTTTTCCCGTGGAGATCACTTCCCCAAGGCACTTCGTCCGCTCACGGTTTTGCAGGTGGATCTCCTGCCGGAGGCGTTCCGCCAGGGCCGCCCTGTCCGCCTGTGCCCTCCGGAGGTGTTCCCATACCACCCGGTGCTTCTCCCATACCGCCGCCGGAACTTGTGATTTCCACTTCGATCGCTTCTCCGGAGGAAGCGCTGCCTGCCGTATAGGCTTTGCCGTTTAAGTACAGGGTATATCCGTTCAGATCAATGCTGTCCGCGTCGCAGGTAAGGCTTGTAATATAAGAGTCCCCGGTCAGCTTCCATGTTGATCCGCCGCTCAGCTCCACATAAACGTCTCCCGCTTCTCCATCGGAGTTGATCGCGCCATCAAAGGTACTGCCTTCCGTCAGATACAGATTCAGGGAAGATACCTCGTCAACGACCATGTCTCCATCGATGGTCTGGCTGCTTGCATTCAGCGTTACATGTCCGCCGTTGGATCCTTCATTTCCCCAGCCGGCCGCTTCTGCACGAAGGAAAATTCCGTCGCCTTCATTTACGATCTGCGCATTGCTCAGATTGATATCGCAAAGCGTGTTGTTTACAAAAAAGATATCGCCGTTCAGATTGGTCAGCGTTCCGCCGTTCATCGTAAAGGAAGCATTTCCTTCATCCGCGTCTCCTGACATGGACTGGTAGATCATGACCGCCTGATAGTAATCGGATTTGTCACTGTTCTTCGTATTATTGTTTGCGATCAGTGTAACGTCATTCAGTGTTACGGAGTTCTGGCCTTCAACAACAACGCCCTGGGAT